>DATJIM010000257.1:0-30496 GCA_035493195.1 Caldimonas sp.
CAGGCGTTCGCGCGCCCCAGCCGGCGCGACGCTGCCGGCGCCGGCCGCGCTCTCGACCGCCGAGCGGCTGCGCCTGCTCGACGCCTTCGAGACCGTGATCGGCGGCGTGTACACGCACCTGCCGCTCAAGCGCGCGCGCTATGGCTTCGACCCGGTCCAGCGCTTGCGCATCCTGCGCACGCAGGTCCGCGCGTTCGACGACAACGCGTTCCACGTCGAGCTCGCCGCGATCGTCACGCAGCTTCGCGACTACCACACGCGCTATACGTGGCCGGCGGCGTTCGCGGGCAAGGTCGCGGCGCTGCCGTTCCTGATCGAGATGTACGGTCCCGACGCCGCGCCGACGTACGTCGTCACCAAGGTCGGCACGGGGCTCGACGCCGGCTTCGTTCCGGGCGTCGTCGTGCAGCACTGGAACGGCGTGCCGATCGACCGCGCCGTCGTTCGCCACGCCGACGAGGAATGCGCAGGACGTCCCGACAGCCTGCGCGCCGCGTCGGTCGCGAGCCTCACGTTCCGCTCGCTGCAGTTCGGCCCGCCGCCCGACGAGGAGTGGGTCGTCGTCGGCTACCGCAAGACCAACGCCGCCGGCGCTCCGGTCGGCGGCGAGCGCGAGGTACGCGTGCCGTGGCGCGTCGTCGACCCCGGCGCCGTGTCGAACCTGCTCGCAGGCGGCCCCGCGGGCGGCCGCCGCGCCCAGGCGCTGCGGCGAACGCGCGCGGTCAATCCGGCCGCGGCTGCGGTGCGGATGGCGAAGATGCTCTTCTTCGCACCCGAGGCGCTCGTCGGCGAGACGCCGGCGACCCCGAAGCGCGCGGTCTCGGTCGCCGGCAGAGCGCGCGGCCGCGGCCTCGCCGCCTCGACGATCCGGACGACGATCCCCGACACGCTGCGCGCGCAGTCGCTGCAGGCGCCCGGCGGAGCGATCGGCTATCTGCGCATCTGGGCGTTCGACACCGAGCCCGAGCCCTTCGTCGCCGAGCTGCTGCGCTTGCTGCCGCTGCTGCCGCAAGCCGGCCTCGTCGTCGACGTCCGCGGCAACCCCGGCGGCTACATCCTCGCCGCCGAGCACTCGCTGCAGTTCTTCACGCCCAAGGCGATCGAGCCGGTGCGCTTCTCGGTGCTGGCGACGACGTTCACGCGCGAGCTGGCGGCGCAGCGCGGCCTCGCCGAAGACCTCGCGCCGTGGCAGGCGTCGCTCGACGCCGCGGTCCGCAACGGCGAGCTCTACGCGCAACCGGTGCCGATCTCCGAGCGCGCCGACTGCAACGCGATCGGCCAGCGCTATCCGGGGCCGGTGCTGCTGGTCGGCGACACCAACACGTACTCGTCGGGCGACATCTTTTCCGCGGGCTGGGTCGACAACGCGATCGGCCCGTTCGTCTGCGTCGGCGAAGCGACCGGCGCCGGCGGCGCCAACGTCTGGGAGTACGCCGACCTCAAGAAGGCGCTGCAGGGAACGCCGCTCGCGCTGCCGCCGCTCGCGAGTGGAATCGGGCTCAGCTTCGCGTTTCGCCGCGCGACGCGCTCGGGGCCGAGCGAGGGACTGACGATCGAGGACGTCGGCATCGCCGGCACGCCGTACGCGATGACGCGCAACGACCTTCTCGCCGGCAACGGCGACCTGCTGATGCACTGCGTCGAGCTGCTTCGTGCCGAGCCGCCGAGCGCGCTCGCGTTCGTCGTCGACAAGGCGGCGCGCCGGGCGACGCTGACGGCGAGCGGGCTGGATCGCATCGACGCCTTCGTCGACGGCCATCCCGCAGGCAGCTTCGCGATCGGCGAAGGCGCGAGCGTCGCAGTGCCGTTCGCGGCGAGCGCGAAGGTCGTGGAGGCGGTCGGCTTCTCGCGCGACGAGATCCGGCAGCGGCGGCGGATCGCGGTCAACGCCTGACGCCCGCACGCGGCGCCCGCGACGTGGACCGTGTGACGCTCGACCAGTCGCCTTCGGAGAGCGTCCTCCTCCGCGTGCTCTACGTCATCAAGTTCCTGCGCGCGATCGTGCTGCACGTCGTGCTCGCCGGCATCGCGTTCGCGGTGTGGGAGCTCACCGGCGTCATCGGCTTCTACCCGATCGCGGACAACACGATCCGCTCGCTGCGCGCCGACGCGATCGTGACTCGGCAGAACGGCGGCGATCCGACCTTGTGGGTGATCGCCCTCGTGATCGGTTTCGCGATCATTCTCGGGATGCTCGTCTGGATGTACCGCGCGATCACCTCGGTTCGCCCGCGCGTCCTCAAGTTCCTGGCCGCGGCGACGCTGTTTCTGATGCTCTTGATCATCGCGAACGCGTGGCACAACCTGCAGTTCGCGTTCCCCCATCTCGACCGCACCTTCGCCGTGCTGGCGACGATCGGCGTGCTTGTCCAGGTCGTCTTCTTCGCGGTCGTGGCGACTTCCCTGTGGCAGGTCTCTGGCGTGCCGGAGCGATCGAGCTTCGTCGCGACGCTCGACCCGCGACTCGTCGCCGGCCCCTGCGCATACGTCAACAAGCTGCTCGACCTGCCGCGCACGCCGATGCACACGCCGAAGGCGGCGCTGGCGTACGGGCTCTCGCTCGCCGGCGCGGTCGTCCTCGTGATGTCGCTGATGCACCTTCTGACCTTCGGCGGCGCGAACAACGCGATGAGCGTATTCGCCGCGGCGTGCAAGGGCGACCTGTTGCCGAACTGCGTCGCGGCCTCCTCGAAGCTCGCCGTGCAGCTGGCATGGACGCTGCCGCTCGCCGTCGTGGGCATCAAGGCTTCCGCTTGGCTGCAGTCACTCGGCAAGCGCCTCGGGGGCATCGGCGTTTCAGACGTCCTGAAGCGTCCGAACGACGGCTTCCTTCTCTATCTCCGACCCTTCGACACCGACGACGTCGTGCTGCCGACCCCCAGGCTGCCGCCCTGGAGCAGGTTCTTCTCGTACCGCCCGCTCGCGGTGCGCATCGAGGAGGAGCTGTTCGACGTCGCCGACGGCTACCTGCCGCTGATCGCGGTCGGCAAGCCGGGAACGCAGAACGCGACCGAAGGCGGCCTCGCGTACCGCGAGTTCCTCGCCGACTCCGCATGGCAGGCCTACGTCGCCGACAAGATCCGGCGCGCCGAGCGCATCGTCATCGTCATGAAGGCCACCGCCGGCGTGCGCTGGGAGATCGAGCGCGTGCTCGACGAAGGCGCTGCCGCGAAGACGCTGTTCCTGTTCGATCCCGTGGCGACGAGCGGCGACGAGCGCGCGGCGATCGAGCGCACGCTGGCGCCGCTGCTGCAGGGCGCCGGCGGCGACGGCGTCGCGATCGACGCGCGGGCGATCGGCTTCTGGCTGCGCGACGGGACGCTCGTCGAGGTCGTCAACGACCACCGCAGCGCGACCTCGTACCGCACCGCGTTCTCGACGTTCCTCGCCGAGCCGCGGGCCGAGCGCGCTGCGGCGAGCTGAGGCGCCGACCGTTCGCCGAGGCTAGCCGCGGCGCCTGCGGCGCACCCCGACGGCGGTGGCGAGCGCGCCCGCCACGAGCAGCGCGTATGTCTCGGGCTCGGGGACCGCCTGCGCGAACGCGAACTGAGAGATCGTCGCGCTCGCCGAGCCGCCGATGCAGTCGGTGCAGTTGATGAACCAGCCGAACGACGATCCGGCGGCGAAGGTGCGCGTTCCCGCCTGCGCGTTCGCGCCGCCCGAATCGGAGAGCACGATCCGCGTCGAATCGACGATCACGCCGAACAGATCGCCACCGGGGCCGGCGTTGTCGGACGTCAGGTACGACCAGCTGAACGTGTAGGTGCCGGGCAGGTTGACGCTCACCTGGAGCTGGCAAGGCCCGAGCGTCTGGAAGAAGCCCCCCGAGCAGCTCGGCGAGAAGCCGCCCGGCCCGTCCGGGCTCGCCGAGTTGCTGCCGGTGAGGGCGAGCGTCGACGTGCTGAAGGTGGCGCTGCCGAGCGTCGGCGAGCCGCCGGTCAGCGTCCCGGTGTTCGTGATCGTCCACGCGGCGGGAGCGACCGGGCCGGTGAATTGCGCGGCCGCAGGCCCGGCCAGGCCGAACAGCAGCAGCGAAGCGAAGGCGACAGCTTTCATGTTGTTCTCCGATGTCCGTTGGCAGACTTCATGGCTGGAGCGAGAAGACGAGGTTGTCCGGCGAAGGACCGAAGGATCCGTTCGGGACGACTCCGGTGAGGTTGCCGGGCTTGGACCAGTCGCACACGCCGGTGAAGAAGATGCGCTTGATCGCGTTCAGCTGCTGCGCCGTCATGGGGACCGTGTAGTCGGACGCGGTCACCGGCTTCAGGTCGCACTTCGGGATGTTGGCGGCGACCGGCCCGCCGGCGACGAGGCGCGGCGCCGTCCACGACGGGAAGAGCGCGTTGCACGCCGTGTTCGGCTTGCTCGACAGCGTCTGCGGCTCGGCGATGAAGGTGTCGCCGTTCCAGCAGCCGTCCTGCACCGGCTTGTTGCGGATCACCTTCTCGCGCTGCGTTCCCGGGCCGGTGTCGGCCTTGTACGCGGCGACCCACTGGATGAACGCGTTCCACGCCGGCGCGGCCGGTACCGGGTTGCCGCGCCACATGACCTCGTTGTCGGCGTTGCCGTTCCACTCGGCGATGCGGTCGCGCAGCGCGAAGTGGAACCACTGGTAGTGGTAGCCCGAGTCGTCGTTGTAGATGCCGCTGACGTCGAACACCGGAATCGACGACAGCCCGCCGTTGCCGCCGAGCTGCAGGCCCGACTGCTGTGCGCGCTTCATCGCGCCGGGGTCGCCGGTGGTGCGGCCCAGCACGTAGTTGGCGTCCTGGTCGTAGCCGCCGACCTGGCTGTTGAGGAGGATGAACTGGTTGACGTCGATGACTCCGGCGTTGAGCGCGTCGAGGCCGTACTGGACGCCGACGTTGTCGAACGGCCTGAGCGCGAAGCCCGTCGCCGGGTCGACGCCGTAGATGTTCTTGCCAGCGTCGTAGACGGTGCCGCGGATGCCGGTCGGGTTCGCGATCGGGTCGTAGCGGATCCCGACTGGAACGATGGCGTTGAATGGCGCGGAGACGTAGCCGGGGAAGTCGACCCGGTTCGGAACCGGATCGGTGCGGCCGGCCTGGTTCGCCGCGTCGGTGAACGCCTTCACGCTCTTGTAGCCCGTGATCGCCGCGATCTGCGCGTCGCTGAAGACGCCCGGGTTGGTGGCGAAGAAGAGATGCGTGAGCAGGTGACCGTCGGACCCCGAGAAGGCGATGCTCAACGGGTCGGGGAACGTGCACAGCAGCATGACGCCGTCGAAGAGCTTCGGGATGCGGTCGGCGGGTTGCGCGCTGCCGTACGAGCCGCCCGAGCAGCCGGCGCTGACGGTGAAGTCGGGAACGCCGTGCTCCTCGATGAAGCGCTCCTTCGACATCATCGCCGCTTCGCTTTCGAGCACCGCGTTGCAGTTGTTCGACGCGTGCATCAGGGTGTTGGCGAACATCGCGTTGCCTTCGCCGAGCCGGTCGGGGTTGAGGAGGCTGAAATCGAAGCCGGCGATCGCGAGGTTGCCTTCGGCGGCGCCCTGGATGTACCAGCCGCCGGGGCAGCCGAAGCCCTCGATCGCGATCAGCCGCCGGTTCCACGCCTTCGGCGGCGCGAGCGGAGTCGGCGTCGCTTCCTTGGTCGGGTCGTGCAGCACCGCGCTCTGGTAGATGCCGCGATCGACGGTGCCGGTCTCGACACGAACGACGAACGGAACGGTGACGCCCGCGGTCGTCGTCGTCATCGCGACGTCGGACGGCAGTGTGGTCGTCGACGGCATCGGCTTGAGCGCGCCGCCGCTGGTCGCGCGGTACATGTACGTGACTTGCGTCGCGACCGTGCAATCGCCGTCGAGCGCAGCGCCGAGCGAGCTGCCGTCGGGCAGGAGGAACTGCTGCGTCTGGCAGAAGAACGGCGTCTGGTGCGGACCCGAGACGATCGGACCCTGGATCGGCCAGTTGCGGACCGCGACGGTTGCCATCGTCGCGCCGCCCGCCGCCGGCACGACGTCGATCGAGCTCGGGCCGACGGGCAAGCCGTTGACGACGCCGAGCAGGAGCCCCGGCTTGGTCTCCTGGAAGTGCGACGTCTGGTCGCTCCCGGCGGCGAGCACGCGCACGGCGCTCGCCGCGGTTCCCGCCGGCAGCGCCACCGAGACGAGCGCGTCGCCGTTGCTGATCAGGTTCGGCTCGGTCGAGAGGATCTGGATCGGGTTGGCAGGGTCGTTGCCGGCGAGGATCGTCTTCGGGTCGACGGTCGCGGCCGGATCGGCGGCGCCCGACGACGATCCCCCGCCGCCGCCACCGCAGCCGACGAGCGCGACGGCAGTTGCAAGCGAAGCGATCCAGAGAGTCGCGGCCTCATGGCGGCGACGTGGCGAGAGCGTGGCCATCGATGTCTCCTCTTGTCGCGCGCTCTTGCAAGCGCGTCTGCGTTCTCGGTGCAACCGAGCTTACGAAGACCGCGCGCGAAGGTGATCGGGAGATGTCATGAGCGGCGCACGCACGGCGTTTGCCACTCGTGTCGCGCGCACGTCGCTTGCCACGCGGACAGCAGCGCGATGCGCGACCGCGCGAGCACGCTCAGTCCTCGTCGCCGAAGATTCCGCCGAGCACGCCGCCGATCGCCCCCGCGCCGAGCACCGAGCCTTCGTCCTTCGAGCCGCCGCGCTGCGGTGCTGCCGCGAAGATGCGCGAAGCGAGTCGCGAGAACGGCAGGCTCTGCAGCCACGCCGATCCGGGCCCGGTGACCTTGGCGAAGAAGAGTCCCTCGCCGCCGAAGAGGGCCGTCTTGATCTTGCCGACGTACTGGATCTCGAACGTCACGCTCGGCGTCAGCGCGACGATGCAGCCGGTGTCGATGAAGAGCGGCTGCCCGGCCTGCAGCTCGCGGCGAACGATCGTGCCGCCGGCGTGCACGAACGCGAGCCCGTCGCCGTCGAGCCGCTGCATGATGAAGCCCTCGCCGCCGAAGAAGCCGACCGAGAGCCGCTGCTGGAACCAGATCCCGAGCGAGACGCCGCGCGCGGCGCAGAGGAACGCGTCCTTCTGGCAGACCAGCGTGCCGCCGAGCTGGCGCAGGTCCATCGCGAGGATCTTGCCCGGGTACGGCGCGGCGAACGCGACGCGGCGCTTGCCGCTGCCCTGGTTGGTGTAGACGGTGGTGAAGAGCGACTCGCCGGTGACGAGCCGCTTGCCGGCGCCGAGGAGCTTGCCGAGCAGTCCGCTGCCACCCTGCCCCGACGCGTCGCCGAACACGGTGTCCATCTCGATGCCGGCGTCCATGAACATCATGCTGCCGGCCTCGCCGATCGCCGCCTCGCCGGGGTCGAGCTCGACCTCGACGAACTGCATCTCGGCACCGTTGATCTGGTAGTCCACGACGTCCATCGGCATCGCCGGCTCCCGTTGCTGCCGGCGCGACTCTAGCGGAGCCGACGCGCGTACCATCCGGGCGCAGGGAGAGAAGGAGTGCGCATCCGACCTGAATGAAGACCTTCGATCCGTCCGACCTGTGGCGCGTCAGCGATTTCCGCCGGGCCCGCAACGAGGGGCGGTTCGAGCTCGAGGCGAGCCCGGGCCGCGCGACACTGCTGCCGACGACGCTGCTCTCCGACCTGCGTCGCATCCGCAGCGACCCGACCACGAGCGACGTCCTCGAGGTGATCGCGGCGTGCCTGCGCCACCACGAGGCTGCGCTGCTCTATCTCGAGCAGGGCCAGTTCGTCTGGCCGGTGACCGTCTTCCCGCGCGAGGCGCTCTACCACTCGCCGCGCTCGGCCGAAGCGATGGCGGCGACGTTCGCGCTCTCGCAGCTGCGCCTCGTCAGTGCCGAGCCTCCCGGCGTGCGGCCGCCGGGCAGCATCCTCGCCGAGCGCGTCGCCAGCCCCGAGAAGTACCACCCGATCACCGGCCTGGTCTGGACCGTGGCCCTGCACGGCCCGCGGGGGTTGCTGCTGAGCGAGATCGACGGGCGCGCCGCGTACCGCGTCGTCGCCGCTGACGACGCCCGCGACCTGCCACCGCTGAAGGGCGCGATCAGCTCGACCGTCGCGCGCCTCGAGCAGCGCTCGTCGTCGCTCGGCGAGATCGCGCGGTGGCCCGGGATGAGCATCGAGCGCGCGAGCCGCGTCCTCAACGCGCTCTATCTGTCGGGGATGCTGCTGGTCTCGCGGGCGCACCCGGCGGCGCGCGGCGCGGTGGCGGGATGGCGGCGGCTGCTCGGCCGCCGCAAGGAATGAACCGTTTGCGCCGCCGCCGGCATTAACGTGGCGATGAGGCTCGGATGCTGCGCAAACTTCTCGCTCCTTCCCAGGCCCCGCCGTCGCCCAGGCGCAGCGCCGACGCGCACGACCAGTCGCTCATGGCGAGCATCGTCGCCCGCGACCTGCGCGCCTTCGAGGCGCTCTACCGCATCTACCACCCGCGCCTCGCCCGCTTCCTCGGCCTCGTCACGCCGCGGCCGACGATCATCGAGGAGGCGTTGAACGACACGATGCTCGTCGTCTGGCGACGTGCAGCGACGTACAGCGGCGAGTGCAAGGTCTCGACCTGGATCTTCGCGATCGCGTACCGGACCGTGCTGAAGGCGCTGCGCACCCAGGACGAGCCGGTCGACGCAACCGGCGTCGACGAGCTCGCCTGCGAAGACGCCGGTCCGGAACAGGCCGCGATCCGCCAGCAGACGCAGGCGACGCTCGCGAGCGCGCTCGACACGCTTTCGGCCGAGCAGCGCGCCGTCGTCGTCCTGACGTACTTCCACGACCTCGCGTACGCCGAGATCGCGCGCATCGTCGACTGCCCGGTCGACACCGTGAAGACGCGGATGTTCCACGGCCGCAGGCGCCTGCGCGCCGCGCTGCACGGCCGCCTCGAGGCGTCGTCGTGAACGCGCGCATCGTCCGCCTCGGTGGCGACGAGCACCAAGCCGCGCAGCAGCTACTGCCCTGGCTCGCCAACGGCACGCTCGGCAAGGCCGAGGCGGCCGAGGTCGGCGAGCACGTCGCGCACTGCAGCGCGTGTCAGGCCGATCTCGCGGCGCAGATCCACTGGCGAACGCTCGCGCCCGACGGCGCGGCGCCCGCCGACGTCGACCGCGCTTGGGCGGCGCTGCGGGCGCGGCTCGACGTCGCCGCGAGCCCAGCGCCGCGGCCGGCGGCGCTGCAATGGTGGCGCCAGGGCCTGCAGCTCGCGGTCGCGGTGCAGGCGGCGGTGATCCTGGTCATGGCGTTCGCGCTGGCCTGGGTGCTGCGGCCGGCCGAGACGTACCGCGCGCTCGGCAGCGCCGCCGTCGTCGACGCGAACGCGATCGTCGTCTTCCGCGCCGACGCGACGCAGGCGGAGACGAGCGGTGCGCTGCGCTCCGCGGGCGCGCGGATCGTCGGCGGACCGACCGCGGTCGACGCCTACCTGCTGCGTCTGCCGGAGCCGACCGCAGCAGCGCTCGCGCGCCTGCGCGCCGAGCGCGCCGTCGCGCGCGTCGAGTCGCTGCAGAGCGAGGCGGCGCGATGACGAAGCTGCTCGTCGCCGTTGCGCTCGTCGTCTCGCTCGCGGCGCGCGCCGCCGACGTCGCCGACCCGAGCGAGACCGCAGCGCGCGCCGAGCACCAGGTGCTCGTGCTGCTGAAGCTGCCGCCGCCGCACTTCCGTCCCGACGGCAGCTACAGCGCCGGCTACGCCGACGCGCAGGGCAGCGCGACGCGGCGCGGCATCGCGGTCGCGCTCGCGCGCAGCAACGGCCTCGCCCTCGTGACCGACTGGCCGATGCCGCTGGTCGGCGTCGACTGCTACGTGATGGACGTTCCGGCGCCGCTGCGCGCCGCCGAGGTCGCGGCGCAGCTCGCGCGCGACGCGCGCGTCGCCTGGGCGCAGCCGATGAACGTCTTCCATCCGCTCGGCCACGACGATCCGCTGTTCGCGATGCAGCCGGCAGCGCGCGAGTGGCATCTGAGCGAGATGCACGCGACCGCGACCGGCAAGGGCGTTCGCGTCGCCGTGATCGACAGCAATGTCCAGCCCGACCACCCCGACCTCGCCGATCAGATCGCCGAGCGCGCGAGCTTCATCGGCAGCCGCTCGGACCCGGCCGAGCGCCACGGCACCGCGGTCGCCGGCATCGTCGCCGCGCGCGCCGACAACGGCGTCGGCATCGCCGGCGTCGCACCCGACGCGCGGCTGCTCGCGCTGCGCGCATGCCGGCAGGCGGGTGACGAGACGGTGTGCACGACGCTCAGCATCGCGCTCGCGATGCATGCGGCGATCGACCGCGACGCGCGAGTGATCAACCTCAGTCTGGCCGGGCCGGCCGACCGCCTGATCGAGCAGCTCGTGCGCGCTGCGCTCGAGCGTGGCATCGGCGTGGTCGCCGCCGCCGACCGCACGCTCCCGAGCGGCGGCTTTCCGGCGGCGCTGCGCGGCGTCGTCGCCGTCGTCGACGAAGGCGGCGGCGCGGCGCCGGCCGGAATGGTCGCAGCGCCGGGAAGCGACGTCCCGACCACGGTGCCGATCTCGCGCTGGACCGTGGTCACCGGCGCGTCGTACGCGGCGGCGCACGTCAGCGGCCTGCTCGCGCTGATGCGCGAGGCACGCGGCAATGCGCGCGCTGGCGAGCCGATCGCCGCCGCTCTCGCGGTCGGCGCCGGCGGACGGATCGACGCCTGCGCGAGCCTCGTCCGCGCCGGCGCGGCGTGCGCGTGCGACTGCGCTGCCGCCGGTCCGATGGCCGCCTCGATCGCGCCGCGCTGACGTGCGAGCGCTGCCCCGCACGATGCGGCGGGGCTGCGGCCTGGCGATCCTGCTGCTCGCGCCGGCAGCGCACGGCCAGCTCACCGCCACCATCGGCGTCGACTCGGACTACCGCTATCGCGGTGTCTCGCTCAGCAACTCGAACCCCAGCGCGCGCCTGACGGCGAACTTTGAAGGCGCCGAGCGCTGGTACGCCGGCGCTTCGGCGACGTCCGCGGCGCTGACCGAGCACGACGCTTATCCGCAGCTGACGGCGTACGCCGGCTGGCTCGCGACGACGCTCGACCGCACGACCGTCGAGATCGGCGTCGTCGGCTCGCACTTCGTCGGCAGCGCCGGCTACGACTTCGTCGAAGGCTACGTCGGGCTGCTCGCGCGCGAGTGGAGCGCGCGTGTCTATCTCTCGCCCGACTACTACGGCCGCAACGTCGCGACCGCGTACGTCGAAGCCAACGCGCACGTTCCGCTCGACGAGCGCGCGCGCGTCTTCGCGCACGTCGGCGTGCTCGCACCGCTGCAATCGGCGGCGGGCGACGCCGGCAAGGCGCGCGGCGACGTCAGCGTCGGTGCCGGCATCGTCGTCCGCGGCTGGGACCTCCACGTCGCGGCGATCGCGGCGACGCGCGGCGGTCCGTACCCGGCGGTCTACAACGGTCGCCCCGCGACCGTCGTCGTCGGCGCGTCGCTCTCGTTCTGATCTCGCGCTCAGCCGTTGCGCTTGAAGTACTGAACCTCGCGCTCGTGCTTCTCGGCCGCTTCGCGGCTCGCGAAGGTGCCGAGGTTGCGGCGCTTGCCGGTCTTCGGATCGGCCTTGCGCGAGTAGAGCCGGTACTGGCCGCTCGAGAGCTTGCGGATCATCGTCGTCTCCTTGCCGGGCACGCCGTCACCGGCGCTCTCGCATGCTCAGGCCGACGGCGGCGATGCGCTGTCGCCGACGGCCGCGCCGTCGTGTCGGACATCTCTGCGATGGCGCGAAGCCTCAGTCGAACGGGTCGTATCCCGGCTTCTTGTAGAGCTTGCCGCGGCTCTCGAGGATGAGCGGCCGGTACACGGAGTCGGCCCATTTTTCGGGCTCGACGTCCTCGATCGCGACCGAAACCGACTCCTCGCCACAGCCGGTCGCGTTCATCACGTCCTGCACGATCGCGTCGGTGAGACGGAGCTTCTCGTCCTCCGAATGGCCGCGGTACATCTTGACGATCACGTGCGGCATCTCGACACCTCGCTCTGCCCTGCCGTCGGGCCCATGCAAGCGCATGGCAAGCGCTGTGCTCAGACCGCGGGTTCGGCAGGCACCCGCGAGCGCGCCGCTCCGTTCCTGCGGCTCTGGACGACGAACGCCGCGATCTGCCAGGCGACGAACGCGGCGATGATCGCAAGCAGCGTCGCGCTGATCGGCCGGGTCACGAAGATGTTGAAGCTGCCGCGGCTGATGAGGAGCGCGCGGCGGAAGTTCTCCTCGAGCATCGGCCCGAGGATGAACCCGAGCAGCAGCGGCGCCGGGTCTAGGTCGAGGCGCAGGAAGATGTAGCCGATGAAGCCGAACAGGGCGGTGATGAAGATGTCGTCGAGGTTGTTGTTGACGCTGAAGGTGCCGATGCAGCAGAAGAAGAGGATCGACGGGAACAGCACCGCGTAGGGGATCTTGAACACCGACAGCCAGTAGCGGACCAGCGGCACGTTGAGGACGACCAGGAAGACGTTGCCGACCCACATGCTGGCGACCAGCCCCCAGAAGAGGTCGGGGTGGCCGGCGATCATGTTCGGCCCGGGCTGGATGCCCTTGATGATGAAGGCCGCCATCATCAGCGCCATCACCGCGTTCTCCGGGATGCCGATCGACATCAGGGGAATGAAGCTCGTCCGCGCCGCCGCCTCGTCGGCCGCAGCCTGGCCGGCGACGCCCTCGATCACGCCGGTGCCGATCTCGTCCTTGTACTTGCTGACCTTCTTGTCGATCGCGTAGGCGGCGAACTGCGCGATCGTCGGCCCGCCGCCGGGCAGGATGCCGAGGAACGAGCCGACCACGCTGCCCCGCAGCGCGCTCGGGATGATCCGCTTGAACTCCTGCCACGTCGGCATCAGGTGGATCTTGCCGTTGAACGGCGTGCGCTCGTCCTTGTTGTCGAGGTTCTTGGTGATCTCGGCGATGCCGAAGCAGCCGAGCGCGATGCTGATCAGGCCGATGCCTTCGGCGAGGAACGGGAAGCCGAGCGTGTAGCGCTCCTGGCCGCTGTTGACGTCGGTGCCGACCTGGCCGAGCAGGACGCCGATCAGGCACATCGCGAGGCCGTCGAGGAGGTTGCCGGTGGTGACGAAGCTGACGCAGACGAAGCCGACGAGCATCAGCGCGCAGTAGTCGGCGGGCCCGAACAGGAACGCGACCTCGCCGAGCATCGGCGCGAAGAACGAGAGGACGATGATCGCGACGGTGCCGCCGATGAAGCTCGAGATGCCGGCAGTGAAGAGCGCGAGACCGGTCTGGCCCTTCAGCGTCATCTTGTAGCCGTCGATGCACGCGACGATCGAGCTCGCGTGCGGGATCTTCATCGTGATCGCGCTGACGCTGTCGCCGTACTGCGCGCCGTAGTAGATGCCGGCCAGCATGATCAGCGCGCCGCCGGTCGGAATCGAGTACGTGAGCGGCAGCAGGATGCTGATCGTCGCCAGCGGGCCGAGGCCCGGCAGCAGGCCGACGAGCGTGCCGACGACGCAGCCGATCGCGCAGAACAGCAGGTTCTGCCAGGTCAGCGCGTGCGAGAAGCCGAACGCGAGGTTGTGCAGGATGTCCATCGGTTCTGCTAGTAGAGCGGCAGGTTGAAGCCGAGCAGCTTCTGGAAGACGAGCGCGATGCCGATCAGGCCGGCGGCGATCTTGATGTTGCGCCAGAAGTTGAAGTGGCCGCCGGCGAACGAGGCGCAGAACACCATGAAGACGATGCCGGCGATCATCTTCAGGTACAGGCTCACGATCGCGAAGCCGCACAGGCTCGCCAGGATGATCGCGATGTTGCGGTAGTTGAACTCGAGCGGGACGCGCTCGAGGTAGCGCGAGCGCACGATCGTCGCGATGCCGATCAGGAGCAGCAGGCAACTCACCATGAGCGGGAACAGGCCCGGCCCGGCGCGGTCGAAGTGGCCGATCCGGTACTGCAGCGCGCCGATCCCGAACGCGAGCGAGATGACGACCAGGAACAGCCCTCGGAGCAGATGTCGGTTGTTCATGGCGCGGGGTGGAGCTCGTGCGGCGCGCGGGCCGCGGTGGCAGACGGCGCAGGCGGCGCCGCATCGCTGTCGCTCGCTCGCGCGAGCCTGCGGAAGAAGCGGACCGAGCGGTCGATCAGCACGTTGCGCTGCCGGTCGACGACGACGATGTGATAGCTGTCGTCGAGGAGCACGGTCTCGACCGGCGCGGCGACGCGGCGCTCGATCAGCGCGACGTTGGCGAGGCTCGCGATGTCGTCGTCGGCCGAGTGCACGACCAGGCAAGGCGCGCGGACACGGTCGAGCCGGCGGCGCACGTGCCGCGACAGGCGGATGAATTCGGCGAGCGCACCCCATGGCGTTCCCGCCAGGCCGGCGGCGCCGCTGTCGCCGGCCTGCATGCTGCCGACGACCCAGGCGCGCGTGCGCTCGTCCTTGATTCCGTACGGGTGGCGCTCCATTGCCTGGCGCTCGCGGCCGAAGCCGGCGCCGCAGACGAGCGGCAGCAACGCGAGCATGCGCGCGCGCAACGGCACCGCCCAGCCGTCGAGGTGAAACGTCGTGCCGTAGAGCGCGACGCCGCGGACCGCGTCGGGTCGCGCGATCGCGAGCTCGAGCGCGAGCACGGCGCCCATCGACAGCCCGGCGACGAACACGTGGTCGACCTGGGCGGCGAGCGCGTCGACAGCCGCCTCGACGCTCTTCTTCCAGTCCCGCCAGCCGGTCGCGACGAGGTCGGCGACGCCGCCGCAGTGCCCCGCGAGCTGGACCGCGTGGACAGTGAAGCCGGCGGCGTGGAGCCCGCGCGCGACGAAGCGCATCTCGCTCGGCGTTCCCGCGAGGCCGTGGACGAGCAGCACGCCGACGCGGCCGCCCGGCCACGCGAATGCGTGCGAACGCGGTGCCGCCGCGGGGCTGTCAGCCGACGTCACGCTTGGCACGCGAGAGCACCTGGTCGAAGAGGACGAACGCGAGCTCGATCTCGGCCGCCGCGATGTGCAGCGACGGCGCGAACGTGACGACGTTCTTGTGGTAGCCGCCGACGTCGAGGACGAGGCCGAGCTTGTCGCCGCCGTGGCCGAGCTCGCCCGACAGACCGATCGCGACCATGCGCTCGACGAGCTTCGGGTTCGGCGTGAACCCATCGCGCTCGCAGATCTCCGCGCGCAGCGCGAGGCCGAGGCCATCGACATCGCCGATCTCGGGGTGGCGCCGCTGCAGCTCCTTGAGACCCTGCAGGAAGTGCGCGCCCTTGGCTTCGACCATGGACGCGTAGTCGCTTTCGTGCAGCATCTTCATCGTCTCGACGCCGACTGCAGTGCCGAGCGGATTCGAAGCGAAGGTCGAGTGCGTCGAGCCCGGCGGGAAGACGTCGGGGCCGATCAGCGCCTCCTTCGCCCAGAGCCCGGCGAGGGGGTTGAGGCCGTTGGTGAGCGACTTGCCGAACACGAGCACGTCGGGGACCACGCCGAAGTGCTCGATCGCCCACAGCTTGCCGGTGCGATAGAAGCCCATCTGGATCTCGTCGACGACGAGGAGGATGCCGTGACGGTCGAGCACCTCCTTCAGGCGCGCGAAGTAGTTCGGCGGCGGGATCACGTAGCCGCCGGTGCCCTGCACCGCCTCGACGTAGAACGCCGCGTACTCCGACTCGTTGGCGCGCGCGTCCCAGACGCCCTGGTACTCGCTCTCGAACAGGCGCTCGAACTGGCGCACGCAGTGCTCGCCGTACTGCTCCTTCGTCATGCCGGCGCCGCCGCGGAAGTGGTACGGGAACGGCACGAAGTGGGCACGCTCGCCGAAGTGGCCGAAGCGGCGCCGGTAGCGATAGCTCGACGTGATCGCGGAGGCGCCGAGCGTGCGGCCGTGGTAGCCGCCCTCGAACGCGAACATCAGGCTCTTGCCGCAGCGAGCGTTGCGCACGACCTTGAGCGAATCCTCGATCGCCTGGGAGCCGCCGACGTTGAAATGGACGCGGCCCTTCGCGTCCCACTTGGCGAGCGCGTCCTCGGCGATCGCGCGGGTGAGCTCGATCCTGGTCGCGTGCAGGTACTGGCTCGCGAGCTGCGGCAGCTTGTCGAGCTGCCGGTGCATGGCATCGGTCAGGCGCGGGTTGGCGTAGCCGAAGTTGACCGCCGAGTACCACATCTGCAGGTCGAGGTACGGGATGCCGCGGCTGTCGAACAGGTAGCTGCCCGAGCAGCGCTCGAAGAGCTTGGGCGGCTCGACGTAGTGGACGGTGTCGCCGAACGAGCAGTAGCGCGCTTCGTCGGCGAGAAGCGCGCGTTCGTTCATGCCACTTCCTCGCGCGCCCGCGATGCGGGGAGGGACGACGCGTCGTCGGCGAGCGCGCGCCACGCCGCCAGCGCGTCGGCGAAGTCGCGGATCGGGCGATGCGACACGCCGTGTTCGGCGCAGTGCTCGTGCAGGCTCGACTTCGCGAACGTCATCTCGGCGCGGCGAGCGGCGCAGAAGTCCGACGCACCGTCGCCGACGAAAAGCGTGCGGCCTTCGCCTTCGCGCAGGCATGCGCACTTGCACGTCGCCGCTCCGCAGCCGGTGCGCGCGTGCGGAAACGAGAGCTGCCACTCGCGCCGGCCGAGCTGCACCAGCCGGCTGGCACGAACGTCGAGCCCACGGACGGCAGCGCGCGCGAGCATCGCCGCGATGACGGCGTCGAGACCGTCGCTCGCGATGACGAGCGATCCGCCGTCGGCGTGCACCGCCGCGACAAAGGCGTCGAACGCGGGATCGATCGCGATCTCGCCGACGAACGCCTCGAGCTCCTCTCGGCTGCAGTCGAGCAGCGCGACCTGCCCCGCGATGCAGGTGCGCGCGCTGATCCGGCCGGCCTGCCACGCGACCTCGAGCTCGCGCCAGCCCGCTCGTGCGAAGCGCAACAGCAGCGCGTCGGTGACGTCCTCGAGCGCGATCGTGCCGTCGAAGTCGCAGACGACCGACCACGGCGGGCGTCGCACGCCCGACAGTGCGCGCGCGCCGTTCACGTCGGCGACGCCGCGTCGGTCCGCGCGATGGACGAGATCGCGGCGAGCTGCGCGTCGAGCGCGTCGACGAGCCGCGCGAGCGTCAGCCCGGCCTGACGCGGGTCGAGCCGCTCCTCGGGAATGCGCGTGCGGAAGCGGTCCTCGACAGCGAAGACGAACTCCATCAGTGCGAGCGAGTCGAGGCCGAGGCTGACGAGCGTCGCGTCCGGCCGAACGCGCGCGGCGTCGACGTCGAACTCATCGGTCAGGATGCCGGCGACCACGTCGAAGAGTTCCCGGTTCATGCCGCTGACGTATCGTTGCGGACAGTTATCCCATGTGCAGCCTGACCGCACCCTGACCCGCGAACCGCCGACGATGCGAATCCTCCTGGTCGAAGACGACGCCGTCCTGCACGGCGTCATCCGCAGCAGCCTGCAGGACACCGGCCACCGCGTCGACAGCGCGTGGACGCTCGAGCAGGCCGGGCATCTCTGGAACGTGCAGGGGTTCGATGCCGTCGTGCTCGACCTCAACCTGCCCGACGGCAGCGGCCTCGCGGCGCTGCGCACGGCGCGTGCACGCGGCGACCGCGCCGCGGTGCTCGTGCTCACGGCGCGCAACCGCATCGAGGAGCGCATCGCCGGCCTCGACGCCGGCGCCGACGACTATCTCGGCAAGCCCTTCGAGCTCGGCGAGCTCGAGGCGCGGTTGCGCGCGCTCGCGCGCCGCGTCCACGGCGCCGGCGACGTCGCCGAGGTCGGGCGTCTCCGCTTCGAGCGCAACGTCGGCCGCTTCTTCGTCGTCGGCGGCGACGCGAAGAGCGAGCTCGAGCTGCCGGCACGCGAGCACGACGTCCTCGTCCAGCTGATGACGCCGCCCGGCCGGGTCGTCAGCAAGAAGGTGCTTGCCGAGAAGCTGTCGGGCTTCGACGATCACCTCGGCGCCAACGCGCTCGAGGCCTTCGTCTCGCGGCTGCGCAAGAAGCTCGTCGGCAGCGGCTCGACGATCCGGACGCTGCGCGGCCTCGGCTACCTGATCGAGCCGGAGCGGCCGCCGCATGGCTGAGCGCCACCGGCGAGCGCATCGCTCGCTGCGCTCGCGGCTGCTCGTCGCCGTGCTGCTGCCCCTCGCGGCGACTTGGTCGATCGGCAGCGCCGTCGCGTTCTCGCTCTCGTGGGTGCTCGCGGGCCGCGCGTTCGACCGCGCCCTCCTCGACGACGCCTACGTCATCGCGGCCAGCGTCGTCGAGCGCGACGGCGCGCTGCAGCTCGCGCTGACGGCGCACGAGGTCGGCACGGTGCTCTTCGACCGCGAGGACCGCGAGTACTTCGCGGTCGTCGACGACGCCGGCCGCGTCGTTGCGAGCAACGTCGAGCTCGCCGCGCTCGGCGACCCGGCGCACGCCGCGGGGATCTTCCACGACGCGGTCCTGGACGGCGACACCGTCCGCGTCGCGGCGCTGCGCGGCCAAGGCGAGCGGCCGTTCGCGGTCTACGTCGCGCAGACGACGCACGCGCGCAAGACCCTGCTGCTCGGCCTGCTCGAGCGGTCGCTCGTGCCGCAGGTGGCGTTGTTGCTGCTGCTCGGCTGGGTGCTGTGGCGGCAGATCAGCCGCGAGCTGAAGCCGCTCGGCGAGCTGCAGCGCGCGCTCGACCGCCGCCACTCGAGCGATCTCGATCCGATCGCCGGCGAGCCCGTCTCGAGCGACGTCGAGAAGCTGCGAGACGCGGTCAACGCGCTGCTCGCGCGCGTCGGCCTCGGCGTGCAGGCGCAGCGCGAGTTCGCCGGCAACGTCGCGCACGACCTGCGCACTCCGCTCGCCGGCATCCGCGCCCTCGCCGAGTACGGGCTCGCGCAGAACGATCCGCAGACCTGGCGCCGCCAGCTCGAGCGCATCGTCGCGAGCGAGGAGCGGGCGAGCCGGCTCGTCGACCAGCTGCTCGCGCTCGCGCTCGCCGACGAAGCGCGCGACAGCGTCAGGCTCGCGCCGGTGCGCGTCGACGAGCTCGTGCGCGACATCGTCGTCTCGTTCGTCGGCCGTGCCGACGCCGCCGAAGTCGACCTCGAAGCCGAAGGCCTCGACGCACCGGTCGTCGCGATGGCATCGCCGACGCTGCTCGAAGGCGTCCTCACCAACCTGATCGACAACGCGCTCCGCTACGGCGCCGGCGGCTCGCCGGCGACGCTGACGATCACGGTCGAGCACCGCGACCGACGCGTCCGCATCGCGGTGACCGACACCGGGCCGGGGATCGAGCCGCAGCAGCGCGCACGCATCGTCGAGCGCTGGGCGCAGGGCAGCGCCGGTGTGCAGCTCGGCGCCGGCGTCGGCCTCGGCCTCGCGATCGCGTCGCGTTGCGCGGCGGTGATGAGGGGCTCGCTGACGCTCGAGGCGGGCCCGCATGGCCGCGGCCTGAGTGCGGTGCTCGAGCTCGGCGACGCCGACGGAAGCGGCGGGGTCGTGCCCGAGGCGCAGACGACGCCGACGAGCGCGGCTACGGAAGCTTCTGGAAGCCGAACACCGGCGGATTCATTCCGCAGCTGACGCCGTCGTCGCCGACCTTGCCGGTCGCGTTGACGATGAACTTCGACTTCGCGGTGCCGGCGATGACGAGCGGCGCCGTCAGGTTGAGGCCGTTGCCGCTCGTCGGTCCGGTCGGCTGCATGAAGGTGCTGCCTCCGGTTCCCGCCGACGCATTGGTCGTCAGGTAGAGGTACACCGTGTCGGCGACCGGCGCCGCGTCGGTGCCGTTGCACGCGTTCGGCGCGCCGACGGCGTCGGGCGCCTGCGTCGTGCCGACGTTGTCGCTGCGGCAGACGTCGGCGGTGTACTGCGTTCCCGCCGTGCACAGACCCGACGACGCGCTCGGCGTGAACTTGATCAGGTCGGACATCTTGATGACGACGCAGTTGTAGGTCGCGTCCGGCGGGTTGCCGCTGCCGAGCGTCGGCGACGCGAGGAAGTCGACCTCGGTCGCGGTCGGGCTCGAGAACACCGTCACCGGGTTCGTGCACTGCGGGCTCGTCGACAGCATCACGGCGTACACCTGGAGCTTCAGAGAGCTCGCGTCGAGCGCGAGCGCAGGCGTCGCGACGAACGCGGCGGCGAAGAGCGCCAGCCGGAGCGACTGCACGATCGTCCTGGCCATCGATCAGCTCCCGGCGCCGACGACGGTCAGCTTGTCGGTGACGACGGTGTCGTCGTAGTTGACGCCGCCGCCGCACGAGACGACCGCGCCGGCGACGGCGCACGTGCAGATGAAGAGAACGAACAAGCGCTTCATCGCGACTCCGATGAACGAGGGTGTCGCGATATCGGCGGCGCGGCGCGCCGCTTGAGCGCCGGCACAGGCAACGGCGCCCGGGGCGTGACTTGCAACCGCTCGCGACCGCGCCGCGGCCGCGACCGCTCGCGCCGTTCAGCCGGTCAGCGCGGCCGCGCTGCGCCGCATCGCCGCGAGGACGTGCTGCTCGTCGACGCGCTTCAGCCTGCCGCCTTCGACGACGACCTCGCCGCCGACGATCACGGTGTCGACGTCGCTGCCGCGCGCGGCGTGGACGAGGTTGGTCGCGATCGCCTCGGGCGTCGCCGGCTGGAGGTGGAATCGGCGCAGGTCCACGAGCGTGAGGTCGGCGAGCTTGCCGACGGCGATCTCGCCGGCGTCGACGCCGACTGCCGCGGCGCCGTCGCGCGTCGCCATCGCGAGCACGTCGTCGGCCGGCAGCACGCGCGGGTCGAGCGTGCAGCCCTTGTGCAGCAGCGACGCGAACTTCATGACGTCGAAGAGGTCGAGGCGGTTGTTCGCCTTCGCGCCGTCGGTCGCGATGCTGACGCGAACGCCCGCCGCGCGCATCGCCGGCACCGGCGCGATCCCCGAGCCGAGCTTGAGATTCGCGTGGGGGCAGTGCGCGACGCTGCTGCCGCGCGCCGCGAGGAGCGCGATGTCGGCGTCGTCGGCCCAGACGCAGTGCGCGAGCAGCGTCTTCGGGCCGAGCGCGCCGAGCGCGTCGAGCTGCGCGATCGGCGAGCGGCCGGTGCGTGCACGCGTGCGCTCGACGTTGACGCGGCTCTCGGCGCAGTGCAGGTGGAGGCCCGTGCCGAAGCGCCGCGCGAGCGCCGCGCCCGCGGCGATCGTGTCGTCGGCGCACGACTCGAGGTCGTGCAGGCCGACCCAGATCGAGGTGCGGTCGCCGGACGTGCGCTCGGCTTCGAGCAGCCGCGCGACGTCGGCGAGCTTCGGCGCGAACGTCCGGACGTCGACAACGTAGGGCGCGACGATCACGCGCATCCCGATCGTGCGTGCGGCCCGCAGGGCCGGCTCGGGCAAGAGGCACATGTCGACGACGGTCGTCGTCCCGGAAAGCAGCAGCTCGCCGTAGGTCGCGAGCGCGGCGACCTCGGCGTCCTCCTCCGAGAGGCACGCCTGCTCGCGCTCGATCGTCGCGATCCACGCGTCGAGCGCGAGCCCCTCGGCGCTGCCGCGCGTCAGGCTCGAATGCGAGTGCGCGTGGGTGTTGACGAAGCCGGCGATCAGGGCGCGGCCGTCGCCGTCGACGACGCGCGCGTCGGGGAGCGACGGCGCGACGCCCTTGCCGACGCCGGCGATGCGGTCGCCGGCGACGGCGACCCAGCCGAAGAACGGCGCCGTGGCGGCGGCGCCGGTCGGCACGACGAGCGCATCGCGGATCAGCAGGCCGGGGAGCATCTCCGCACGAGGCGCCGACTTCCTCGCCTTCATCGCGGCCGCTCCTGCTCGACCGCACCGTGCAGCGCGCGCCGCTCGAGAAAGCCGAACAGCCAGAACGTCGTCACGCCGATCGCCGCGAGCACGATGATCGCGACGAACAGCAAGTCGGTTCGCAGCTGCGTCGCCGCGGTGATGACGAGATAGCCGAGGCCGCGGTCGGCGCCGTAGAACTCGGCGACGACGGCGCCGACGAGGCTCAGCGACGCCGCGATCCGGAAGCCCGCGAAAATGAACGGCAGCGCGCTCGGCAGCTGCACCTTGAAGAAGACCTGCGGCCCGGTCGCGTTGATGGAGTGCATCAGGTCGAGGATGCGCGCATCGGCCGACTTCAGGCCGCGCGTCGTGTTGGTGACGATCGGAAAGAACGTGATGATCGCCGCGATCACGATCTTGGTCGTGATGCCGAAGCCGAGCCAGATGTTGAGGAGCGGAACGATCGCGATGATCGGCACCGCATTCGAGACGATGACATAGGGAAAGAGGCCGCGCTCGAGGAAGCGCGAGTTGGCGATCCCCGCCGAGAGCGCGAGCCCGAGCACCGCCGAGATCGCGAAGCCGAAGCCGGCTTCGAGCAGCGTCAGCCCGGTGTGGTACGCGAGGTCCTGCGTGCGCCCGAAACGGAGCGCGATCTTCGACGGCGCGGGCAGGAGCCATGGCGGCACCTCGAGCAGCCGGACCGCGAGCTCCCACACGACGAGGATCAGCGCGAGGATGAGCAGCGGCGGCCCGAAGCGCTCGAGCTGGCCGCGGCGCGACACCGTGATCGCGGTCGCCGTCATGCTCGCCCGGCCTTCACGACATCAACGCCCGGCGAGCGTCGCGCACCTGCTCGACGAACTCGATCGTGTCGCGGACCTCCGGGCCGCGCGGCCGCGGCAGGTCGACCGCGATCACCTCCTTGATCCGCCCCGGCTGCGCCGACATGACGACGACGCGGTCGGCGAGATAGACCGCCTCCGAGATGTTGTGGGTGACGAAGAGGATCGTCTTCTGCTCGCGCTGCCAGATCCGCAGCAGCTCGTCCTGAAGCTGGTTCTTGGTGATCTCGTCGAGGGCGCTGAACGGCTCGTCCATGAGCAGGATCGAAGGGTTCCATGACAGCGCGCGTGCGATCGCGACGCGCTGCTTCATTCCGCCCGAGAGCTCGCTCGGATAGCTGTGGCCGAACTCGGCGAGCCCCATGCTCGCGAGCAGCTCTTTGCACCGGCCGCTGCGCTTCGTCTCGTCGTAGCCGACGACCTCGAGCGGCAACCGGACGTTGTCGTGCGCGGTGCGCCACGGCAGCAGCGCCGCCTCCTGGAAGACGAAGCCGAAGTCGTTGCGCCGGCGCGCGTCGGCGGCTGGGGCGCCGCGCACCGAGAGCGCGCCGCTCGTCGGCCGCAGCAGGTCGCTCACGAGCCTGAGCAGCGTGCTCTTGCCGCAACCGGTCGGACCGAGCAGCGCGACGAACTCGCCCTCGGCGATGTCGAGCGTCGCGTCGGCGAGCGCCTGCACCGGGCGGCCACGCGCCGCGAACACGACGCCGACGCCGCGCAGCGAGATGCACGGCGGAGCGGCCACCGCCGCCGCCGCCGCCAAGTTCACTGTGCGAATCCTTCGGCCATCACGTCGGCGACGACGGGAGCGGTCTCGACGAGACCGACGCGCTTCGCGGTCTCGATCGTCTGCTGCCAGCCGGCCGCCGTCTCGGTGCCGAAGCTCGAGGCGGGCTTGCCCTGCACCGACCAGAACGGCGCCGTCTTCGCGAGCACCTTGTTCTCGCGCGCGATGTCGACCTCGCTCACGGTCTTGGCGAGCGCCTGGTTGGCGGCGCTGGCGTCGGCGATGCTCGCCTCGATGGCCTTCCTCGTCGCGCGGATGAACGCGCGGACGACATCGGGCTGCGCCTTCAGCACCTTGTCGCTGGTCGCGATCGTCAGGCCGTACGCATTGACGCCGTAGTTCGCGATCATCATCTCGGCGACCGGCATTCCCGCCGACTCGGCCTCGATCGCCTCGTTCATCGTGAAGCCCATCAGCGCGTCGACCTGGCCGACGAGGAGCGGCTGGACGCCGAAGCCGATGTCGACCATGTTGACGCTCTTCGGATCGATCTTGTTGACGGCGAGGAGCGCGGCCAGGCCCTGCGACGTCGCGCTCGCGCGCTTCGAGCCGATCTTGGCGCCCTTGGTGAGCTGCTGCGGGTCGGTGATCGCCTTCGTCTTCGGGCTGATCAGGACGATCGGCGTGCGCTGGTAGTACGCGGCGACGGCCTTGACGGGCACCTTCTGCTCGGCCGCCTGGACGAGGACGAGCGCATCGACGAGCGCGATGTCGACCGCGCCGGCGCCGAGCTGCTTGACCGAATCGGCTGAGCCCGAGCCCGAGATGATCGTGAGGTCGATGCCCTCGGCGGCGTAGAAGCCACGGTCCTTGCCCAGATAGAACGGCGCGTGCTGGCCGCCCGGCTTCCAGTCGAGGCGGAAGCTCAGCTTGGTGAGCGGCTTGCCCGGTGCGGCCTGCGCGAACGCCGACGGCGCGGCGGCGGCGGCCGCGAAGGCGGAGACGAGCGCGAGCAGCGCGCGGCGCGAGAACGTTGGATGCATGGCGAGGCTCCCGGTGAGGAATCAGTGCTGGTCGAGGAACGTGCGGGCCCACTCGGTCGCGGCGGCGGGCAGCGCAGTGCGCTGCACGTCCCAGCCGAACGGCGCGGTGGCGTCGATGCCGAGCTTCGCCGACATGCCGTCGACGGCGGACGGATCGAGCCGGTTGCAGAACACCTTCGGCACGACGAACATGTTCGTGTCGGCCTGGAAGCGCGTCGCCATCGCCCAGAGGACGTCGTCGTCGTCGTAGACGTCGACATCGTCGTCGACGGCGACCGCGAGCTTGATGTAGCTGTCGAGGCCGAAGAGCAGCATCAGCGCATGCCGCGCCTGGCCCTCCGCGCTCTTCTTGAGCGAGACGTAGGCGTGGAAGTGCGTCCCCGACTTCGGGTAGTTGAGCGCGACGACGTTCGGCACCGTTTCCTTCAGGCGGCCGAACACGTGCGCCTCCTTGGCGCTGCGGCCGAGCAGCAGGTGGTCGTTCGACATCCCGGGGACGATGTCGAGGAAGATCGGCGCAGCGCGGCGCGTGATCGCCTTGACGACGAAGACGTTCCTCGTCGAGCGCGACGTCGAGTAGCCGGTGTATTCGCCGAACGGGCCTTCGTCCTCCTCGACGTCCGCGAGGATCTCGCCTTCGAGGACGTATTCGGCGTTCGCCGGCACCTCGACGTCGATCGTCTGGCAGCGGACGAGCTCGACCGGGCGCTGAAGCAAAGCGCCGGCGACCGCGAGCTCGTCGACCTCCATCGCGACCTTGGCAGCGGCGGCGAGATAGATCGCGGGGTGGCAGCCGATGACCACCGCGACTTCGAGGTTCCGGCCGCGCGCGCGGCAGCGCTGCAGGTGCTCCCAGATGTGGCCGCGCGAGTGCAGGCTGGCGCCGAAGCGGTTCGCGCCCTTCAGTTGCAGGCGCTGGAAGCTGAGGTTGCGCACGCCCGTGTCGGGGTCCTTGCAGACGAGGATTCCCGAGCTGATGTAGCGGCCGGCGTCGCCCTCGAAGTGGCGCGTGATCGGCAGCGCAGCGCAGTCGACGTCGGCGCCTGCGACGACGACCTCCTGGCATTGGCCGGCGGCGACGACGGCGCCTTCGATCAGGTGCTCGACGGCATGGCTCCAGACCGCGTTGAACCCGCTCCTGCTCGCTCCGGCCAAACGCGCGATGCGGTCGCGGTCGGCGAAGATGTTGGTGACGACGGGAACGCCGCCGGCGGGCGGCTCGAACAGCACGACCGGAGTGCGCTTCCTCGCATCGAGGTCGAGGACGAGCGCGGTCTTGACGTAGTCGAGCTCGGCCAGACCGGGGACGCGCAGCAGTTCGCCGGCGGGCAGCGCGTCGAGGAACGTGCGCAGCGACGGGAAGGCGGCCGAAGTCGGGGGCATGCTGGGCGCGGCGCGGCCGCACCGCAACGCGGCGCGCGACACCGACGGCCGGAATTCTGGTCGACGAAAGCTGCGAATGTTGTAGAACAAACCCGGGCCGTCTTGTCTCGAGAAAGTTGCACGCGAGCGCCCGCGCGTGCCTAGAATTCGCCGCCTTTCCTCGACGCGAGCGCACTTGCCCCAGACGCACTCCGCAGCGAACGGCTCGTCGCCGCACGAGCCGCGCACGACCGCCGACGAGCGCGTCTACGCCGCGATCCACGCCGCCGTCCAGGAGCACCGGCTCGAGCCCGGCGTCAAGCTGAGGGAGGCCGAGCTCACCGAGCTGTTCCAGGTCAGCCGCACGAGCGTGCGCACCGCGTTGCACCGGCTCGCGCACAAGGGGCTCCTGCAGCTCGCGCCGAACCGCGGCGCGACGGTCGCCAAGCCGTCGGCCGACGAC
Source organism: Caldimonas sp. (assembly GCA_035493195.1). Lineage (GTDB taxonomy): Bacteria > Pseudomonadota > Gammaproteobacteria > Burkholderiales > Burkholderiaceae_C > Schlegelella_A. The sequence goes on from DATJIM010000257.1 coordinate 26,063, forward strand.
TGCCGCCAGATCCTCGAAGCGCGCTGGGCGATCGAGGCGATGGTCGTCGAGCTCCTCGCGCGCGCGCACGACGCCGCGACCGTGAAGGCGCTGCGCGCGCACGCGCGAGCGCAGGAGAAGGCGTTCAAGGCCGGCGACCTCGCGGAGGGTCACCGCCTCGCGATCGCGTTTCATCGCCTGCTCGCCGAGCGCTGCGGCAACCGCGTCCTCGCGCAGATGCTCGACGACCTCCTCTCGCGAATGCCGCTCGTGATCCTGACGCACGGTGCGCGGCGGCTGACGGGCCCTGCGACGCACGCCGACCACACCGACATCGTCGAGGCGATCGCCGCCGGCGACGCGGAGCTCGCGCGACGCGTCCTCGCGCGCCACCTGCAGGCGCTGCGCGACGCGCTCGACCTGAGCGCGCCTGCCGCTCGCGAGCAGACCCTCAAGCAGATGCTGCTGCAGCGCTGACGCCGGCGAGGAGGCGCATGCGCATCGTCGCCGACGATCTGTCAGGACCGGAGATCCGCGCCCTCCTCGAAGAGCATCTGCGCAGCATGCATTCGCTCTCGCCGCCCGAGAGCGTGCACGCGCTCGACCTCGCGAAGCTGCGCCAGCCGGGCATCTCGTTCTGGACCGCATGGGACGACGACGGCGCGCTCGTCGGCTGCGGCGCGCTGAAGGAGCTCGACCCGAGGCACGGCGAGATCAAGTCGATGCGCACGCCCGAAGCGCTGCGTCGCCGCGGCGCCGGCCGCGCGATCCTCGCCCACATCGTCGACGTCGCACGCTCGCGCAAGTACGAGCGGCTGAGCCTCGAGACCGGATCGAGCGCCGCGTTCGCGCCGGCGCAGCGGCTCTACGAGAGCTTCGGCTTCACGCGCTGCGGGCCGTTCGGCGACTACGCGCTCGACCCGCACAGTATCTTCATGACGCTGCGGTTGCGGTAGACGCCGGAGTCGACTCGCGCGACGTCGACATCCACACGTGCTGGCGCTCGCCCGGTTCGGTGATCACCGGCAGGACGCGACTCGCCGTCAGCCACGAGACGCCGAACGACACCAGACCCACGGTCTCGCTCCAGAGGACGAAGACCTCCTCCTTCGTGACGAGGTGGGCGACGAAGAGCACGAGCGCGACGCCGAAACCGGCGGTGCTCAGCATGTAGATCACGGCGCGCCAACGCGCTTCGCGATGCCCTTTCGCTCTCGCTCGGCGCATGAAGATGACGCAGAACCAGCCGAGCACGACGAACAGGATCGCCGCGGAGGTCAGATGCACTCCGGGAACGATCTCCTTGCCGATCGGCTCGCAGCCGCACGGAAACATCGCGACGCCGAGCGCACACACGCTCGCCACCTTCGCCAGCCACATCTCGCTTTCCGAGAGGCCGTTGTAGGCGAGCAGGAACGCCGCGACCGCGAAGAGACAGCCGACGAAGATGTTTCGTGGCCACAGCCCCGTCGCCCAGAACGACGCGCTGATCGACGTGATCGGGTCGCCGGTCGCGCCGGTCAGCAGGTATTCGACGATCGGCAGCCCCAGCGCGATGGCCCCGACGAGAAACTTGATCGTGTACTGATCGATCTCGGCCTTCCTCGGCGCTCCGATGAACCGCATGGTGGCTCCCGCAGTTGGCGCGACGCGCGCATCGTCGGCCGCGTTCTACGCGCGGTCATCCTCAGTTGCAAGGAAGGATCTGCGGCGCTCGCCCGCTCAGGCGTGGCGCCCGAACCAGGCGAACGACAGCGAGACGGCCACGAGCACGATCACCGCGCCCGCGAGCGCCAGCAACGGCGCGAGCTCGGTCTCGCGCGCCTGCGTCTGCCGGCGCGCGCCGAGGTTCTCGTAGACGGTGCGCAGCGTTTCGGCGTCGCCGGCGTGGTGGTATTCGCCGCCGGTCATGCGCGCAACCTCCTGCAGCGTCGGCTCGTCGAGGCGCATGTAGATCGGCAGGCCGTCGGCGCCGGAAACGGCGCCCTCGACGACGCCGAGGCCGATGACGTCGATGCGCACGCCGCGATCGGCCGCCATCTTCGCGCCCTCGAGCGTGTCGAAGCCCTGGGTGCGGCGACCGTCGCTCAGCAGGATGATCGCGGCCGACTCGTACGAGCCGGGCTTGATCGGCTTCAGCTCCTTCGGCGGCGGCTTGTCCTTGATCGCGGGCCTGCGCGATCGCGGCTGGCCGGGGCCGAACGTGATCTCGGAGAGGTCGATGCCGTCGTCGGGGAAAAGGTCGGCGACGCTCAACACGATCGCGTCGCCGATCGCCGTGCCGTACTGCATCTGGATCGCGTCGATCGCGTCGACCAGCGCAGCGCGATCGCCGGTCGCACGCTGCACGACCTGCGCGTTGCCCGCGAACGTGACGAGCGCGACGTCGATGTTGCGCGGCAGCTCGCGCAGGAACCGCTTCGCCGCCTCTTGCGCCGCCACCATCCGCGTCGGCTTGACGTCGCTTACGCGCATGCTGAGCGAGACGTCGATCGCGAGGACGACGGTCGTGCGCGACCAAGGCAGCGTCAGCATCATCGTCGGGCGCGCGGCGGCGAAGAGGAGCAGCGCGCACGCGATCAGGAGCAGCGTCGGCGGAACGTGGCGGCGCCACATGCGCCGGTCCGCCGCGGTGCGGACGAGATCCAGGCTGCTGTAGCGCAGCGCCCGCTTGCGGCGGCGGCGCAGGATCCAGAGGTACAGCGCGGGCAGCAGGGGCACCGCCAGCGTCAACCACAGCAGCTGCGGCCAGAGAAAGCTCATGGCGAAGAGGTGCTCGCGAGCGGCCCATGGTACGCCGATCGCCCGATGCCTCGCACGAACGTGACCACGCGACAGCGCGCGTCCGCATCGTTTCGCAGGGTCGAACCTATACTCGCGCAGCGCATGCACGGCATGGAGCATCGGGCGCTCCTCCGTGCACTCAGCGGAGCGAATCGCGGCGATCGGGAGGGCTCGGACATGGCTGGCTGTCGTCTCGCGGTGTGGTGGGCCTTGCCCCTGTGTGCTGCGACGCTCCCTGCGCTCTCCTTTGCCGAGACCGACGCATGCACGCTGCTGACGCCGGCCGAGATCGGCAGCGCCGTCGGCGTCCCCGTCACGGCGGGGTCGCACGTGACGCCGACGTACGTCAAGACGTGCACCTGGAGTCCGCCGTCGAGCGGCTCGCCGGTCAAGTCGGTGACGCTCTTTCTGCAAACTCCAGCCGCGTATGACTCGGGCAAGAAGCAGATCACGGCGGCGCGACTGGCCGCGGGTGCCAACGGCACGTCGATCCAGCCCGCCGCCGTCGGCGACGACGGCTACTACTTCGTTGCCGGCGACCAGGTCGGGCTGCTGGTGAAGAAGGGCGCCGTTTCGTTCAAGGTGACGGTCTACGCGACGCTGCCGGTCGACAAGAAGGAAGCGATGGAGCTCAGTTTGGCCAGGGCCGTGGTCGCGAAGCTCTGACGGCGTGACGGTTTCCCCGCTCGGCAATCCCGGGCAGCGACAAGTGAACCGTTTCGCGAGCACATCTCGTCTTCGCAGGCAGCATCGATCTGGATTCCGGATCCGACCGGCGGCGGCGCGTTGCCGACGGTCGAGCTCTTCGACACGGCGAGCGGCCGCGTCGCGCGCCACGTCAGTCCGCTGACGCCGCGGATCACGTTGGTCGACGCGACCTTCGGGCGCACTAGCGCGCACGAAGGTCGGTCAGCGCGACGGCAGCGTGCGTCGCAGCGCCTCGAAGAAGAGCTCCGATTGCAGCCGCTCGCCGAGAGTCTGATCGCGCACGCGCTGGGCAATTGCCGGATCGACCGGCACCAGCGCGCGCCCCGTCGACTGCGCGATCACCTGCGCCATGCACGCCCGCTCGAGGTAATAGAGGTCGTCGTACGCGTGCGCCATCCGCTCGCCGCACACGACCAGGCCATGGTTGCCGAGAAAGACGACGTCGGCGCCGCGCATCGCGGTGGCGATCCGCTGGCCCTCCGACGCGTCGAGCGCGAGCCCGTTGTAGTGCGCATCGACGGCGACGCGCCCGTGGAAGCGCATCGCGTTCTGCGACAGCGTGGTGTCGAGGCAGCGGTCGGCGGTGAGCGTCAGCGCGGTCGCGTACGGCATGTGGGTGTGCAGCACGCAAGCCTTCGCGCACAGGCGGTGGATCGCGGCGTGGATGAACATCGCCGTCGGCTCGACGTGGTGGTCGCCGGCGAGCCGCTCGCCGGCGCCGTCGACCATCACGATGTCGCCGGCGCGGACCTCGCTCCAGAGCAGGCCGCGCGGATTGAGGAGGAAGCGCCCCGAGCGGTCCGGCAGCTCGACGCTGAAGTGGTTGCAGACGCCTTCGGCGAAGCCGTGGTGCGCCGCGGCGCGCAGCGCGAGCGCGAGGTCCTCGCGCAGCTGCAGCACCGATTCGGATGCGAAGTCCGTCGCGTTCGTCGTCGTGGTCATGAAGGGCTCGAGCTGCTCGCG
>DATJIM010000258.1:0-6206 GCA_035493195.1 Caldimonas sp.
CCATTCGACAAGTACCCCGTCGATCTTTCGATCGGAGCTCATGGCCGGCTGCTCGAGCGCCGCTCGACCGGACTCCGTTTACCCGACAAACACATTGACGAGAGCTCCGCGAGCACGGCCGCTGCAAGTGCGAGATGGTGCTGAACATCGGAGTCGAGTGCGTCATGGCGGGCGGTGTACATCCGCGCAGCCTCCACTGAACCCTGGCGCAGCAGCCGCGTCAGGTCATTGATGTCGCGGCTCAGGACCGCCAGCTCCGCCGAGGACGCGTTCAACGCTTCGACCATCGCCTCACGATCAGCCGAAGCAACGACTGCAGGCGCGCCGCCGATGAGCCGCGTCAGGTAGAGACTCCGCGACAAGCCAGCCGCGCGAGCGTTCTGATCCAGTCGATGGCACGCGAATATCGACAATCGAACGGACAGCTTAGCTCGAGTCGCATTCTTCGGATCACCAGCGCCGGCCGATAGCGCGGCCGGATCGACCTGGTCAGTCCCGAGCGCTGCAGCCAAGGCGCCACGCAGTACCGCCGTTTCGGTGACGCCGGTACGCGCTGCGCGCTCCCTCAGCCTTGCCCGCAGCCCACGTAGGTCGACCGTGAAGAACTCGCGGTGCACAGACGACATCGCAGCGGGTCTGACCGCCAGACCCTAGGCCAACCGGGAAGCAAGCTCCGAAATGCGACGACGCAAGGCGACAAGATCGACCTCTGGGCCTTTGAGCCGCGCCTCGTTCAAATGTGCCAAGGTTTGTTCGAGTCGATCGCAGATCGAATTGGCCTTGGCAGCCAGCGATGACGGCGACGGCGGCGCCGCCGGGGAGCCGGCTCGCACCGACGCCACTGCGGCTCGTGTGAGTTCCGGTTCTGTGGCGAGCAGCGTCCGGATTCGCTCGGGCTCCTCATGATGCAGCTTGCTCAACTCGTGCAGCGTTCGCGGCGACGTGCAGCGACCGGTCTTCAGCACCTGATCGAGCTCCGGCGGCAGCTCGAGCAGCGCCAGGTGATGGGCCACGCTGGTCAGATTCATTCCGAGTCGCTTTGCGATGGTGGCGTTCGACTCTCCAGACTCGGTGCGGCTCTTGATGAAACGGGCCAGGTCCAATGGAGAGAGGCCCCGGCGCTTCTGGTTCTCGGCGACCTGCGCGTAGGGATCGGCCGCCAATGCCCGCACGACGACTGGAACTTGCTGCAGCCCCGCGCGAACTGCCGCGCGAAGCCGCATCGCGCCGAAGTGGATCCTGTGGCGGCCTGCACTGTCCGCGGGATGCACCACGAGAGGCTGCAAGATCCCGTTTAGCCGAATGTCTTCTACCAGTTCCTCGAGGTCAGCATCAGCAAATTCGGTGCGCGGGTTGTCTGAGTCCTCGTCGAGCAGCGCGACTGAAAGCAGGAGCGGCTCTCCGGTTGTCTTGCCCTCGAACAAGTCGCTCTGGCTCGAGGACGAAGATGAGACGTTGTCGGACTTGGTTTGTGTCCACGGCATGCGCATGGCTGCAAATTCCAGAGCGGTTTCAACTCGTATGCGCCGAGCTATCGATCCTTGCATCCGCCGACGCATTCGGGTAGATGCACTTCCTCACGATCCACGCTGCATCCTGACTTCATCACAGGCTGACTCGATCGATGAATTCGCGCGCGATTCATCGCCGCTCACGCTCGAGGATTGTTGTACTGTCGGCTACCTGCGCCACCGCAATGAACACTCTCACACTGGAGCAAGCGGCCAGCTTCCTCAAGATGCACCCCGAGGAGGTGCGAAGTCGTGCGAAGCGGGGCGCGATCCCTGGATCGAAACCCGGGCGTCGATGGGTCTTCATTGACGAGGACCTTGCCGCGTTCCTACGCGAGCGCTACCCTTACCGGCGGCAAGCGTTGCGGGTGACCTCCGAGAAAGGAAGTGCACCATGGGCATCCGCAAACGAGGAGCTGTCTGGTGGATCGATTTCACGACGCCGTCCGGACAGCGAGTACGAAGAAGCGCTCAGACCAGCAACAGGGCGGAAGCGTCAGAGCTCCACGACAGGTTGAGAACCGAGGCCTGGCGATGCGACAAGCTCGCCGAACGTCGTCGCCATACGTGGAACGAGGCGGTCGTCCGATGGTGCCGTGAGCAGGCGCACAAGGCCACTGCGGAAGAGGACAAGTCGAAGTTGCGTTGGCTCGACCGTCACCTGGGCGGGCAGGATCTCGACGCGATCGACCGGGACATGCTCGAAGTGATCACGCAATCAAAGCTCGCGGACGGCTGCAGTCCGGCAACCGTCAATCGAACGCTCGCACTGGTGCGCTCGATCCTGAGAAAGTGCGTTCGCGAATGGGAGTGGCTCGACCGCGCGCCGTCGGTTCGAATGCTGAAGGAATCGAAGCGACGCGTGCGGTACCTGACCCGGGAAGAAGCGACGAGGCTGCTCGCCGAGCTGCCGCCTCATCTTCGCGACATGGCCGCTTTCAGTCTGCAGTCCGGATTGCGGGCGGCCAACGTCGCGAAGCTCAGATGGTCAGCGGTCGATCTCCATCGCCGTCTCGCTTGGGTTCATCCGGACGAGGCGAAGGCCAGGAAGGCGATTCCGGTGCCGCTGAACGGCGAAGCCGTGTCGATCCTGCAAAAGCAGATCGGCAAGCACCGGGACATCGTGTTCACGTTCAGGGGTCGCGAGATCGAGCAGGTCAGCACAGCGGCCTGGTACAAGGCGCTCAAGCGGGCGGGCATCGAGAACTTCCGCTGGCACGACCTGCGGCACACGTGGGCAAGTTGGCACGTACAGGGAGGAACTCCGCTGCACGTGCTGCAGGAGTTGGGCGGCTGGGCGAGTTACGCCATGGTCCAGCGGTACGCGCATTTGGCCGCCGAGCACCTGGCGCCGTGGGCCGAGCGACTCAATGCTCGGTCGGCCGATGGCACAAATGCGGCACAACCGCCGGTCGAAAATCCCGCGCTTGGCGCGGGTCGTTCGCAAGTCGTTGACTTGGAACGGGATTTTGGTGGGCCCTGAGTGACTCGAACACTCGACCTACGGATTAAGAGTCCGCTGCTCTACCAACTGAGCTAAGAGCCCGAAAACCTGCTGCGTCGGAAGGTTGCCTGTGGGTTGTGCGGGGCTCGAACCCACGACCTACGGATTAAAAGTCCGCTGCTCTACCAACTGAGCTAACAACCCTCCGAAGCCCACGATTATAGGGCGCCGCGCTCACCTGGCCGGACACCGGGAAAGGCAACGAGCTCGAGCACCTGCGCCGCCGCAACCATGCCGAATGCCGCGGTGACGGCGACGCTCGAGCCGTAGCCGTGGCAGTTGAGACTGCCGTCGACCGCGCATGCGTCGTCGGCGGCTGCCGGTGCAGCGACCGGCTCGCGCGAGAAGACGCAGCGCACGCCGAAGCTGCCGCTGCGCGGCGCCGCGTGCAGCTTGCGCAGCCGCTGGCGCAACGCCGCGAGCATCGGATCGTGCGTCGCATCGCCGAGGTCGGCGACCTCGACGCGCTCGGCCGCGCGCTTGCCGCCGGCCGCGCCGACGCAGATCAGCGCGGCGTGGCGCTCGCGCGCCCACGCGGCGAGCACAGCCTTCGCGGCGACGTCGTCGCAGGCGTCGACGACGACGTCGGCGTCGCGTGGCAAGAGCCCCGGCCAGTTCGCCGCGTCGACGAACTCCTCGACGCCCGCGACCACGCAGCCCGGATGGATGTCGGCGATGCGCGCCTTCAGCGCGTCGACCTTCGCCATCCCGAGCGTGCTGCCGAGCGCCTGCACCTGGCGGTTGACGTTCGACTCGGAGACGTGGTCGAGGTCGACGAGGGTCAGCGCGGCGACGCCGCTGCGCGCCAGCGCCTCGGCAGCCCACGAGCCGACGCCGCCGACGCCGACGATCGCGACGTGCGCTGCGCGGATGCGCAGGTAGGCGGCGTCGCCATAGAGGCGGCGCAGGCCGCCGAAGCGGCGCTCGAGATCGGCGTCGTCGGCGTGCGGCTGCGGCAGGCCGACCGCGACTGCCGGCAGCGCGCTCATTTGAGCGACGCCAGCCGCTCGCGCCCGGCCTGCGCCGCTTCGGACTTCGGATACTTCGACAGCAGCTCGTCGATCGTGCGGCGCGCCGCCTTCGGGTCCTTCAGCTCGGCCTGGCAGTTCGCGATCGCAAGCAGCGCCTCCGGAGCGCGCGGGCTGTCGGGGGCGGTGGCGACGAGCGTGCGGAAGCTCGCGATCGCGTCCTTGTACGCGCGCTGCGCGTACTGCGCGTTGCCGAGCCAGAAGAGCGCCGACTGGCGATAACCGGTGTTCGGGAAGCGCTTGAGCAAGCCCGCGAAGCCGGTCGCGGCGCGGTCGAACTCGCCGCGCTTGAATCCCGCGAGGGCGTCGTCGTACGTCCGCTTCTCGTCGGGATCGACGGTGAACTCGCGGTCGTCGACCGTGACCTTCTGCGGCTCGACCTTGCGGATGCGCTCGTCGACGCCCTGCTGCAGATCGAGCTGCTTGCGCTGCAGCTCGGCGACGACGCGCGTCAGCTCTTCCATCTGGCCGCGCATCTTGGCGTTGTCGGCGCGCTGCGCCTCGATGTTGCCGTTGAGCTCGAGGATGCTGCGCTTGAGCTGCTCGACCTGCGCCGAGAGCGCCGCGATCTGCTCGCCCTGGCGCGCGGTCTGCTCTCTGCCCTGGTCGATCTGCTTGCGGATGTCGAGGATCGCGCGCCGCGCCTCGTCGTCGTCGAACAGCCCGGCGCGCGCCGGCGCCGCGCCGGCGACGAGCGCGGCGAACGCAACGAGCGCGAGCGAGCGCGCGCGGACGGTGCCGGCCATTTTCAGCGGCTCGCCAGCTCGGCGCGGCGGTTCTTCGCCCACGCCTCTTCGTTCTCGCCCTGCACCGCCGGCCGCTCCTTGCCGAAGCTCACCGCCTCGAGCTGGGTCGGGTCGGCGCCGAGCAGCGTCAGCGACTTGACGACGGCCTCGGCGCGGCGCTGGCCGAGCGCGAGGTTGTATTCGCTGCTGCCGCGGTCGTCGGTATGGCCCTCGACGGCCATGTGCATCTTGCGGTTCGTCGTCAGCGCCTTGGCGTTGGCCTCGATCACGGGGCGGTACTGGTCCTTGACGACGTAGCTGTCGAAGTCGAAGTAGACGACCTTCGGCAGGTTGGTGTAGTTGACGTTGCTCGTCCCGGTGACGTCGACCGGCGCGACGCGCGTCTGCGACGATGAAGCGCCGCCGGCGGTGCCGGCGCCGGTCGCCGACGTCGAGCCGGTGCGCGACTCGACCGGCGCCTGGCTGTCGAGCGGGACGCTCGAGCACGCGGCAAGCGTGGCTGCCGCGACGGCGGCGAGAAGGTGGCGATGGAGTGTCTTCACGGTGGTTCTCCTTTGCTGCAGAGGGATGCGCCGCGACGCGGTCAGCGCCCGAAGGGACCCCACACCGGCTCGCGGAGATCGGCCGTCTGCGATGGCAGGCGAGCCTTGATTTTCCCATCGAGGGTGGTGGTCATCAACACGCTGCGACCGCCAGCGCGCGTCGCGTAGATGAGCAGGCGCCCGTTCGGCGCGAAGCTTGGGTGCTCGTCGTCGCTGGTGTCGGTGATCGACTGCGGCTGCGCTCCCGGCGTCGCGAGGTCGAGGACGACGAGACGAAACGCGTTGCCGGCTCGCGTGACGTACGCGAGCGTCTTGCCGTCGGGGCTCAGCGCGGGGCTGATGTTGTAGCCGCCGCTGAAGGTGACGCGCTCGGCGCTGCCGCCGCCCGCGGGCATCCGGTAGATCTGCGGCGAGCCGCCGCGATCGCTCGTGAAGTAGAGCCACTTGCCGTCGGCGCTGTACTCGGCCTCGGTGTCAATCGCGGGGCTCGACGCGAGCCGACGCGGCTCGCCGCCGTTCCTGCCGATCGAGTAGAGCTGCGAGCCGCCCTCGCGCGACAGCGTGACCGCGAGCCGTTCGCCGTCGGGTGCCCACGCCGGCGCGCTGTTCGAGCCGCGGAAGTCGGCGATCGCGCGGCGCTCGCCGCTCGCCACGGTGTGAACGAAAACGACGGCCTTCTGCCGCTCGAACGAGACGTACGCGAGCTCCTTGCCGTTCGGCGACCAGGCCGGCGAGATGATCGGCTGGCCGCTGTTGAGCGCGACCTGGCCGTTCTCGCCGTCGGCGTCGGCGACGCGCAGCGTGTAGCGCTGGCCGCTGTGCGTGACGTAGGCGATGCGGGTCGAGAAGACGCCCTTCTCGCCGGTGAGCTTCTC
>DATJIM010000259.1:0-12258 GCA_035493195.1 Caldimonas sp.
CGCACTCGCGTTCTCTCCGAGCGCACTGCATGACCGCTTCGGTGCGATGGGCCAGAAAGAAATCGGGCTCGATATTCGAAGGTGTCCTGCGTCATTCGCGGCGACTGCGCGGGCCGGTCCGCCCGTGCCAGGGATCGTGACAACGCCGCCTCTTGGCACCGCGTCAGGAGCAGGCAATACTGGTCCTCCATGAGAACGCCGCAACGTGCAGGACGCTGGTTCGTGGCCGCGGGCGCCGCCGCGCTGGCCACCGTCTGGCTGTGGCCAGCTGGGCGCGCCGACGGACCGGCCACGCCGGCGCCTCTATCTGCCGTCGCAACGCCACCGTCCATGGCGGCGGCGGCGCACGGTCCCTCCGGAGCGACCGCTGCGCCGGTGGCTCCTGCAGTGCAGGTCGCGCCCGCCGTCCCGCCCGGGATCTCTTCCGAGCAGTGGGCCGCGCTGCAGGTGCAGCTCCGGGGCCGGCCCGACGGCCCCGCCGAGCTGCGCCGGCTCGGCGACTATTTCGCCTGGTCCGATGCGCTGCGTCGCTTTCGCGAGGCGCGCCTCACCGGCATCGCGGCCACGGACCTGCAAGCATTGGCGCAGACGCTCGACGAAGGCCTGCCCGAGCGGCTGCGCCGGTCGGAGGTGACGGCAGCGGAAGCGCGCCAAATCGAGAGCGCGCTGCTGGAGGCGATCCAGCCCGACCCCTCGCGACGCGCCGACCAGCTCGAACGCTGGAGCACCGCCCATCTGGCACCGCCGGCGGCGGTCGACACGCGCCAAGCCGAGTTCGAGCGGCGCCAGAGCGAGCTCGTCGCTGCCTGGTCGGCGCAGCCCGCGGCGGCGCGCGACCGCGGCGCACTCGCGCGCGACCTTGAGGCGCTGCGCCGGCAAAGCTTTGGCAGCGGTTCGCGTTGAAAGCGGCCGGCCTGAACACCCACTGACGAGGACGACACCATGACGCGCTGCACCCGCATCCTCTCGGCGTTCGCGCTGCTGCTCGGCGCACCGCTCGCACAGGCCGGCTACTTCCAATGGGAGATGGTCGAGCTGCCGGCGGCGACTGGCGCGGCCTGCGGCGACGGTTCGCCCTACCGCTTTTTCGTCAACCGCACGCCGTTCTCGCACGACATGGCGGTGAGCTTCGAAGGCGGCGGCGCGTGCTGGGACCAGAAGGCGTGTCTGGGCGAAGGCAAGCTCGGCGCCGCGAACCCCAACGGCATTCCGGTCGACTACATGCAGTCGCCCAACGTCGCCCACGGTCTCGTCACGCCCTTCACCGCACGCAACGACCCGGCGCAGACGGTGCAGACGCAATCGTGGAATCTGGTCTTCTTCCCGTACTGCACGGGCGACGTCCATGCCGGCAGCAAAGTGGCGGTGTACGCCGACGCCTACCCGGCGACGCCGCGGGTCGAGTACCACCGCGGCCAGGCCAACGTCAGCGCGGCCGCGCAGTGGCTGCGTGCCAACCTGGGCCAACCGGCAAAGCTGCTGCTCACCGGCTTCTCGGCTGGCGGCGTCGGTGCGACGGTCACTTATCCCCTGGTGCGGGACGCGCTGCAGCCGACCGGGAACGTCACGCTGCTCGCCGACTCCGGGCCACTGATGCAGGCACCGCGCAGCGGCTCACCGGCGCAATACCCGTCGCTGCCGCTTCACAACACGATCCGCGCTGCGTGGGGACTCGACGAGGCCGACGGCCTCGTCGCCCGCTTCTCGTCCGGGCTGCTGGTGGGGTTCGACCCGAACAATCTCGGCTCGGTGAGCGGTGCGCTCGCGCTCACCTATCCGGGCGACCGCTTCGGCTACATGCTGTTCACACGCGACAGCAACTTCTCGGCCTTCAGCTACGAGAAGTTCTATCCGGACATCGCCAACGCGCCGAACCAGTCGGCGTACCAGCACGCGCTGTTCTCGCGCTGGTGGCCCGACATCGCCCAGTGGACGGCGGCGCTCGACGCGTACGCCAACGTGAGCTACTACGTGCCGTACTTCCGCAACGTCAACGACTCGCATTGCCTGACGATCATCGACTTCTCGGGCACCGGCATCGAGTCGGCGGGCATCGCGTCGGTGGCGCCGTTCGTCGACAGCTCGCTCGACCGCGGGCCGCCGACCCGCCTCGTCGAACCCGAAAACGCGGCCGACTTCACGCAGCCGCTGTCGATCTACGTGAGGCTGTTCAATCTGATCTCGCGCTCGCCCTGAGCTGCGCTCGGCGGCCCTCATGCTGCCGAGTGCGGGTGGCGATCGATCGGCACTGGAGCGACAAGCATCGAGCACACGATGAGCGATTCCGTCCGGATGCCGGTCGCCTTCATCGGCCACGGCTCGCCGATGAACACGCTGGAGCTCAACGACTTCACCCGGTCATGGCGCGCGCTCGGCCGCGCGTTGCCGCGGCCGCGCGCCGTTCTTGCGATTTCCGCACACTGGTTCATCCAGGCGACCGCGGTCACCGCGATGGCGAAGCCGAAGGTCATCCACGACTTCTACGGCTTTCCGCCCGAGCTGTTCGCGTTCGACTATCCGGCGCCCGGCAGCCCCGAGGTCGCAGAGGAGATCGTCGCCATCCTGGGCACAGGATGCGTCGGGCTCGATCGAAACAGCTGGGGGCTGGACCACGGCACCTGGTCGGTGCTGGCGCACGTCTTCCCTGCAGCCGACATTCCGGTGCTGCAGTTGTCCATCCATGCGGGAGCGCCTCTCGCCTACCACATCGATCTCGGCGCGCGGCTCGCGCCGCTGCGCGAACGCGGAGTCTTCATCGTCGGCAGCGGCAACGTCGTCCACAACCTTCGCCGGATCGACTGGGCGTACGGCGATCGCGGGTTCGACTGGGCAGAACGATTCGACGCCCGTGTCCGCGAGGTGATGACGACGAACCCTGGCGCGCTCGTCGACGTGCAACGCCATCCCGACCACGATCTTGCGGTTCCGACGGCGGAGCATTTCCTGCCGCTCGCCTACGTCGCGGGGCTGTGCCAAGCCAGCCGCGAGACAGCGCAGCCGTTCGCCGAGGGGCGAACGCTCGGCTCGCTCAGCATGACCAGCTATCTCGTCGGCATGGCACTGCCGATGGCAAAGGGCAGCGGCGATGCGGGGCAGGTGCTCCCGCGCGACGTTCCTCCCGAGCAGACCAATACTTGATCAGGAGGTGCCGTGCCGGCGAGATCGGATCACTGGCGGGGAACGTTTCCTTGAGCGCTTCGTCCAGCAGCCACTCGCGGTGCAGTGCGCGATCGGAACAGCCGATGCGACAGACCGCCTTCCGCACGAGATGCACCTGCGATGTCGAAAGCGCCGTCGAGGCGGGGCGTCATCGATCGCCCGCGACGCGCGCCTAGGCATCGGTAGCACGCTTGCCTGTCGGTCCGCCATCGCACCGCTGCTCACCGAAACGAAGCTCCATTGCCGGACTCTGGCCCGAACACTCCGCGATTGATGCCGAGAGCAAGCGGCGGCCGACCTTGCCGCTGGAGGGTGCCACGAACAGGCTGCGCAGGTTCCAGTGGTTCTTGACGAGCACGACGCCGAAGATCTGACCTGCCGCTGTCGCCTTCAGATGCACGCCGGAGTGGCGCGCGATCCACCAATCGATGTTTCCCTGAGCGTTGGCGACGATCTCGGAGCGGATAGGCTCTTCCCCTGCGTCGCACCGCTCAGAAGTCGGGATATGGACCGAGCCACGGGCTTCCGAGATCAACCGGCGATTCCGTGTCCTGCCAATAGATCCGGCCACCCTTGGCTGCGAATGCCTTCAGAGTCGTGCGCAGGAATTCCAGCGCCAAGCAGAGGGCCTGGAATTCGTTGTGCCCGTAGCACCGGCGCTCCGGAACGAGAGGCTCGAAGGATAGGAGCATCACGGCGTGCCGATCACTCGGTCCGTCGTTTGCTTCGACCGTCGGCTCGCCAAACCTCGCGAGCAGATCGAATGTCTCGCCCTCCAGCGACACGCAGCGAAAGCGTTGCTCGGCGATTGTCTTCATCGTGAACGACTGTGCGCCGGCCGAGCATTTTTGTCACGTGCCTTCCGCGACAGAGCGAGCAGCCTCCTGCGCGAAAGCCGCAGTAGCGACCCATGCCGTCACGTGGCGTCGAGCCGATCAAGGCCGCAGCGCCTTGAGCGTGAACAACAAGGGCAGACGCTCCGGTCCATCTGCGAGCACATACCGGCCCGGTCCTTGTCTGACCATCGACGGCCACATGCGCCACTCCGTGTAGTAGTGCTCTTCGAGCCCGCGGATCTCGAATCCGGCATCGATCGCGCCTTGAATGATCTCGCCGATGCCGTGCGACCACTCGTGCGTGGTCCGGTGAACGAGCGGCGTGCCATCGCCGACGTAGGTCTGATCGCTTGCCAGGCTGACCGGGTCGACCGTTTCTCCGTACGGATAGCGGAGCCGTAGTTCTCCATCGACCTCGGGGTCGAAAGCCATCGCCATCGGATGGACGTCCCGCAGGTGCAGCCGCCCCCGAGGCTTCAGCAAGGAAGCGGCCACCGCGAGCCAGTTTCGGATCGAGGGAATCCAATTGATCGCGCCGATCGAGGCGTACACCAGGTCGTATCGATGCGGCAGGAGTGCCCGCGACTCGAAGACATCGCCGACGACGAACGTGCCCGTCACCCCTGCTCGGGCGAAGAGACTTCGACAATGCGCGATGGCGCTCGGCGAAAAATCGACGCCGGCGACCGCTGCGGCACCCGAACGCATCAACGACAGCGTGTCCGTCCCCAGATAGCACTGCAGGTGCGCGACGCTCAAGCCGACCAGTGAGCCGAGCGCTTCTCGATCGTTCTGAACAGTCTGGGTCACCCGCGTCGGGTCACTGAGCAACCCTTCGACGTCGTATCCATCCGGCCCGAGGTGGATGGGAACTCGTTCTTCCCATCCGGCGAGATTTTCAGCACGCCAAGTCGGCCACTTCGCGTGGTCGATCACAGTCCACCTCCTGTGCTTCGCTCTCTTATGCTAGACGGACGGCGATGTTCGTCGCCATCCGGAGCGCGCCCTTCTCACGCCGGGGCTGCCCGCACGCGCCCGGCCACGACACGCACGCCGCTGGGCGACGCGCGCCAGATCGCGATTGCGGACAGCACCGAGCAGCCGATGGCGACCCAGAACGCCAGCGTGTAGTTGCCGGTCCGGTCGTGCACGACACCCATCAACCACGGCCCCGCCGCGCCACCCGCGAGCGCGCTGACCATCAGCGTTCCGAAGATCGAACCGTAGTGCCTGCCCTCGAAGATCTCCGCGGGGATGGCGCCCACGACCGACGAGAGGCCGTAGCCCAGCGCGCCTTGGGCGATCACCATCGTGTACAGCATCGGGATGCTTGGATGCGACGGCAACGCGAGCAGCGCGACGTAGGTGATGCAGAACCCCGCGCTGCCGATCGCCCAGACGATCTCGCGTCCGACACGGTCCGAGAGCCAGCCGAGTCCGATCTGCCCCGGCACGCCCGCAAGGCTGACGGCGCCGAGGGCCCACGCGGCCTCTTGCGCACTGAAGCCGGTCTCGGTGAGGTACTTGGTCTGGTGAACCTGCACGGCGTACCACGAGAAGAGCCCCGTGAAGTAGGCCACCGCGATCCACCAGAACCGCGCGGTACGGATTGCTCGCGAGAGCGTCCAGTCGACGGCTGCCCACGCCGGGTCGACGACGTTCACGCGTCGGGCGCTGGCCGCGGCCGGCGTGACCGCGTCTCCGTCCGGAGCGAGACCGAGCTCTTCGGGTCGACGCCTGAGAAGCAAGTTGAGCGGCACGAGGACGAGAAGCGCCACCACGCCCAGCAGCGAACAACCGGCCCGCCATCCGTTTCGCTCCACGAACGTCTGCAACGCGGGCAGCAGCACGATGGAGCCGAACCCCACTCCGGCGAAGGCGATGCTCATCGCGAGCCCGCGGCGGCGCACGAACCAGTTCGGCAGAAACAGTGCTTGACCGGTGTAGCCGGTGAACGTCGTGCCCGCGCCCACCAAGAGGCCCAACGTGAGATAGACGTGCCAGGGCTGGCCGGCGAAGGTCGCCAACAACAGACCGGCGGAAGTCGCGGCAACGCCGAGCTCCATGACGAAGCGCGGCCCGCGATGGTCCATCAGCCGGCCGAGCAGCGGGCTCAATGCGGCGGAGACGATGAATCCGAACGAGAACGCGCCAGCGGTCACGCCACGCTCCCATCCGAACTCGTCGAGGATCGGCGGAAAGAGCAAGGAGAACGCCGTGCGTGCGTTCACGCAGATCGCCATCGTCACGAAGACGACCGCGACGACGACCCACCCGTAGTAGATCGGCAGTCGCCGCGCGAGCCTCTCGATCAAGCCGCCTCTCCGAGTTTCGAACCCTGCATGTCCATGGCCGCAAGAAGAAAAGTGACCGAGTCCACGTGAACAAGCGCGACGGTCGAACCGCCGAACATCGGTGGTTGCGCGACTCTTCAACGCCCGGCGCTCATCGTATTCGACGTTCGAGCTCAGACGCCTGCGTTCGACTATCGTCCCTCAGGTGGTTCGTTCACGCGTTCGGCGGCATGCCGTCCGCCAGACAGGGTTCTCCGCATTTCCATCCGCCCTCCCCGCCATGTCCTCGCCTCGCCCGTTTGTCGTCGCTGCTGCCGGAATCGCTGCCCTGTGTGCGCTCGATGCCACGGTCAAGGAGCTCACCCGCTCGTACACGGTTGCGTACGCAGTGCTCGGGCGCTATGTCTTCGGCAGCCTGTTTGCGCTCGCGATCTGGTGGTGGCAAGGGCGGCGGCGGCTGACGCGCGACATGGTGCCCGCCCACTTGTCGCGCGGCATCCTGATCGCAGCCACCGCGTTCTTGTTCTTCTTTTCCCTCACGCGCCTCGGCTTGGCGGAAGCGATCACCCTGTCGTTCATTGCGCCGCTCCTGATTCCGCCACTCGCGCATGTCTTCCTCGGCGAGAAGATGCGCGGCCCGGTGCTGTTGGCCGCTCTGCTGGGCTTTGCCGGCGTGCTGGTCACGGTCCAGGGCGCACCGAGCTTCGACGGCGAACGCGGCCTCGGGCTCGCCGCAATCCTGGCCGCGGCGCTGACGTATGCCTTGGCCGCGGTCGTGATGCGCGCGCGCGCCGCCAAGGACGGCTCGACCCTCCTGACCCTGACGAGCGCAGTGATCCCGATGGTGCTGCTGTCGCCCGCTGCCATCGGTGCCCCGCAACCGACTGCGTCGGCGTTGGGGCTCGCGGTTCTCGCGGGTCTGCTGGGAAACGTCGGCATTCAGTTGCTCGCCCGAGCCTATGCTGCAGCCGAGGCGCAAGCGCTCGGCGTGCTCGAGTTCACCGCGTTGCCTTGGGCGGCGCTGTTCGGCTTCCTCTTCTTCGGCGAGGCGGTGCGCCCCCAGGTCTGGCTCGGTGCGACGGTGATCTTCGCGGCGTGCGTGTGGGTCGGTCGCGCCGGCCGGCAACGGCCCGGGGAACTGCCGATCTCTCCTTAGCGCCGAACGCTGCTCGAGCAACGAACGCGAGCGTCGTTTCGCTTGCCTGCCGGCACCACGCATGTCATACTGAACCGGATGGTTCACCGTTCGGAAGCTCGTTTCAACCGGTCGTTCGCCGCGCTGTCCGACCCCGTGCGGCGCGGCGTGCTGCAACAGTTGATGCGCTCCGACGCGTCCGTCACGGTCCTCGCCGAGCGGTTTGACATGACCCTGACCGGCATGAAGAAGCACATCGGAGTGCTCGAGCGAGCGGAGCTCGTCGCCACCGAGAAGGTGGGACGCGTGCGCAGCTGCAAGCTCGGCCCGCGCCGGCTCGAGGAAGAGGCAGCCTGGATCGAGAACTACCGTCGGCTGTGGTCCGCGCGCTTCGACGCGCTGGACACCGTCGTCGAGGAACTCAAACGCAAGGAGAAGCGAGATGGTCGCAAGAAGAGAGACTGAGCCCGTGCCCATGGGCAACCGGACGACGTCGCAGCGGAAGTCCGACCGCGAGCTGCTCGTCACGCGAATGTTCGACGCCCCGGCACGTCTCGTCTTCGAGGCGTGGACCACGCCCGAGCTGTTCAAGCAGTGGTGGGTGCCGAAGTCGAGCGGCGCGATCCTGCTCTCTTGCGAACAAGACGTCCGTGTCGGCGGCAGCTACCGGCTGGAGTTCGCTCACCCGAAGGGCGCGGCGCCCGTGGCGTTCTTCGGCAGGTACCTCGAGGTCGTGCCGAATGTCCGGCTCGTCTGGACCAACGAGGAAAGCGACGGCGGCGCCATCACGACGGTGACTTTCGAGGAGAGGAACGGCAAGACGCTCCTCGTGATGACCGAGCTCTATCCGTCGAAGCAAGCGCTCGACATGGCCATCGAGGGAATGGACGAGGCGATGCCGGAGACGTTCCAGCAGTTGGACGAATTCCTGGTCGCTCGGCGCGCGGCCCCGGAACGAACCTGACTCGACGATCCGGCCGCCCCCGGTCGATCGAGCGGGAAGCGGTCGCACCAGGCGGAGCGGACCTTCGCGTCCGCGTTCCGTGAGCCTCATCGGTCGCCGACCAACGGTGGTGGCGCGTGGCACACTGCGCCGACGCTCGGCCCAGGAAGGCCCGCCGCAACCGGCCCCAGAGGAGACATCGATGCTGACGACGGAGAAGACGGCCGACTACGTGAAGCGTTGGGTCGCGGCCTTCGAGTCGAAGGACCTCGATCGCGTGCTGGCCTTCTACACCGACGACGTGATCTTCCACTCCCCGCTGGTTGCGCGGCTCAGCCACGACCCGAGCGGCACCGTGCACGGCAAGGCGGCGCTGCGCGCGTACGTGAAGAGAGGCTTCGAGGTGTTCGATCACATCGACTTCACGGTGCTCGACGTGCTGCGCGGCGTCGACAGCATTGCGATCCACTACAAGGGCATCACGGGCACGCATGTCGTCGAGGTGCTGTTCTTCGACAGGCACGGCGGGGTCCGGGAGTCGTACGTGCACTACGCGTCGGTCTGATCGGCGGCAGAGTTCCGGTAGCTCGTGGATAGACTGACCTCGGGAGCAGCGCCATGGCGCGATTCGTGATCGAGCCGCATTTCCGGCTGCAGGAGTGGGTCGCCGAGGAGCAAGGCTATTTCCGCGCCGAAGGGCTCGACTACGTTTTCCACGAGCTGATCCGGTCGACCGCAGGCAAGCACCACGACCGCGGCGACAAGGTCGGGGCGTTCCAGTCGTTCGAGCGCGGCCGCGATGCCGACGTCAGCTGCGCCTGCCACTGGACCGTCAACGTCGCCGCGGCGACCGGCAAAGGCAAGCTCTACGCCGACGTCTATTCGGTCGCGCCGGCTGGGGTGTTCGTGCCGGCCGACTCGGCCGTTCGCACGCCCGAGGATCTCGCCGGCGTTCCGATCTCGGTCGGCTTCCAGTCGGGCAGCCACTACGCGACCATCCAGGCGCTCGAGCAGTACCTGACGCCCGACAAGATCAACCTGCACTTTGCCGACGGCATGCTGTTCGCGCGGATGGGCCGGCTGATCGACGGTGCGGCGCCTGCCTGCGCCCTGTTCAGCGGCCCGTATTACTTCGCCGAGCAGCTTGGCTTCCGCAAGGTGATCGACACGACCTTCATGATCGCGACCATGATCAGCGGCGATCCCGATCCGCAGGACCTGCAGAAGTTCTTCCGTGCACTCAAGCGCGCACAGCGCGACATCGACCTGAGGCCCGAGCGCTACACGCACTACTACCGCAACGAGTTCCCCGAGCAGTTCCACGCGCGCATGGACACCCGGTGCTGGGGCCCAGGCGAGCGGATCGTGTTCGAGCGCTACACCGAGGAGGCCTGGCGCGACGCGCGCGATTGGATCGCGCGCCACGGCATCTTCCCGGAGGGCGAGCTCGGTTCGGTCTCGTACGCCGACGCCGTGATGGCCTAGGTCGGTCTTCGTCACCGCCACGGTGAAAACGTCGCCGACGAGGCTGGACGCCTACACGTCGTGGCCTATCCGATGAGCCACCGACCTATCGCAACGCGAAGCGGACGCTGGAACGCGCCCGCCGACTCAGACAGCTCTGACAGAATCGTTCAGTTTTCAACGCAGCGAGGAACGGCATGACACCGCGTGGCCACGACGAGCGCTTCGATCCGGAGCATTGCAGCGCGCGCGAGCTGGCGCGAGCGATCGGCGAAGGCCAGATCAGCGCACGCGAGGCCTGCGAGGCGGCGATCGCGCGCATCGAAGCGCGCGACGGCGAGATCAACGCGGTCGTGGTGCGAGATTTCGAGCGCGCGCGAGAGCAGGCGAGTGAGCGCGACGCACGTCGAGCGCGCGGCGAGCGGCCGGCGCTCCTTGGCGTGCCGATGACGGTGAAGGAGTCGATCGACATCGCCGGGCTGCCCACGACCTGGGGGATCGCGCCGTTTCGCGAGCACAGGGCGAACGAAGACGCCGTGCTCGTGCAGCGGCTGAAGGCCGCCGGCGCGGTCATCCTCGGCAAGACGAACGTGCCTGTCGCGCTCGCCGACTGGCAAACGGTCAATCCGATCTACGGCCGCACGCTCAACCCGATCGACCCGGCGCGAAGCCCCGGGGGATCGTCGGGCGGCTCAGCGGCCGCGCTCGCCGCTGGCATGGTGGCGATCGAGGTCGGCTCGGACATCGGCGGATCGCTGCGGGTCCCCGCCGCGTTCTGCGGCGTCTTCGCACACAAGCCGACCTTCGGCCTGGTACCGAGCCGCGGGCACGGCTTCCCGGGCAGCGACGGCGCCGGCGTCGAGCTGGCGGTTGTCGGCCCGATGGCTCGTCACCCCGCCGACCTCGAGCTCGAGCTCGGCATCATTGCCGGGCCGGACCTCGACGCCGCAACCGGCTATCGACTGGACCTGCCCCCGCCGCGCGCTCGCGATCTCGCGGGGGCGCGGCTTCTCTTTCTCGACAGGCACCCCGCTGCGAGCACGAGCAGCGTGCTGACCGAGCACGTTGGCCGCGTCGCCGACGTCGCGGCGCGTGCCGGCGCGGAGGTCTGCCGAGAGAGCGAGCTGTTGCCGGATCTGGGCGCAGCGCACGCTGCCTACAGCGAGATGCTCGGCGCGATCTTCACGCGGGGCTCGCCGAACGCCAAGAACGTCATCTCCGCGCACCGCTGGATGGAGTTGCTCGACGCCCAGTTCCGGCTGCGTCGCCAGTGGCGCGCGCTCTTCGATCGCTTCGATGCCGTCGTCACCCCCGCGTTCGGCACGGTCGCGTATCCGCACGTCGAGAATCCGAACGAACCCGGCGCGACGCTGTCGATCGACGGCAAGCGAACGCCCTATTTCGAGCAGCTCGCGTGGCCGGGAGTCGCCACCTTCCCGGGCTTGCCGGCCACCGCGGTTCCGGTCGGGGCGACGAGCGAGCGCCTGCCGGTAGGACTCCAGGTCATCGCCGGTGCCCTGCACGACCGCACTGCGATCGCGATCGGCACCTGGCTTTCCCGTCGCGAACCGTAGCGATCACGCACGGCCGCCAGCGGCGACCATCGCCCGCATGGACCGACCGCTCCATTGCGCATGAACGCGAACCGACGGTCGCTCGTCGACGGGTGGGTGGCTCAGGTCGGCTGGCCTCGACTCGCGGTAGCGCTCGCCGTCGCAGGCGCCCTGGTGCTGCTGCTGGTGCTCACCGTGTTCGTGCATGCAGGGCCGGCGCCGGCCAGCGCCTGGGGCCTGTGGAAGTTGGGTCTCGAGCCGGCGGTCATCATCTACATCTTGTGGATCTATCCGCCGCTGCACAGACGCTGGACGCTGGCGATCGAGGCGCTGCGGCCGCTCGCCGAGCGTCCCGAACTCGTCGAACACGCGTTTGCAGTCAACAGGCGCCGCGAATGGACGGTGCTGCTGCTCGGCGCTGCGTTCTCGGTGTGGGTCGCCCGCCCATGGCAGTTCGACGGTCGATGGTTGTTGCTGTATTTCTACGCGTCCAGCGCCATCATGTTCAGCCTGATGGCACTCGCGATCTACGACTGCCTGGCGCGAACGCAGCGCCTCGCACGCATCGTCCGCGGCGGCCTGCAACTGGACCTGTTCGATGGTGCGTCGTTCGCTCCCATGGCCCGGTGGGGCCAGAGCGTGTCGCTGATCTTCGTCGGCGGCACCTGCCTGAGCCTGCTCTTCCAGTCCTTCGAGGCGCTGAACACCTTGCGTTCGCTCGTGATCTATTCGACCGTGGTTGTCGTTTCGCTGACGCTCTTCTTCACGTCGATCTGGAGCATCCACGATGCCCTGGTGGCGGCGCAGCAGCGTGAATTGGCCCTCATTCACCAGCATTGGAGCACGGCCCGCAGCGAGTTCAAGCGCAAGCTCG
>DATJIM010000260.1:0-12532 GCA_035493195.1 Caldimonas sp.
GACGAAGCGCTCGCGCAAGCCGGCGTAGTCGCGCGTCAGCGCGACCCGGGGGCGGCGAGCGCCGCCAGGTTCAGCGTGTACGACTTGCCGAGCCAGATCGCGCAGTCGCGGTGATCGCGCAGCTCGTCATCGGTGTTCGGATGGACGAACACGTCGAGCGTGCCGTGGTTGAGCGCGAGCCAGCCGACGACGGCAGTGAACTCGTCGGCGTCGAAGGCGATCTGGAAGCTCCACATCGGGTGCGGTCCCACCGGCTTCTCGTGAAAGCGCCCGATCTGCACGTGCCCCGCCAGCGCCGACTGGACCGTCTCGCGCAGCGCCCAAGCGGCGTCGCGGCTCGCGGCGTCGAAGTACGCGTGGGCGTGCCAGCCGGTGATGATCGAAGCGTCGAGGGGCGTCATGCTTCGTGCAGTATGCGCCGGCCACCCGACGTCGACCCTAGCGCTTCCGCGCGGTTGTCTCAGGGCGGGCCGGGCCACGACCGCGGCTCCGGAGTCGGCTCGCCCGACGTCGCCAACTTCGCTCGCATGCTGCAGCAACTCCACTGAGCGCGAAGGTTCCCGACGCACACCGCGCGTCGGGAATTCGAGCCGTCCGGCGCGGGCGCGCTCGCCGCAGTCGCTAGCATCGGGCGATGGCGACGAGGGTGCCCGATTTCCTCCAGGGCGGCGGCGAGATGGGCGCCCTGATGCGGGCGCACGACTGGTCGCGCTCGTCGCTGGGCTCCCCCGCCGACTGGCCGCAGTCGCTGCGCACCGTCGTTCGGCTGATGCTCAACACCGGGCACCCGATGTACATCTGGTGGGGCGCGGAGCTCGCGTGCCTCTACAACGACGCGTACCGCGAGTCGATCGGCGCCGAGCGCCATCCGGGCTCGCTCGGCCGCCCCGCGCGCGAGGTCTGGGCCGAGATCTGGCCGATCATCGGCCCGCAGATCGAGCAGGTGATGTCGGGACGCGGCGCGACGTGGCACGTCGATCAGCTCGTGCCGATCACGCGCAACGGGCGCCTCGACGACGTCTACTGGACCTACAGCTACAGCCCGATCGACGACGACGCGTCGCCCGGGGGCATCGGCGGCGTCCTCGTCGTCTGCACCGAGACGACCAAGCAGGTCCTCGCTGCGCACCAGCTCACGCTCGAGCGCGACCGCCTCGCGCAGCTGATCAGCGAGCGGGCGCGCGCGTTCGACGCGATGCGCGAAAGCGAGGCGCGCTTTCGCGCCGCGTTGAGGGCCGGCCGCATGGGCTACTGGGAAACCGACCTCGTCGCGCGGACGCGCACGTGGTCCGACGAGGCGATGGCGCTCTTCGGTCTCTCGCTCGCCGACCGCAAGGGCAAGGTCGGCGGCGCCGACGACGAGTACCTCGCGTCGCTGCACCCCGACGATCGCCACCTCGCCGCGCACTACCTCGAGCTCGCACAGCAGCTCGACACCTTCGCCGCCGACTACCGCGTCGTGCGTCCCGACGGAACGACGCTGTGGCTGTCGGGTCGCGGCGCGGTCACCGCGCGCGGCGCCGACGGCGCGCCGCTGCGCCTGATCAGCGTCATGGCCGACGTCACCGAGACGCGGCAGGCCGAGCAGATGCTCGCCGTCGAGCGCCAGCGGCTGCGCCTTGCGCTCAGCGCCGGGCGAATGGGCGCGTACGAGCTCGACATCGCGAGCGACACGCTGTGGTGGTCGCCCGAGACGTACGCCCTCTTCGGCGTCAGCCCCGACGAGTTCACGCCGACGCGCGAGAGCGTCATCGACCTGCTCGACCCGGACGATCGGCCGCGTTTCGCGCGGCGCCGCCGTCTGGCGATCGCCGAGCATCAATCGTTCTTCGACGAGTTCAGGCTGAAGCGCCCCGACGGCAGCCGCGTCTGGATCGGCTACCGCGGCCGCGCCGAATACGACGAGCAGGGCCACCCGGTGCGCACGTTCGGCGTCGTCATGGACATCACCGAGCGCAAGAAGGCCGAGCAGGTGTTGCGCGACGCCGGCCGCGAGAAGGACGACTTCATCGCGACGCTCTCGCACGAGCTGCGCAACCCGCTCGCGCCGATCCGCAACGCGATCAACGTGCTGCATCACCTGCCGCCCGGCGACGCGCGCGCGGCGTGGTGCCACGACGTCATCAGCCGCCAGACCGCGCAGATGGCGCGCCTTCTCGACGACTTGCTCGACGTCTCGCGCCTGACACGCGGCAAGCTCACGCTGCGCGTCCAGCGACTCGAGCTCGCGACGGTGATCGCACGCGCGATCGAGATCGCGCAGCCGCTGATCGACGGCGCCGGCCACGACCTGCGCGTCGAGCTGCCGCCCGACCCGCTGCAGCTCCAAGGCGACCTGACACGGCTCGCGCAGGTCTTCTCGAACGTGCTGATCAACTCGGCCAAGTACACCCCGCCGGGCGGCACGATCGTGGTGACGGCGTCGGCCGACGCCGTTGCGCTCGTCGTCAGGGTCTAGGACACCGGCATCGGCATCGCCGAAGAGCACATCGACCGAATCTTCGACATGTTCGGCCAGGTCGAGTCGGCGAGTTCGCATGCGCAGGGCGGACAGGGGATCGGGCTCTCGCTCGCGCGCAAGCTGGTCGAGCTGCACGGCGGCACGATCGAAGCGCGCAGCGACGGCGTCGGCAAGGGCAGCGAGTTCGAGATCCGCCTGCCGGCGGCGCGCGTCGCGAGCACTGCGCACGTCGCGCTCAGCGACACCGGGTGACCGCAAGTGAAGCGCCGCGCGCGCGCACCGTCGAACCACGGCCCGCTGCGCGGCGGAGCGGGCGCGAGCGATCCGCGCCCGCTGCCGCGCGAGTCACGCGCCGTCGGCGCGACGGTGACCGTGCTGCTGCACGCAGCGGTCGTCGTCGCGCTGCTGCGCGGCACGATCGCCGCGCCGGAGCCGCCGCAGCCACCAGCGATGCGCGGCGTCGGCGTCGACACGCTGCGCGACGCCGGCGAGCGGCTCGTCACCGTCGAGATCGTGCCCGGGCTGTCGACCCACGGCCTGCTCTGCCCGGGCAGCACGTACGTCGGCATCGGCATCACCGCCGATCCGCGCACCCAGCGGATCATCCTCGTCGGCGACGACACGCCGGCGTCGCGGGCGGGCCTGCAGCACGACGACATCGTCCTCAACCCCGAGGTCTGGAGCGAGGCGCATCGCGAAGGCGCGCTGCTGCGCGTCCTGATCGTGCGCGACGGGATCAAGAGGATCGTGCCGGTTCGCGTCGGCTGGATCTGCATCGGCTAGCGCGCCGATGCGTTCCGCTCAGCGACGTCGCAAGCATCGTCGCCGACGGTCTTCTTCACTCCTTGTCGTCGACGATCGTGCACGTCGTCGTGCCGAAGAGCTTGCGGCATGCGATCGTCTGCGGCGCGGGCGCGTCGCTGCACTGCGCGTCCTGCTTCGCGCGCGGCGCCCAGCCGTACGCGATCGCGCATTCGTTGAGCGTCAGCTGCCTCGCCCTGCGCTCCTGCAGCGCGAGGAACTTGTGGTGCACGCAGACGTCGGGCTCGGGCGACGTCTGGCACTGCCAGCGAAAGCCGCGCTCCAGCGCCTCGTAAGTCGGCACCGTGTCGGGCGCGGCCGCGCAGCCCTGGAGCGTCGATGCCGCCAGCACGGCGGCGATCGGAAACAATGCAGCACCTCTACGGCTGCGACGAGTGCTTCGGTGGCGACGATCCATTCGACCAGCGTGGAGCTCCAAGGAGCGCGCCCGATGAGGTCCCGGTGAACTCGCCGCGAAGCGTCGGCAGGGTCGTGCGGCTGGAGATCCGCGGCCGCGTCCAGGGCGTCGGCTACCGCTGGTCACTGGCCGAGGAAGCGCGCCGGCTCGGCGTCGGCGGCTGGGTGCGCAATCGCCGCGACGGCTCGGTCGAGGCGATGGTCGCCGGCGAGCGCGACGTCGTCGACCGGCTTGTCGACTGGGCGCGTACGGGCCCGCGCCATGCGGTCGTCGAGAGCGTCGACGTGTTCGCAGGCAGCGGCGCGTTCTCGTCGTTCGAGCAGCTCGCGACCGAATAGACGGCCGCGCGGCGCCTTCGGGCACTCGCCTGGTTCTGCCGACAACCGAGGTAGACGGCCACGGCGCTCGGCGCCGCGGCGCTCGTCGTCGCCTCGCGCGCCTGAGGGCTATGCGTCGGCGCGCACGTCCGGCGCCGCGCCGCGCAAGCGACCGCCGAGCGCGCGGTACAGGCTCGACCGGCTGCCGAAGCCGCTCCGCCTCGCGAGCACCGTCGCGTCGCTGACGCCGTCGGCGAGCAGGCGCCGCGCCGCAGCGGTGCGGCAACGCACGACGTACGCGTGCGGTGTCGCACCGTGCAGCAGCGCGAAATAGCGCAGGAAGTGGTAGCTCGACATGCACGCGACCTCCGCGAGCGCCTCGAGCGGCAGCGGCTGGTCGAAGTGCGACTCGATGTGATCGGCGGCGAGGCGCAGCCGCCGGCTCAGCTCGGCGCGGGTCGACGCCTTGCTCGCAGGAATGCGCAGCGTGCTCGCGAGCGCTTCGTTCTCGGCGGCGACGAGATCGCCGACCAGGAGCACGGCCTGCTCGTCGAGCCAGTCCTGGCTGCGCTCTCCCGCGATGACGCGCGCGTAGATCGAGCGCATGCGCGGCGCGACGTGACGGTCCTGGCCGCGCAGGTGCGGCGAGAACGCGCTCGTCGACGGCGGACGCGCCCGCTCGGCGCCGCGCTCGAGCGATCGCTCGAGGCCGAGCTTGCGCGCCGCGATGATCTCGGCGGCGAGCCCGCGGCGCAGGAAAATCGAGAACGACGTCGCCGGCCGGTCGCTCTTCAGCGTGCTGCCGTAGCGGTCGCCGTCGTTGAGGACGAGCCAGCTGCCGTCGGCGACGCGGACGTCGCGCCGCCGCAAGTGGTAGACCTCGGCGCCGCCCCACGCCATCTTGATCGACGCCGGATGCGTGACCTCCGGGTACTCGACGAAGCGCGACTCGCCGCACAAGAGCGTGTTCTCGCGCGCCCAGCGCGCCACGTACTCGCGACGAAACGCCGCGTTCGCCGGCGTCTCGGGCCGCGGCGGCAGGTCGGGAAGCTCGGTCAGGATCATCGATCGGCGACCTCCGCCGCACTGGCGACGCACGTGTCACGAGCGTTTTTCTAACACGTCACAGGTCGGCGATCGACACCGGAGCCGAATTCGCAAGATTCGAGACGCGGCGGCGGCGGCGACGCGGGAATTCGCAACAGATGACGCTGGCGCAGGCCTACGCTCGTCGCGTGATCCCCCTCTGCCTGATCGTCAGCAGCGACCGCGCCCACGTCGCTGCCCTGCAACGTGGGTTCAAGGAGCGCGGGCTCCGCCTGCACGCGGTGCCCGACCTCGCGTCGCTGCCGCCGATGCTCTCGCAATGGCGTTTCGACGCCCTGCTCTTCGACGCCTCGGGCGGCGCCGCGTCCGAGTTCGAGGACGCGGTGCGCCGGTTGCGGCGCACCCAGCGCGCACCGGTCGTCGTCCTCGCGTGCGCGCACGGTGACGAGGCGGCCGAGCTGCCGGCGCTCGAAGCCGGTGCGACCGAGCTCGTGCCACGCAGCACGTCGCCTCGTGTTCTCGCCATCAAGCTGCAGCGGCTGATCGATCTCGCCGCCAGCGCGACGGCGGACGAACCGCGCGCGATCTCGCTCGGCGACCTCCATCTCGATCCGCTGCGAGGCGAGGCCGTTTTCGCCGACAGGACGTTGCGACTCACCCGCGGCGAGTTCGAGCTGCTGCACCTGCTGGCGGCGCGCGGCGATCGGTTCGTCCACCGTGATGCGATCATGCAGGCGGTCGGTCGGATCGCATCGGCACGCGAGTCGAGCCGCTGCGCCGACATGCACGTGTGCCGGATCCGCCGCAAGCTCAGGGAGGCCGGCGCCGCGTCGCTCGAAGTCGAAACGGTCTACGGGCGCGGCTACGCGCTCCGGCTGCGCAGCGTCGAACGGCCTTCTCGGACGACCGCCTGACGGGCTGCCCTACTCGAGCACGATCCGCGGGAAGTAGTACGAGACGACCCAGTTCGGAACGTCGACGATCGAGCTGATCCGCAGGTCGGCGCAGACGCTGCACAGCATGTACGCGTCGATGGGTGCGTATCCGTGCCGCTTGCTCAGCAGCTCGACCATCTCGGCGACCGCCATGCGGGCGCCGGCCATCAGGTCGGGGCCGATGCCGGTCGTCACCTCGTAGCCCTTGCGGTCGAAGTGCTCGGTGACCGGACCGCGCGTCACGTAGCGCGGCGAGCGCAGGCGCGCGTCCTTGACGAGCTCGAACTTGAGCGCGACGTCGATCGGGCTCTCGATCGCAGTACCGCAGACTTCGCCGTCGCCCTGCGCGGCATGCGTGTCACCGACCGAGAACAGCGCGCCTTCGACCTCGATCGGCAGGTAGAGCTCGGTCCCGGCGCAGATGTCGCGTGCATCCATGTTGCCGCCGACGTTGCGCGGCGGAATGATGCTGTGCAGGCCGGGCTCGGCCGGCGCGACGCCGATCGTTCCGGTGAACGGCCGCAAGGGCACTCGTCCGCCCGGCCCGTACATCGCCGGCTTCAGCGCGGGGTCGTAGTTCCAGTGGTGCAGGCGCGCGTCGGGAAACTGGTCGGCGAGCAGCCCGAAGCCCGGGATGTTCCCCGTCCAGCCCCAACCTGAAGGGCGCAGCGAGAGGATCGTGACCTTGAGCGCGTCGCCCGGCATCGCGCCATCGATCCAGACCGGGCCGGTCACGGGATTGACCCGCGCGAGGTCGAGCTTCTCGAGATCCGCAGCGGTCGACGTCCTCGTCAGCTGGCCCGACGAAGCGTCGATCGTCTCGAATTCGACGCTCTCGCCGGGGGCGATCCGCAGGCACGGCTCGAACGCGTTGTTCCAGCCGTGATGGATGTGGTCGCGGTGAATCGTGTGTCCGGCGAACTCGCCCATGGCGCGACTCCTCAGACCGCGACGGTCAGCGCACCGTCGACGACCAGGTTGGTGCCCGAAATCCGGCTCGCCGCGGGACTCGACAGGAAAACGACCGCGTTCGCGACTTCGGCCGGGGTGCCGAACTTGCCGGTCGGATTCGCCTTCACGGTGGAGGCGAACAGGTCGGGCATGTTCTTCTCGATCGTTTGCCAGATGCCGCCGTCGAAATAGGTGTTGCCGGGCGAGACGCAGTTGACGCGAATGCCCTTGCCGACGAGCTGGCGGCTCAGGCCCTTGCCATAGTGGATGAGCGCAGCCTTGATCGCGCCGTACGAGCCGGCGGCGAAGTCGACCTCGAACCCCGAGACGCTCGAGATGAGCACGATCGACGCGCTGCTCGACTTCTCGAGGTGGGGAACCGCCGCCGCGACCGCGTGGACGGTGTGCATCATGTCGGTGCGGAACGACTTGTCCCAGCTCTCTGCGTTGTCGCCGACCGCGAGCGCGCTCACGTTGCAGACGACCGCGTCGATGCCGCCGAGCTCGGCTGCGCTCGCGCCCACCCATGCGGCCAGCGCATCGGGGTCGGCGACGTCGAGCGCCCGACCGAAGCCGCGCACGCCGCGCGCCTGCAGCGCACGCACCGCGCCGGAGACCTCGTCGGCCTTGCGTGCGCAGATTGCGACGTTCGCGCCTTCGGCAGCAAAGGCCTCCGCGACCGCGCGGCCGATGCCGCGGCTTCCCCCGGTGACGATTGCGCTCTTGCCCTTGAGACCGAGATCCATGGCACGCTCCTCGTTGGGATCGTCGCATTCTGAGCGGCGCGAACTCGCGTGTAAACGCCGACGCGAGCTGGCAGCTGACAATGGCCGTCATGGCACCGCATCGACCCGCCTGTCGCCTGCCCGCGTGGGCGCTCGGCGCGGCAGCGCTGGTCGCGTTGCCGAGCGCGAACGCGTGGACCGACCACGCGCTGGCGACGCGCCAGGCGCTCTCGGTGCTGCCGGCGGCGGCCGACGCGGCTGCCGTGCCCGCGGAAACGCTGCAGGCCTTCGTCGAAGCCGACACGGCGCGGCTCGAGAAGGTGCTCGCCGCCGAGGAGGCGTGGGCGCGAGAGCACGTGCCGCATTACCCGCCGCGACCTGACGCGCTCGCTTTCAAGGTCGCGCAGCGGGGCGACGTCGTCGCGCGCTTCGTCGCCGCGCTGCGCCTCAACCCGAACACGCCGCTGCCGCTCTTCGTGCAGGTGATGCCGGGTGCCCGCGCTGCGGGCGCGCCGCTCGCGTGGCAGGCCGTGACGCTGCTGCGCGCCGAGACGACGATGCCGCAGCTGCACTTCGCATCCGTTCGCGCAGGCGAAGCGATGCCGGTGCTCGACGTCGTTGCCAGCGCGTCCGACGAGCCCGACCACGGCTTCGACATCAACGTCTGGGAAGACAACGGCACCGCGTGGGGCCGCGACTACGCGTTCGGCCGCCAGCCGTTCGGCAACCCGCGCGCCGAGAACGCGACGCAGGCGCCGTTCCACATGGGCTTCTTCCACGAGGCCGGCATCGTCTATCGGCTTGCGGGCTTCCTGAAGCGAACGTACCCCGAGTACCGCATCCACCTCTACCGCGCGCTCGCCGTCGAGGCGTTTCGCAGCGGCCACCCGTACTGGGGCTGGCGCTTCACGGGCTGGGCGCTGCACCACGTCCAGGACCTGACGCAGCCGTACCACTCGCAGGCGCTGCCCGGCGTCGGCGTGGCGTCGATGCTGTGGGTGAACGCGCTCGACCAGGTCGGCCAGCACAGCGCGAAGAACGATGCGGTGCAGCTCGTCACCAATCGCCATTTCGCGCTCGAGAACTTCCAGTTCCACGCACTGAAGTCCGACTACGAAGCCGGGCGTTTCGATTCACCGATCATGGCAGCGCTGCGCGACCGCTCCGGCGACGCCGCGCTCGGGCCGTGGCGCGACAGCGCGGTGCGCGACGACGTCGGCCGCGCCGCCGCTGCGGCGTCGATCGCCACCGACGCGCTGCTCGCGGCAGCGGTGCCCGCGCGCTACGTGTCGGACCCGAAGTTCGTCTTCACCGAGGCAGGCGGCAGCGCGCCCGATCTCGACGCGCTGCTGCGCGCGCAGTCGCCTGCGCAGCGCGCCGCGCTCGAGCAGGGCGTCGCGCGATTGATGCGCGCGTTCGGTGCCGAGTCGCGGCGCGTCGTCGCGTCGGTGCTGGCCGAGGCGGCTCGACCGCCGGAGGGTGCCGCGCGCTGAGCGGGTCATCTCGCTTGCGTTCGCAGCGACCAGGGTCCAGCATCACCGGTCCCGCAATCGAAACGTTGGCAGGCCGCTGATCGACCGACGCGGGCTCTCGCTGCATGTCTTCCTGGTTCCAACGCAACGCGGTGCCCGTCGGCCTCGCTGTCTGCCTGAGCGCGAGTGCCCAGGCGCAGACGACAGTTTCGCCGGACACGACACAGGCCCAATCGGCGACGGCGAGTGCGCCAGCGCAGAAGAAGAAGCGTGCCTCGGGCGCAAAGACGCCGCCGGGCAAGCCGCCGCGCGGCGCCGCGCACTGCAGCCAGGGCGACAAGGCGCAACAGCAACGGTGCCTGCGCGACCTCTACGGCCCGGGCGCGCCGCCGGTCTGACGCGATTGCGCGGGTGACGCTCGTCGCCGGGCCGACACTGCCCGGATCCGACCGACGGCGACGCATGCATTTCTCGATCGTGGTCTTCCACCAGGATGGCGCGGGGATCTCGGTTCGATGCAAGTCGGTGCCGACGGCTTCCGCGACCTCGTCGGCGCGGGAATCAGCTGGGTGTTGAACCGCGGCGCGCAGGCGGCGCACGCGTCGCTGACCACATCGAAGCGCGCGGCGCTCCGCTTCGGCCGCCGCTGCGGCGCGGCTGGCTGTCGCTCCGCGACTCGCGAACGGCCGCGACAACGCGGTGAGCGATGCGCCGCGTCGTCGCGGCGAGGAATCGCTACAGTCCCGAGCGTCCTCCTCGGTCCGGGCGAACTCGCCTCGATCGCCCAACGAAACGAGCACGCGCATGACCTTCCCTGCTTCGTCGCGGCGCCCACGGTCAAGATCGTTCCGTTCGGCACTGCCGGCGGCCCGATCGATGCGATCGCGCGCATCTACGGCAAGAAGCTGCAGCGGCGCTGGGGCCAGCCGGTGATCGTCGAGGCCAAGCCGGGCGATGCGGGCAATTGGCTCGACGAGCCACCTCGCGCGGTCTAGTCGGTCACTGACCGCGCCTCACCGGTCCGGAGCGGTCGCGTGGCCCTCAAGTCCACCATCTTCAAGGCCGTTCTGCAGGTGGCCGACATCGATCACGGCTACTACGCGGAGCACGCTCTGACGTTGGCGCGCCATCCGAGCGAGACGGACGAGCGAATGATGGTGCGCCTCGCCGCGCTGGCCCTGCATGCGCACGAGCTGGTCGATGTGTGCCGCGGCGACGGCACGCTCGCATTCGGCGCCGGCCTGTCCAACCCTGACGATCCCGACGTTGCACTGACCGATTTCACGGGTCGAAAGCGTTTGTGGGTGGAAGTTGGCCAGCCAGACGAAAAGCCACTCGCGCGGGCGTGCAGTCGTGCCGATGCGGTGACGGTCTACGCCTATGGTGCAAGCGCCGAGGTCTGGTGGCGCGGGATCGAGCACAAGGTGGAGCGACTGGAACGGCTCCAGGTCTGGCGCCTGGCATCGGAAGAGGCACAGGCGCTGGCCTCAATCGCCGAGCGCAGCATGCAGCTGCAGGCGACCATTCAAGACGGTGTCCTGACCTTCAGCAGCGATCGCGGCAGCGTCCACCTCGAGCCGAGACGTTGGAAGTAGGTCCATCGCTCGTTCCGAGGATCCCGCTCAGCGCCGACCACCACCATCGACGGTTGAGAAAATCTCCACGGGCCCTACTAACTCTCCATGGAGCGGACGTCCTGGGGCCGAAGGAGTCGACATGAAGATCAGTGTTCGTCGCCTCTTGATCCTGGCCGCGGCGCTCACGGTGCTCTCGAGTTGCGCGCAGCCGTCGACGATCGCCGCAGCCGTGCAAGCGCGCGAGACGGTTCAAGTTCCGGTTGCCGCGGTCGGCGGCGGCGACGGCAGCCGAAAGATCGATGCGCTCGTCCGTCAGCCATCCGCGGACTCCGGGCAAACCAAGCATCCCGCCGTCATCCTGCTCCATAGCTCGTGGGGATGGGCGGACGATCATGAGGGCGTCGAAGTCTACGCAGACGCCCTGTTCAGGGCGGGGTATGTCACGCTGGTGCCGCGCATGTTCCCAGGCGGTGGCGAGAACAGGAGTGCTGCGTCCTATCTGCCCGAGTTCTTCGGCGTGCTCAGGTATGCAGCGACGCGTCCAGATGTAGATCCACGCCGCATCGCCGTTGCGGGCTTTTCCTTGGGCGGCATCTTGTCACTCATCGCAGCCACGAAATGGGCCAACGAGTCATACCTGAATGGTTCGCCTCGGGTTGCAGCTTACGCTGCGTTCTATCCGGTGTGCTGGCTTCTCAAAGCCAACGTGAAGGGGAAGCCTTCGCCAGTTCCGGCGGACGCGTGGCTGGAATGGACCGGCGCGCCGGTCAGAATCTTCGCCGGCGCCAACGACGACTATGACGAGCGGGATCCCAATGCCTGCCAGGAAGCGATCGATAGCCTTCCAGAGCTCGGGCGCAGATCGTTCTCCGTCAAGGTGTATGCAAGCGCTACGCACGGATGGGACCAGCGGCGCGCCGCGACGTTCTATGAACGGCTCGCCTGCAAGGGACGCGGGTGCTACAACTCGAACGTACCCGACGCGGAACTCACTCGACAAAGCATCCAGGATCTCATCGAGTTTCTGGGCACGGCCATGCCCGCCCAGACTCGTCGATAGGTGGCCCTGAACGCGTCTTGCTCGGCAACGCGGACCCGTCCAAATGTCCGCTTCTGTCGCGAGCTGCCGGTCCGCTCTAAGACCTGCGCACGACCAACGTTCGCTCTCGCCAAGAGCTGACATTCAGCTCAGCAAACCTGAGCGACCGCAGTCAGTCTCAAGCGCGTTCCCAGGAGCGACAACGAACGCTACGAGCACGGCGCAAGGTTTCGCCGGGGACTACTGAAAGCGCACCTTGATCGCGTCGTCGCCGATGTTGATGGACTGGACTTGGTAGGTCTTCAGTCCAAAGCGCAGTTCGTCCGGCCGGAAGGTATGCAACGGATAGCCTTGCAGCGCTTCCTGCGTCACGGCCGCGCCGATGCGCTGCAGGTTCTGTGCGTCGTTGCCGGTGACGCCGTCGATGCGCAGTTCCTCGGCACGTGGATCCTGGAGGCGCACCGACAAGCCCCCGGCATCCCAGTGCAGTCCACTGCTTATGGCCACTTGGCCGCCCACGGAGGAGGGTTGAAGCACTGGGCTGGAAATCACGAGGCGGAGCGCCAGCGTGGCGCGGTTGGCACTGCCGTCCAGCGCCAGCTGCGGGTCGTGCAGTGACACCAGGAACAGCTCGCCGTAGCGGCGCGTGATCGGGAAGCGCCTGGCCAATTCGGCTTGCAGTTCATCGCGCGTGGCGGTGAATTCGCTCTCAAAGAAGTTGAAGCCGGCACGCGCCGGCAGGCTCACCGCTGGCAGCAGGGTCGCTGCCAGGCCGGCGCGCAGCCATTG
>DATJIM010000261.1:0-5996 GCA_035493195.1 Caldimonas sp.
TCGATTTCTGCGCCGGCGCCGGCGGCAAGACGCTCGCGCTCGGCGCGCAGATGCGCGGGACCGGACGGCTCTACGCGTTCGACGTCTCGGGCCACCGGCTCGCGGCGCTGCAACCCAGGCTCCGCAGGAGCGGGCTCGAGAACGTCCATCCGATGCAGATCGCGAGCGATCGCGACGAGCGCGTCGAGCGCCTCGCCGGCAAGG
Organism: Caldimonas sp.; assembly: GCA_035493195.1. GTDB lineage: Bacteria > Pseudomonadota > Gammaproteobacteria > Burkholderiales > Burkholderiaceae_C > Schlegelella_A. The sequence goes on from DATJIM010000261.1 coordinate 205, forward strand.
TCGATCGCGTCCTGGTCGACGCGCCCTGCACGGGGTCGGGAACGTTGCGTCGCCACCCCGACCTCAAGTGGCGTCAAAACGACGCCTCGCTCGCCGCGCTCGCGGCATCGCAGCGGGCGATCCTCGCCGGCGCGGCCCGTCTCGTGAAGCCCGGCGGCAGGCTCGTCTACGCGACGTGCAGCGTCCTCGCGGCCGAGGGCGAGGACGTTGCCGACGACTTCGAGCGCGCGAGCGGTGGGGCGTTCGCGCGTGTGTCCGCGGAGGAAGCGCTTGGGCGCGCGCAGGTCGGCGACGCCGAGTCGCTCGTCGAAGGCGAGCGGCTGCGCCTGTGGACGCACCGGCATGCAACCGATGGTTTCTTCGCCGCGCTCTGGCAGCGCGCCTGAGGCAGGCGACTTGCCAAAGATCAAGGTGGGGCGTGATATCCGTCGGATTCGAGGGATATCTCCCTAGAGCCCTCGAATAGAATCGCAGTCTTCCCAAAAGAACGTACGCGAAAGGTCCTGATGGACGTGCTGACCTCGGTGTTCTCCGCTTTGCTCGACTGGCTGAGCCACGGCTTCTCGGGCTTCAACGGCTGGGAGATCGTCGCCTACACGCTGATCACGACGCACGTCACGATCGCGGCGGTCACGATCTTCCTGCACCGCGCGCAGGCGCACCGGGCGCTCGACCTGCATCCGATCGTCTCGCACTTCTTCCGCTTCTGGCTGTGGCTCGGGTCGGGGATGGTGACCAGGGAGTGGGTCGCGATCCACCGCAAGCACCACGCCAAGTGCGAGACCGCGGATGATCCGCACAGCCCGCAGACGCGCGGCATCGAGACGGTCCTCCTGCGGGGCACCGAGCTCTACCGCGCCGAGGCGAAGGACGTGCAGACCATCGCCAAGTACGGCCATGGCACCCCGGACGACTGGCTTGAGCGCAACCTCTACGCGCGCTACAGCTGGCAGGGCGTCGGCCTGATGCTGGTCCTCGACCTGTTCCTGTTCGGCGCGATCGGCGCGACCGTCTGGGCGGTGCAGATGCTCTGGATCCCGGTCTCGGCGGCCGGCATCGTCAACGGCATCGGCCACTACTGGGGCTACCGCAATTTCGAGGCGCCCGACGCCAGCCGCAACGTGATGCCGTGGGGCATCATCATCGGCGGCGAGGAGCTGCACAACAACCACCACACGTACCCGACGTCGGCCAAGCTCTCGGTGAAGCCGTACGAGTTCGACATCGGCTGGCTGTACATCCGCGGCCTGCAGGCGATCGGCCTGGCGACGGTCAGGAAGACGCCGCCGCAGCTCAAGCTCGGCGTCATCAAGCCGGTCGCCGACAACAAGACGCTCGAGGCGATCATCGCCAATCGCTACGAGGTCATGGCCAATTTCGCCCGCAGCCTCCGCCACGCGAGCGGCGCCGAGCTCGCGCGGCTGAAGAGCGAAGGCGTCGCTTCGGCCCGGCTCGCGCAGATGCGCCTCGCGCGCCGCTGGCTGCACCGCGACGACGACAAGATCCCGCAGGAGGTCAAGGCCGACGTCGCCGGCGCGGTCGCGCAGAGCCCGTACCTCGCCAAGCTCGTCGCGATGCGCGAGGAGCTCCGGCTGCTGTGGACGCGCACCGGCGTCTCCGCCGAGCAGCTCGTCGCCGACCTGCAGGCCTGGCTGAAGAAGGCCGAGGAGAGCGGCATCGCCGCGCTGCAGGACTTCGCGCTTCGCCTCCGCGCAGCGCACGCGTAGGGGCATCGCCACCCCAAACAGAAAGGGTCGCCGCGGCGACCCTTTCCTTTGCCTGAAAGAGAAGGGGTCGCACAGCGACCCCGCTTTCGTTCAGCGAAGCGTCACTTGAGCTTCACTTCCTTGTAGGACACGTGCTTGCGTGCCTTCGGATCGAATTTCATCATCTCGAGCTTTTCCGGCGTCGTCTTCTTGTTCTTGTCGGTCGTGTAGAAGTGACCGGTGCCGGCCGTCGATTCCAGCTTGATCTTCTCGCGTCCACCCTTGGCCATCGTCGTTCTCCTAAGGTATCAGAGCTCGCCGCGCGCGCGCAGGTCGGCGACGACCTGGTCGATGCCGAGCTTGTCGATCAGCCGCAGCCCTGAGTTGCTGACGCGAAGACGGACCCAGCGGTTCTCGCCCTCGACCCAGAAGCGGCGGTACTGCAGGTTCGGCAGGAACCGGCGCTTCGTCTTGTTGTTCGCGTGGGAAACGTTGTTCCCGACCATCGGGCGCTTGCCCGTTACCTGACAGACGCGTGCCATGACGCTTCTCCGTGACCGTTGGGGGCTCCGTGCCGACCCGGCGGGTCTCGGCGCGGAAAACCCGCAATTATAGCCGCGAGAGGAGGGCCGGCCATGGGGCGGCTCAGGCCTGCTCGAGGAAGCGCTGCGCATCGAGTGCCGCCATGCAGCCGGTCCCCGCGCTCGTGACCGCCTGCCGGTAGACGTGGTCCTGGACGTCGCCGGCGGCGAAGACGCCCGGCACGCTCGTCATCGTCGCGAAGCCGTCGAGCCCGCTCCTGGTGAGGATGTAGCCGTCGCGCATCTCGAGCTGCCCCTTGAAGATGTCGGTGTTGGGCTGGTGACCGATCGCGATGAAGCAGCCGGTGAGCGCGATCTCCTCGCTCGTGCCGTCCCGGACCTTGCGGATGCGAACGCCGGTGACGCCGCCGTCGTTGCCGAGCACCTCGTCGAGCGTCGACCAGAGGTGCAGCTGCATCTTCCCGTCGGCGACCTTGGCCATCATCTTGTCGACCAGGATCGCCTCGGCGCGGAACTTGTCGCGGCGGTGGATGACGTGGACCTTCGACGCGATGTTCGAGAGGTAGAGCGCCTCCTCGACGGCGGTGTTGCCGCCGCCGACGACGCACACTTCCTGGCCTCGATAGAAGAAGCCGTCGCACGTCGCGCAGCCGCTGACGCCGCGGCCCATGAAGGTCTGCTCGGAAGGCAGGCCGAGGTACTTCGCCGATGCGCCGGTCGCGATGACGAGCGCGTCGCACGTGTACGTCGCCGAGTCGCCGCGCGCGACGAACGGCCGCTTCGAGAGATCGACCTCGTTGATGTGGTCGAAGACGACCTTCGTGTCGAACCGCTCCGCGTGCTTGAGAAAGCGCTGCATCAGGTCGGGGCCCATCACGCCGTCGACGTCGGCGGGCCAGTTGTCGACGTCGGTCGTCGTCATCAGCTGGCCGCCCTGCGCGATGCCGGTGACGAGCATCGGCTTCAGGTTGGCGCGCGCCGCATAGATCGCCGCGGTGTACCCCGCCGGGCCGGAGCCGAGGATCAGAACTCCGGCGTGTTGCGTGGGCTGGGGCATGGTCGCGAGGCGGGAGGATGAGTGTCGCGGCGGCGCCGCAAGTCTGACATGGGGGCGAAACTGGCTGGCAACAACGGTGTTAATGGAGACAATAGCCGCACCGCGCGTCGTGAGAATCTCACGCCAGCGCGGATGCGCCCGCAACCAGAAAGGCTCCTCAGTATGGCGATGCTCTCGAATCTCGATCTCATCCGGCGCGTTCCGCTTTTCTCGCTCCTCACCAACGAACAGGCGCAAGGCATTGCCGACAGCGTCGTCAAGCGGCGCTTCCGCCGCGGCGAGATCGTTGTCGAGCACGGCAAGAAGTCCAATGCGCTGTTCATCCTGCTGACCGGCCGCGCCCGCGTCCTCACCGCCGACTCGCGCGGCCGCGAGGTGATCCTGGCAGTGCTGCAGTCGGGCGACTACGTCGGCGAGATGAGCTTGATCGACAACGAGCCGCACTCGGCGACCGTCCGCGCCGAGGTCCAGACCGACATGCTCATCCTCGGCCGCGCCGAGTTCGCGCGCTGCCTGCCCGAGAACTCGAGTCTGTCGTACGCGATCATGCGCGGCCTCGTCCAGCGCCTGCGCAGCGCCGACCGCCAGATCGAGTCGCTCGCGCTGCTCGACGTCTACGGCCGCGTCGCGCGCACGCTGCTCGACATGTCCGAGATGGACGGCGAGATCAAGGTCATCCGCAACAAGGTCTCGCGCCAGGACCTCGCCAAGGTCGTCGGCGCGTCGCGCGAGATGGTCAGCCGCGTGATGAAGGATCTCGAAGGCCGTGGCATGGTTCAGACGCAGGAAAACGGCTGGGTCGTGATCAAGGAACAGCTGACGGCGTAGTCATCGCGGGCGGGGCCGCGCGCCCGCTTGTCGAAGCTGCGGAAGCGTCGACAATTCGCGGATGACATTTCCGCTCGGTTCTCTTCGCGGCGACGGCGTGCAGCCGCCGCTGCGCGACCCCGCCGCGCCGCACGCCCCGCACTGGCGCGAGCAGGTCGCCTTGCTCGTCGGCGCGGTCGCCTGGCTGCTCGCGCTGCTCGCGCTGGCGACGCACAGCGCCGCAGATCCCGGCTTCTCCACCTCGGGCGACGGCACCTCGATCCACAACCGCATCGGCGTCGTCGGCGCCTGGCTCTCCGACGCCGCGTTCTTCTTCGCCGGCTACTCGGTCTGGTGGGCGATCGTCGTCGGCGCGCGTGCCTGGCTCGGCGCGCTCGCGGGGGCGCTGCGCGCGAGCGCGATCGTCCCTCCCGGGCCCCAGGGGGCGACGCGGCCGGCGTGGTCGGTCTGGCTCGGCCTCGCACTGCTGCTCGCCGCCAGCGCTTCGCTCGAGTGGACGCGGCTCTACCAGTGGGAGGCGCAGGTCGCCGGCGGCCACGCCGGCGGCGTGCTCGGCTACGTCCTCGGCCGTGCCAGCCAGGGGCTGCTCGGCTTCGCCGGCTCCGGCGTGCTCTGGATCGCCGTCCTTGTCGCCGCGGCGCCGCTGGCGCTTCGCTTCTCGTGGCTGCGCGTTGCCGATGCGATCGGCGCCGGCCTCGAGTCGCTGCGCACGCGCCGCGCCGAGCGCGCCGAGCGCGCCGAGGACGCGCGCCTCGGCGCCGCCGCGAGCCGCGAGCGCGGCGAGCTGCTCGACGCCGAGCACGAGCTGCACGAGCAGCACCTGCCGCTCGTCATCGAGCCGACCCTGATCGACGTGCCGAAGAGCACCCGCGTCGTCAAGGAGCGGCAGAAGCCCCTCTTCAGCGAGCTCGTCGACACCAAGCTGCCGCAGGTCGACCTGCTCGACTCCGCGCCGCAGCGCGTCGAGGGCATCAGCGCGGAGTCGCTCGAGATGACGTCGCGGCTGATCGAGAAGCGTCTCAAGGACTTCGGCGTCGAGGTTCGCGTCGTGGCCGCGTCGCCCGGCCCGGTGATCACGCGCTACGAGATCGAGCCGGCGGTCGGAGTCAAGGGGGCGCAGGTGGTGAGCCTCGCGAAGGACCTCGCGCGCTCGCTCGGCCTGGTCTCGATCCGCGTCGTCGAGACGATTCCCGGCAAGACGACGATGGCGCTCGAGCTGCCGAACGCGAAGCGGCAGACGATCCGCCTGTCCGAGGTGCTCGGCTCGCAGGCGTACGCCGACTCCGGCTCGCAGCTGACGCTCGGCCTCGGCAAGGACATCGTCGGCGTGCCCGTCGTCGCCGACCTGCAGAAGATGCCGCATTGTCTCGTGGCTGGCACGACGGGAGCCGGCAAGTCGGTCGGCATCAACGCGATGATCCTGTCGCTCCTCTACAAGGCCGAGGCACGCGACGTCCGCTTGCTGCTGATCGACCCGAAGATGCTCGAGATGAGCGTCTACGAAGGCATCCCGCACCTGCTTTGCCCGGTCGTCACCGACATGAAGCAGGCGGCGTACGCGCTCAACTGGGGCGTCGGCGAGATGGAGCGGCGCTACAAGCTCATGAGCCGGCTCGGCGTTCGCAACGTCTCGAGCTACAACAAGAAGCTCGCCGAAGC
>DATJIM010000262.1:0-4326 GCA_035493195.1 Caldimonas sp.
AGGAGGCGCCGGTGATCGATCGGACTTCGAAGTCGCGTGGTGCGTCGTTGCGAGGAGGGTCGTCGCTGGGCATCGGGAAAGCGGGCAAGGGACTGCCGGTCATCGTCGGGGCTCGTCGGTGCCGACAACGGCGACCGGCGCGGATCGCCGTTGCAGAGCGGCACGAGCCATGGGCAAACGGCGTGCGCTCGGGCGCACGTCCGGCGCGACCCGGCAACGGGCACGGCCATTGCCCGAAACCCGCGCCATGCGCCTGTCCAAACCTCATCCGTCGCGAGGCCCGCGCCGTGATCTCAAGCGGCGCCCCGTCGCGCCGGCGGTCGCGCCCGCGCCGACGCCGTCGGGCGACGCGGTCCCGGCCCGCGACCCGGACGACGAGCACGCGCCGGCCGAGGCGCCGGAAGCGGGCTTTCGCGCGTCGTCGTACGAGCTGAAGCGGGGCCTCGAGGTGGTCGAGCTGCCGACGTCGCTGCCCCCGGACGTGCTCGATCGTCTCTTCAAGTCGCCGTCGCGATGACCGCAGCGGCGCTGTCGCCGCGGCGTCGGCGCCGCCGGCGTAGGACGGCAGCGCGTTCGCTTGTCCAGCATCTTCCCCGAGCGGGTGCGCTCGCCTAAGGTCGCGTCCGCACCACGCACGGAGAATTGCCATGCCGGCGACCCCGCGATCTGCACGCGCCCACGAGCGTCGCGCCACCACCGAAGCGACCGAGCTGCTTCGCGCCGACCACCGCGAGGTGCGCGGCCTCTTCGCCGAGTACCGCAGGCTCGCCCGGGCACGCGCGCCCGGCAGCGAACGCACGCCGCTCGCCGAGGAGATCTGCACGCTGCTGACGGTGCACGCGGCGATCGAGGAGGAGATCTTCTACCCCGAGGCCCGCGCCGCCGGCGTCGACGCCGTCCTCCTCGACGAAGCAGAGGTCGAGCACGCCGCAGGCAAGGACCTGATCGCGCAGATCCGCGAGGTCGAGGCCGGCGACGCGCTCTACGACGCCAGGGTCACCGTGCTCGGCGAATACGTCGAGCACCACGTCGGCGAGGAAGAAGGCGAGTTGTTCGCGAAATGCCGCGATTCGGCGATGGACCTGCGCGCGGTCGGTGCCCGCCTCGCCGCGCGCCGCGCCGAGCTCATGAGCGAGATGAGCGAAGGCATGGAGCTCGTCGACTGACATCCCATCGCACCGATCCCACACCACCCAAGAAAGGTACGCCATGAGCCTCATCAGCTTCCTCCGTGACGCCGGCGAAAAGCTGTTCAACGCGCCGAAGGCGGCGCCGCCGGCCGGTGCGCCCGCCGCGGCGCCGGCACCCGCAGCGCCCGACATCGCCGCGCTCAACGAGACCGCAGCGCAGGCGATCGAGCGCTACATCGGCTCGCAGGGCCTGAAGGCCGACGGCCTCGATGTCCGGTACGACGGCGCGACGCAGACCGTGACGGTGAGCGGCATCGCACCCGACCAGGCGACCAAGGAGAAGATCGTTCTCTGCTGCGGCAACGTCTCGTCGGTCGCCAAGGTCAACGACCTCCTCACGGTCGCGAGCGGCGGCGAACAGGAGTCGAAGTACCACGAGGTCAAGAGCGGCGATACCCTCTCGAAGATCGCCAAGGAAGAGTACGGCGACGCCAACGCCTACATGAAGATCTTCGAGGCGAACAAGCCGATGCTCTCGAACCCCGACAAGATCTATCCCGGTCAGAAGCTGCGCATCCCGGCGAAGTGAAGATCGCGCTGAAGCCCTGGCTGACGCTCGCGAAGAGCACGGTGTCGTCGTGGCTCGACGACTACGCGCCGAGCATGGGCGCGGCGCTCTCGTACTACACCGTCTTCTCGCTCGCGCCGCTGCTGCTGATCGTCGTCTCGGTCGCCGGCCTCGTGTTCGGCGAGGACGCCGTCCGCGGCGAGCTGTTCGGGCAGCTGCAGGGCCTGATGGGCGCCGACGCGGCGAAGGCGGTGCAGGGCTTGCTCGCCAGCGCGAGCAAGCCGAGCCACGGCATCGTCGGCACCGTGATCGGGATCGCGGTGCTCGTCTTCGGCGCGACGACGGTGTTCGGCGAGCTGCAGGACGACCTCGACCGCATCTGGCGCGCCCCGGCACGCGAGGGCAGCGGCGTGTGGGCGCTGCTGCGCGCGCGCCTGCTTTCGTTCGGGATGATCCTCGCGCTTGCGTTCCTGCTGATGGTCTCGCTCGTCATCGGCGCGGTAATCTCGGCGCTCGGCAAGTGGTGGGGGCCGATGTTCGGCGGCTGGGAAGTGCTGGCGCAGGTCGTCAACGTCGTCATCGGCTTCGCGCTGACGACGGCGATCTTCGCGATCATCTACAAGATGATGCCCCGCGTGCGCGTGCGCTGGCACGACGTCTGGATCGGCGCGATCGTCACCGCGCTGCTGTTCACGATCGGCAAGTTCCTGATCGGGCTGTACATCGGCAAGAGCGGCGTCGCGTCGGGGTTCGGCGCGGCTGGCTCGCTGATCCTCGTCTTCGTCTGGGTTTACTACTCGGCGCAGATCTTCCTCCTCGGCGCCGAGTTCACGTGGGTGTACGCGCGCACGCACGGCTCGATGCAGCCGGCGGCCGCCGAGCGGGCTTCGGCCGAGAAGTCGAACGAGGCCGAGCAGCGCGCGCCGACGCGCAGCGGCACCGGAACGAACGACGGCGTCGCCGCCAAGCCCGCCGACCGCGATGCGACGCCGGCGAGCAGCGCGGCGCCGGCGCCGGCCGCGGCAACTGCACGGTCGTCGTTGCGCAACGTCGGCGCCGGCGTCGCAGTGCTGCTCGCGATGCGCTTCGTCCTTCCGCGACTGCTCCGCCGCCTCTGAAGATCGCCACCTGGAACATCAACGGCGTCAACCGCCGTCTGCCGCTCCTGCTCGAGTGGCTCGACGAGGCGCGTCCCGACGTCGTCGCGCTGCAGGAGCTGAAGGCGAGCGACGCCGAGTTCCCGCGCGCCGCGATCGAGGCGGCCGGCTATGGGGCGGTCTGGCGCGGCCAGCGGACGTGGCACGGCGTCGCCCTCCTCGCGCGCGGCGCCGAGCCGGTGTGCTCGCGGCGCGAGCTGCCGGGCAATCCCGCCGACCGCGAGGCGCGCTACATCGAAGCGGCTGTCGACGGCGTCCTCGTGACCTCGATCTACCTGCCGAACGGCAACCCGCAGCCGGGGCCGAAGTTCGACTACAAGCTCGCCTGGTTCGAGCGGTTGCTCGTGCACGCGCGCTCGCTCGCCGACAGCGGCTACCCGGTCGTCCTCGCCGGCGACTACAACGTCGTGCCGACCGACGACGACATCTACGCGATCCGCTCGTACGCGAACAACGCGCTGCTGCAGCCGTCGCCGCGCGCCGCGTACCGAAGGCTCCTCGCGCAAGGCTGGCTCGACGCGTTGCGCGCGCTCCATCCCGAAGAGCGCGTCTACACGTTCTGGGACTACCTTCGCAACAGCTGGTCGCGCGATGCGGGGCTGCGCATCGACCACCTGCTGCTGAGCGAGAGCGTCCGGCCGCGACTCGTCGCGGCGGGGGTCGACAAGCACGTCCGCGGCCGCGACAACGCGAGCGACCACGCGCCGGTCTGGATCGAGCTCTCCTGAGGCGCTCCGCCCGGGAACGGTCCTTGCCGCGTCTGCGGCATGACCGACAAGCACACCCAGGCCGCGGCCGACAGCGGCAACATGACGAAGGACCCGGAAGACTGGGTCACGGGCGACGAGCCGATGACGGGCGCGCAGCGCTCTTACCTGAAGACGCTCTCCGAGGAAGCGCACGTCGACTTCGACGAGCACCTCACCAAGGCCGAGGCGTCGCGCCGCATCGACGAGCTGCAGCAGATCACCGGCCGCGGCGTCGAGCGCGGGCGTGAAGGCGGCAAGCACGCTTCGACGAATCCGGGCAGCGCCGGCGCGGGCGCTGGCGACGAAGCGACCGTGTCGATCGGTCCGGAGTGAGCGCGCGCGCCGTGCAGGCCCGACACGCAGCTCACATCACCGCGCCGAGCGACCAGGGAACGAACTCGTTCTGGCCGTAGCCGTGCAGCTCGCTCTTGGTCTTCTTGCCTGACGCGGTCGCGAGCATCAGGCGGAAGATCCGCTCGCCCATCTCGTCGATCGAGACGGTGCCGTCGACGACGTCGCCGCAGTTGATGTCGATGTCGTCTTCCTGCTGCTGCCAGAGCGCCGTGTTGGTCGAGAGCTTGAGCGAAGGCGCCGGCGCGCAGCCGTACGCCGAGCCGCGGCCGGTCGTGAAGCAGATCAGGTTGGCGCCGCCGGCGACCTGGCCGGTCGCCGACACCGGGTCGTAGCCCGGCGTGTCCATGAAGACGAGTCCGTTCGCGGTG
>DATJIM010000263.1:0-5729 GCA_035493195.1 Caldimonas sp.
CGCGGCGCCGCCGGCGTCGGTGCCGAGCGACGAGCCGAAGAAGTACTTGAGCTCGAACGTGCCGAACGGCGTCGCCATGTACTTGGCGGTCGTGACGCGCGAGATCGTCGACTCGTGCAGGCCGAGCTCGTCGGCGATCTCCCGCAGCACGAGCGGCTTCATCGCGATCGCGCCGTGCGTGAAGAAGCTCTTCTGGCGCTCGACGATCGCCTGCGAGACGCGCTGGATGGTGTCGAAGCGCTGCAGGATGTTCTTGACGAACCAGCGCGCTTCCTGCAAGCGCGAGTTGAGCGAAGGCCCGGCACCGTTCAGCGCCCCCGAGCCGCGGTGCTGCCGGATCGCGCTCGCGTAGAGGTCGTTGATGCGAAGCTTGGGCATCACGTCCGGGTTGAGCTGGACCTTCCAGCTGCGTCCCGAGCGCTGCACGATGACGTCGGGGACGACGATGTTGGCCTCGGCGCGCGCGAACGGCCGTGCCGGCTTCGGCTCGAGCGCGACGATCATTGCCTGCGCCTCGCGCAGCAGCGTCTCGTCGCCACCCGTCACCGCCATCAGCTTCTTCAGGTCGCGCCTGGCGAGCAGCGGCAGGTGGCTCTTGCAGACGATGATCGCGACCGCCTGCGCTTCCGAGCGCTCGTGCATGCGCAGCTGCAGCGTCAGGCACTCGGCGAGGTCGCGCGCGCCGACGCCGGTCGGCTCCATGCTTTGCAGGTAGCGCAGCGCGCAGCGCAGCTGCGCGACGACGGGCTCGATCGGACCGCCGTCGTCCTCGTCGCCTTGCCCGAGATCGGAAACGAGACCGCTCTCGACGAGCCTCGTCGCGATGTCCTCGAGGGAATCGGCGAGATAGCCGTCGTCGTCGAGCGAGTCGATCAGCACGAGCACCGCCGCAGCATCGGCCGGCGCGAGCCGCATGCCGGCGAGCTGGTTGCGCAGGTGGTCCTGCAAGGTCTGCGCGACGGTGTCGCGGTCGCGGTCGCCGTCGCCGTCGTCGTCGAAATCGCCGCTGGCTCGCGCCGCCGACGGCGTCTCGCGGATGCCGTCGAAGTCTTCGTGCTCGGTGCCGTTCTCCCAATCTTCGCGATCGCTGCCGCCGAACTCGGCGGCAGCGTCGAGCGCGGTCGGCTCGCCGGCGTCGGGCCCGTCGCCGCCCGGCTCCGCGGCACGTTCCGACTCGCGCTCGCCGGCGCGCTCGGCAGGCAGGATCGGCTCGGCGAGCGGGTCGAACGCCGGCGCAGAGTCCTCCTCCACTTCGAGGAACGGGTTCTGCTCGAGCATCTGCTCGACTTCCTCGTGCAGCTCGAGCGTCGACAGCTGCAGCAGCCGGATCGACTGCTGCAGCTGCGGCGTCAGCGCGAGATGCTGCGAAAGGCGGACCTGGAGCGTCTGTTTCATGACCGCGGCCAGGGCTACATGCGGAAGTGCTCGCCGAGGTAGACCTTGCGGACGTCGGCGTTGACGACGATCTCCGCTGGCGTGCCTTCGGCGAGCACGCGACCTTCGCTGATGATGTAGGCGCGATCGCAGATGCCGAGCGTCTCGCGCACGTTGTGATCGGTGATGAGCACGCCGATGCCGCGCTCCTTGAGGAAACCGATGATTCGCTGGATCTCGATCACCGCGATCGGATCGATTCCTGCGAACGGTTCGTCGAGCAGGATGAAGCGAGGCTGCGTCGCGAGCGCGCGCGCGATCTCGACGCGGCGGCGCTCGCCGCCCGAGAGCGCGGGCGCTGCCGACGCGCGCAGCTTCTCGATCGAGAGGTCGTGCAGCAGCCGTTCTAGCATCTCCTCGATGGCGCCCCTGCCGAGCGGCCTGCCGTCGCGGTCGAGCTGCAGCTCGAGGACGGCGCGGATGTTTTCTTCGACGTCGAGCTTGCGGAAGATCGACGGCTCCTGCGGCAGGTAGGAGAGGCCGAGCCGAGAACGCTGGTGGATCGGCATCCGCTCAACCCGCCGGCCTTCGATCGTGATCTCGCCGCCGTCCGGGCGGATCAAGCCGACGATCATGTAGAAGCTCGTGGTCTTGCCGGCGCCGTTCGGGCCCAGGAGGCCGACGACCTCGCCGCTTCGCACGCTCAGGCGGACGCCGTCGACGACCTTGCGCGAGCCGTACGACTTGCGCAGCCCGCGCGCTTCGAGGCGATGCGCGCCGGCGTCGGCAGCAGCGGCCGTGCTCATCGCTGCCCCCCGAGCGCGGGCGCGGTGCGCAGCTGAGGCGGCGCGCTTGCGGCGGCGCTCGCCGCCCGGGCGGCTTCGGCTGCTGCTGCGGTGCCTTCCTTGGGCATCAGCGTCACGCGGATTCGTCCGCCGGGGTTCGTCGCCGTCGGCGTCGCGCCGCCGCTGACGCTGAACACTTCGGTCGTGCTGTCGTAGGTGACGAGGTTGCCCGAGACCTCGTCGGCCGTCTCGCCGCCGCGCAGCCGTCGGACCGACGCGTTGTTGACGAAGCGGATGACGTCGGACTTGCCGTCGTACTCGAGCCGTTCGGCGTCGCCGGCGATGTACTCGTCGGGAACGTCGCGCTTCTGGCGGAACGTCGCGTGCTTGCCCGGCGAGCCGAACGCGACCGCGGTGTGATAGCCGTCGGGAAGCTCGCGCACCTCGATCCGGTCGGCGCGGATCGTCATCGTCCCCTTGGTGACGACGACGTTGCCGTTGAAGACGACGAACTGGTGGAGCAGGTCGATCTTGCCCGGCAGGTCGGCCTCGACGTTGAGCGGCTTGAAGCGATCCGCCTTCTCGGCGTGCGAGGCGGGCACCGCGGCGAGCGCGGCAACGACGGCGGTGACGGCGGCGCGCCGTCGGCGGGAACAGTGGGTCGGCACGAGGAGAGCGCAGTTCCGCATAGCGGCATGAATCTTGCAGGCATTCTATGCCAGGGGCTTGGCGCTACGGCGAGAAAGTCGCCGTGAATTCCTTGCGCACCGCGCCGTGCGGTGGTCGGAAGCGGCGCCCGAGCGCCGCCCGCCTCAGGCGCGGCTGCCCTGGCGGATGCGTGCGACGAGGAGGTCGACGACGCCGAGCATGCGATCGACCGAGCCGCCGGAGCTCGCGCCGGTGTTGGCGAGCGTCCCGTTGGTGTAGTACCGGCCCTGAACGCCCATCGCCGGAACGGCGTCGATCTTGTACGCCGACGCCGTCTGCCGCGCCTGCTGCGCCTTCGACTGCACGCCGAACGAGTTGTAGGCGGCGATGAACTTGAGCGGATCGATCCCGTTCTTCAGCGCGAACGCCGAGAAGTCCTCGGGAGTGCGCATGCGGAAGCGCTCGCCGTGGATCGCATAGAAGACCTTGCGGTGCAGGGTCGGCAACGCCCCGAGCGCTTCGAGCGCATAGAACAGTCGCTGCTGGGCGGTGAACGGCTCCTCGCGGAACCAGACCGGGACGCGCCTGAAGGCGACGTCGTCGCCCTGCTGCTTCGTCCACGCCTCGAGCGCCGGCTCGAAGGCGTTGCAGTGCGGGCACTCGTACCAGAAGAACTCGATCACCTCGATCTTGCCGGGCGAGCCGGCCGGCGCCGGCTCGGCGAGGCGGACGTAGTGGACGCCCTCGACCGGGGCCTTCGGCTGCGGCTTCGGTTGCGCCGACGCGAGCGGCAGCGCAGCGCCGGCGATGCCGGCCGAGAGCAGGCGGGAAAAGTCGCGGCGTTGCATGGCGCTTCCAGTGTGACCGGATCGGGGCGTCGCGAGCGATCCGATGCGGCTACTTCTGCACGGCGACGAGCGCGGCGTCGACTCCGGAGTCGGTCAGCTTCTCCTTGGTCGACTCGGCGTCCTCGCGCCGCTCGAACGGCCCGACGCGGACGCGGTAGACCATCTTGCCGCCCTGCTCGCGCTCGGTGAGGCGGCTGTCCATCCCGAGCATCGCGAGCTTGGCGCGTTGCTGCTCGGCGTCTTCGCTCCGCGAGTAAGCGCCGGCTTGCACGAAATACGTGAAGGCGCCGCCGACGCCTGCGGTCGCCTGCGATGCGCGCGGCGAAGCGGTGAGCGCGCCGCTCGCCGAAGCACGTGCCGTTCGCGGCTGCGACGCGACGACGGGCGGAGCCGGCGGCTCGACCGGCGCGACCGCAGGCCGCCCCGGCGGCTCGGTCCCCGAGATGACCCCCGACGCCGATGTTCCCGGCGCCGGGTTCTTGCCGGCGAGCGCGCTGTTCGGATCCCAGTTGCGGTTGCGCTCGGCCTCGGCGGCGTCCTGCGCGGGCGAGCGCATCGGCACCTTGTTGATGAACGGCACGGGCGCCTTGGTGACGTAGAGAGCGACGGCGAGCGCCGCGGCGAGCCCGATCAGGATGCCGACGACGAAGCCGATGAGGAAGCCTCCGCGCTGGGAGGACCGCGAACCGTGTGCCTTCATGCGTCTGTGGTCTCTCGTTGCATCCGCTCGGGCGCGTCGACGCCGAGCACCGCCAGCCCGTTCTTCAGAATCTGCCGCGTCGCCGCGAGCAGGGCGAGCCGCGCCCGCGCCAGCGCCGGATCGTCGACGAGGAAGCGCTCGGCGGCGTAGTAGCTGTGGAACGTCGCCGCAAGCTCGCGCAGGTAGAACGTCACCTCGTGCGGCGCGAGCGTCGCCGCGGCGCCGGCGAGCATCGCAGGGTAGTCGGCGAGCTTGCGCAGGAGCGCCGTCTCGCTCGGCGCCGTCAGCAGTCCGAGGTCGGCGTCGGCGAGCGCCGTCGCGTCGCCGCCCTGCCCCTTGAACTGCTCGACGACCGAGCAGATCCGGGCGTGCGCGTACTGGACGTAGAAGACCGGGTTCTCGTCGTTCTGCTTGAGCGCGAGATCGACATCGAAGGTGAACTCGGTGTCGGCCTTCCTGCTCAGCATGAAGAAGCGCACCGCGTCGCGGCTCGTCCAGTCGATCAGGTCGCGCAACGTCACGTACTGGCCGGCGCGCTTCGAAATTTTGACTTCCTGGCCGCCGCGCTCGACGCGCACCATCGTGTTGAGGACGTAGTCCGGATAGTCGCGCGGCACTCCGGCGCCGGCCGCCTGCAACCCGGCGCGAACGCGCGCGATTGTGCCGTGGTGATCGGTGCCCTGGATGTTGATCGCCTTCCTGAAACCGCGCTCGAACTTGGCGAGGTGATATGCGACGTCGGGCACGAAGTACGTATAGCTGCCGTCGGACTTGCGCATCACGCGGTCCTTGTCGTCGCCGTACTCGGTGGTGCGCAGCCAGAGCGCGCCGCCTTCGTCGTACGTCTTGCCGGCGGCGACGAGGCGCGCGACCGTCGCCTCGACGCGGCCGCTCGCGTACAGGCTCGACTCGAGGTAGTAGTTGTCGAAGCGGACGCCGAACGCCTGCAGGTCGAGGTCCTGCTCGTGGCGCAGGTAGGCGACCGCGAACTGGCGGATCGCGTCGAGGTCGTTGCGGTCGCCCGACGCGGTGTACGTGCGGTCGTCGGCGCGCACGGTCTTGCCGGCGGCGAAATCGGCGGCGATGTCGCTGACATAGTCGCCGTTGTACGCAGCGTCGGGCCATCCGGGGTCGCCGGGGGCGAGGCCGTCGAGGCGCGCCTTCACCGACTGGGCGAGCGTCGCGATCTGCACCCCCGCGTCGTTGTAATAGAACTCGCGGACGACGCGCCGCCCCTGTGTCTCGAGCAGGTTGCAGATCGCGTCGCCGAGCGCCGCCTGGCGGGCGTGCCCCACGTGCAGCGGCCCGGTCGGGTTGGCCGAGACGAACTCGACGAGGACCGGCTCGCCGTTCGCCGCGCGCTTGCCGAACTCG
>DATJIM010000264.1:0-17213 GCA_035493195.1 Caldimonas sp.
CATCTCGGCGAAGACGCGCAGCGTGTCCTTCACCGTGTCGACGGTGTCGAACAGCGGCTCCTTGTCTTCCTGGTTGTCCTTGTTGTAGGCGAGCGGCTGGCCCTTCATCAGCACGAGCAGCGCCATCAGGTGCCCGACGACGCGCCCGGTCTTGCCGCGCGCGAGCTCGGGCACGTCGGGGTTCTTCTTCTGCGGCATGATCGAAGAGCCGGTGCAGAAGCGGTCGGCGAGCTCGACGAAGCCGACGCTCTGGTTCGACCACAGCACGAGCTCTTCGCTGAGGCGCGAGACGTGCACCATCGCCAGGCTCGCTGCCGAAGCGAACTCGATCGCGAAGTCGCGGTCGCTGACGGCGTCGATGCTGTTCTGGCACACGCCTTCCATCCGCAGCGCCTTCGCCACCGCCTCGCGGTCGAGCGGAAAGCTCGTCCCCGCGAGCGCGGCGGCGCCGAGTGGCAGCCGGTTCGTGCGTGAGCGCACTTCGGTCATGCGCTCGGCGTCGCGCGCGAACATCTCGACGTACGCAAGCAGGTGGTGCGCGAACGACACGGGCTGCGCGACCTGCAGGTGCGTGAAGCCGGGCAGGATCGTCTCGGTGTGCTGCGCAGCGAGCTCGACGAGCGCGCGCTGCACGTCGCCGAGCAGCACGCCGATCGCCTCGATTTCCTCGCGCAGCCACAGGCGCACGTCGGTCGCGACCTGGTCGTTGCGCGAGCGCCCGGTGTGCAGCTTCTTGCCGGCGTCGCCGGCGAGTTCGACGAGGCGCGCCTCGATGTTGAGGTGGACGTCCTCGAGCTCGACCTTCCATTCGAACGTCTTCTTCTCGATCTCTTCGGTGATCTGCGCCATGCCGCGGCGGATCGCGGCGAGGTCGGCGGCGGTGATGACGCCGCGGTCGGCGAGCATCGCCGCGTGCGCGAGGCTGCCCTCGATGTCGGCGCGCCAGAGGCGTTGGTCGAACGCGACGCTGGCCGTGTAACGCTTCACGAGCTCCGACGTCGGCTCCGAAAAGCGCGCCGACCAGGCTTCGGATTTCTTCTCGAACTGGTTCGCGGACATGGAAAGCAACGTGTTTCGGGGTTGCCCGAGCGTGCGCATCGCACGGATTGCGCGCGCCCGGGGCGCCGCAGCACCCCACGGCGGGGCATCGGTTGGCGACAATCCCGGGATGTGCAATCTCAGGATGTGCGCGATTCTATCGGCGGCGTCTCACCGTCGATGAGCTTCGACATGGCCGCTCCCGCCCCGGGCGGCACGACGCCGCGCACGACCGGCTTCGGCAACACCGTCTTCGACGTTGTCGTGCCGGCGCAGGCGGCGCACCGTGGCCCCGAATCGGCGTTCGACGTCTGCCACGTCGGCGTCGTGCTGCGCGCGCTCGTCTTCGTGCATGGCGTGATGGCGATCGGCATGGTGTTCGGCGCCACCGGCTTCGCGTCGTGGACGACGCTCACCGCCGCCGGCGCGAGCGTCGCGCTGCCCGCCGTGCTGCTCTGGCTGCTCGTCGTCTGTGGTTTGAAGGCACAGCTCGCGCGCGCGCCACTCGCCGCGCAGTGGGCGACCGTCGTTGCGCTCGGCGCGGTCTCTGCCTTCGGTGCTTCGCGTCTCATCTCGCTGTTGCTGCCCGATGTTCCCGGCGGCTCCGGTTTCGGCGCGCTGCGCGGGCCCGGCCCCGCGCTCGCCGGCGCCGCGATGGCCGCGGCGATCTTTCTCTGGCTGCGCTTGATGGCCAAGGCGACGTTGCCGGCCGAGACGACCGCGCGCCTGGCCGAGCTGCAGTCGCGCATCCGTCCTCACTTCCTCTTCAACACGCTCAACACCGCGCTCGCGCTCGTGCGGCTCGACCCCGGCAAGGCCGAAGGCGTCCTCGAGGACCTCGCCGAACTGTTCCGCGTCGCGATCGCCGAGAGCACCGAGGCGGTGTCGCTCGGCGAAGAAGTCGACCTCGCGCGCCGCTACCTCGACATCGAGCAGATCCGCTTCGGCAGCCGGCTGCACGTCGCGTGGGAGCTCGATCCGCAGGCGGCGTCGGCACGGGTGCCGCCGCTGATCCTGCAGCCACTCGTCGAGAATGCCGTCCGCCACGGCGTCGAACCTTCCACCGAAGGCGGCGTGATCCGCGTCAAGACGCGCGTCAAGCTCGGCCGCGCGGTGCTGTCGATCGCCAACAGCGTGCCCCGCGAGCCTTCGCGGCCCGGGCACGGCATGGCGCTCAAGAACGTCCGCGAACGTCTGCGCCTCATGCACGACGTCGCGGCGCAGTTCGAGACGCGCCAGGAACAGGATGTCTTTCGAGTTCAGATCGTGGTGCCGCTATGAGTGCTGATCCTTCGCAAGCCCTGTCCGATCCCCCTCTCGATGCGCCGCTGCGCGTCCTCGTCGTCGACGACGAGGAGCTCGCGCGAATGCGGATGAGGAGTCTCGTCGCCGAGTGCACCGAGCCGAGCGCCGTCGTCGTCGGCGAGGCTGGCAACTCGGCGCAGGCGCTCGTCTGGCTGGCGACTCGCCACTGCGACCTGCTGCTGCTCGACGTCCAGATGCCCGGCCGCGACGGCACCCAGCTCGCCGCCGAGCTGCGCATGCGCACGCCGGCGCCAGCGGTCGTCTTCGTCACCGCGCACCCCGAGCACGCGCTGGCGGCGTTCGACCTCGACGCCGTCGACTATCTGACCAAGCCCGTCAAGCGCGAGCGGCTGCAGGCGGCGCTGCGCCGCGTCGCGCAGCGCCTCGGCTCGCCGATCAAGCCCGGCGGCGCCGTCAAGATGGACGACGAGGGCCCGGTGATCGTCGTCAGCGACCGTGGCCGCATCATCCGCGTCCCCGTCGCCGACGTGCTCTACATGAAGGCCGAGCTGAAGTACGTGACGCTGCGCACCGCCGAGCACACGCACGTCCTCGACGACTCGCTCGCCGAGCTCGCCGAGCGTCTCGGCGACCGCTTCCTGCGCGTCCACCGCAATGCGCTCGTCGCCAAGCGTGCCGTGCGCGCGCTCGAGCGCCGGTCGGTCGCGACCGACAACGACGACGGCGCCGAGGCGTGGGGCGTCTGCATCGCTCCCGTCAACGAGTGGCTCGCCGTCTCGCGTCGCCAGGTCGCCGCGGTGCGCGAGGCGCTCGTCGTTCCCGACCGCCACTGAGCGGCGAGGGTCGCGGCCGGCACGCACGCAGCGGCCCCGCGACGGTTCGAGAATCGCTCGGTGAGCGCTGCCGGCGAACCTCCCTTCCGGCCTCCGCCCGAACGGCGCGTGTGGCCGGCGATCGTGTGGATCGCCGGGACGCTCGCGGTCATCGGCGCCCTCGTCTTCGCTTGGGATCCGCCGACGAGCCCGCAAGCGGCGGCCGTGCTGGCCATGCCTTCGCTGCCGTCGTTGCCCGACCCTGCAGCGACCGCGCCCGATTCGTCGAATGCCGATGCGGGCCGTGCGCTTCCGCAGACGGCGGCGAGCGGCGCCGAGCTGATCGAGGTCTGCGGCGTCGGCTGGGTCGCCCCCGATGCGTCGGGCACTGCGGATGTCGCCGCGGTCGCCGCCGACCGCGACGTTCTCGCCAGCCAGCGCGCGCTGCTCGATGCCCTGCGGCGTCGCGATGGCGAGGTTGGTGACGCGATTGCGACCCTGCTCGAGCTGCAAGGCGCCGGCCGAGACAACGCTGGCGGCACTCCTCTTCAGTCGCTGAGTGCGTGCGACGTTGCGGCGTCGATGCCGTCGGCGGCTCCATCGTGTGCCGGGCACGAGGACGATCGTCAGCTCGCGGCGAGGCTCGTCGAACGGCTTGCGAAGCGTGCTGCCGCGACAAGCGAGCCGGGCGTCTATGCCCTCGCGATGCAGCCATGCCTCAGGGCGAGCGCGCAGGGAAACTGCGCGCTCCTCAACGTCGAGCAGTGGGCGCGTGTCGACGACGGCAATGCGTTGCCGTGGTTGTACATCCTTCAGCGTGCGAGCAACCGCAACGACGCTGCGCAGTTGGAGGAGGCGTTGTATCGCATCGGTACGGCGGCGCGCTACGACACAGGCACGTATGCGATCGCGGGCAAAGTGGCCGATCGTGCCGGCACCAGCGACGTCGACGTCATCGCGGCGCTCCTGCTCGCAATGGACGGTGTCGGTATTGCCGCGTCGCGCAACGATCCCTTCACCGCGCTGACGCAGGCGTGCAAGGGCCCGGTGCTCGCCGACGCCAACCGTCGCCAGGCGTGCGAGCTCGCCGCGGAGACGCTCACCGAGCGCTCCGATTCGATTCTGGCTGTGCTCATGGGTGCCTCGATCGGACGCCGACTCGGCTGGCCCGCTGACCGCATCGACAAGCTGCGCGGCTTGTCGCTGGCTGCATCGGCCGAGGCGAACTCGACGTTCTCCGGCTTCTTCGAGCTACCCGGCTCGTGCGCCAGCGCGCGCCGCATGCTCGCGTCGTTCTCGCGCAGGGCGCGGGACGGCGAAGTGAGGACGGCTCGCGCGTGGGTTGCGTCGCACGGCGGTCCCGCCGCGTTCATCCCACCTCCTTTGAAAGAGTCCGCCCCGGCGCGGGCTGATGACGCCGCGCCGACCGATCCGGCCGTCGCGCAAGCGGTCGCCGACGCAGCGTCCGCCACGCTCGCTTCTGCTGCCTTGCCTGCTGCGGAGTCGACGGCGTCGAGTGCGCAGCCGGCGCTCGAGGCTGCATCGGCGGCCGCCAGCGCTATCCCGTATTCCGCAACCCCGCCGCCAGACCGTTGATCGAGATGTGGATGCCGCGCTTGACGCGGTCCATGCTCGGATCGTTCTTGCGACTCGCGCGATAGCGCCGCATCAGCTCGACCTGGAGATGGTTGAGCGGGTCGAGGTAGGGAAAGCGGTGCTCGATGGAACGCGCGAGCGCGGGGTTGTTCGCGAGGCGGTGCCGCTCGCCGGTGACAAGCGTCAGCGCGGCGTTCGTCCGCCCCCACTCTTCCTCGATGCGCGCGAAGATGCGCCGGCCCGCCCTCCGGTCTTCGGCGAGCGCCGCGTAGCGCGCGGCGATCGCCATGTCGCTCTTGGCGATCACCATGTCGAGGTTCGAGATCAGCGTTGCGAAGAACGGCCACTCGCGCGCCATGCGCCTCAGCAGCGCGAGCCGGTCGCTGCGGCCGCGGCCCTTGCCGAGGAACGCCTCGATGCCGAGGCCGAATCCGTACCAGCCCGGCAGGCCGACGCGGCATTGGCCCCAGCTGAAGCTCCACGGGATCGCGCGCAGGTCCTCGATCCGACGCGACGCCTTGCGCGACGCCGGACGCGAGCCGATGTTGAGCTCCGCGATCTCGCGAATCGGCGTCGCGCTGAAGAAGTAGTCGGCGAAGCCCGGCGTCTCGTAGACGAGCGCCCGGTACGCTGCCATGCTCGCCGCGCTGATCGCCTCGGCAGCATCGAGGAAGCTCTGCGGCGCTGCCCGCGTCGGCTGCAGCAACGTCGCCTCGAGCGTCGCCGCGACGAGCGTCTCGAGGTTGCGGCGGCCGATCTCCGGCTGCGCGTACTTCGATGCGATCACTTCGCCTTGCTCGGTGAGACGGATCTGGCCGTTCACTGTCCCCGGCGGCTGCGCCAGGATCGCCTGGTAGCTGGGGCCCCCGCCGCGGCCGACGGTGCCGCCGCGGCCGTGGAAGAGGCGCAGCGTGATCCGGTGCGAGGCACCGAGCTCGGCGAACAGTTGCACGAGCGCGATCTCCGCCCGATACAGCTCCCAGTTGCTCGTGAACGTGCCGCCGTCCTTGTTGCTGTCGCTGTAGCCGATCATGACGTCCTGCTCGGCGCCCGAGCGCTGGACCATCGCCGCGATTCCCGGCAGCGCGTAGTACTCGCGCATGATCGTCGCGGCGCCGCGCAGGTCTTCGATCGTCTCGAACAGCGGCGACACGATGAGCGCGGTTGTCGCATCGTCGTCGTTGTCGAGCGTGCCCCGGACGAGCCCCGTTTCCTTGAGCAGCACGAGCACCTCGAGGAGGTCGCTGACGCTCTCGGTGTGCGAGATGATGCAGTGGCGCAGCGCCTCGCGGCCGAAGCGGCGCAGCATCTCGGCAGCGGCCTCGAAGATCTCGAGCTCCTTCAGGGTCTCGGCTGAATACGCGTCGGCTCGTTCGCTCGCGCCGATGCGCAGCGGCCGCGCGTCGCCGAGCACGCCGAGCAGGAGAGCGCGCTTGCCCGCCTCGTCGAGCGCCGAGTAGTCGCGCTCGATGCGCGCGACGGCGAGCAGCTCGGCGACGACGGCCTCGTGCTTGTCCGAGCTCTGGCGCAGGTCGACCGTCGCGAGGTGGAAACCGAACACCTGCACCGCGCGCATCAGCGGCGCCAGGCGCGGCCGCACCAGCGCCTCGGCGTGGTGCGACGCGAGCGACTCGGCGATCGTCCGCAGGTCGGCAAGGAAGTCGCCCGCCGCCGGGTAGGGCGCGCTCGGCGTCACCGCGTGGCGCAGCGCCTCGGTGCCGGTGAGCGCGAGGAGTGTCGCCGCCAGCCGCGCGTAGACGCCGATCAGCGCGCGGCGATACGGCTCGTCTTGGCGGTGCGGGTTGGTGTCGCCCGATGCGTCGGCCAGCGCGCGCAACGCCGGCGCGACCGGCTGAAGCGTCGCCGAGTTCGAGAGCTCGGCGCCTAGCTCGTGCACCTGCGCGAGATAGTGTCGAAGCGCGGTCTCGCACTGGTGCGCGAACGCGGTGACGAGCGTCGTCGCGTCGACGAACGGATTGCCGTCGCGGTCGCCACCGATCCACTGGCCCATGCGGAAAAACGGCGCGATCGCATGCCCCGGCAGGGCCGTCTCGATCTCCTCGTACAGGATCGGGATCTGCGCGAGGAACGTCGCGCGGTAATAGCTGAGCGCGTTGTCGATCTCGTCCTCGACGGTGAGCTTGGCGGTGCGCAGCATCCGCGTCTGCCAGAGCTGCGTCACCCGCGCGCGCAGCATTGCCTCGTTGGCATCGAGTTCGCGCGTGCCCGCCGTGGGCATGCGCGCCGCGAGCAGCTCGGCGATCGCGCGCTCGGCGTCGAGGATGCTCTTTCGCTGCACCTCGGTCGGGTGCGCGGTGAGCACCGGCGAAATGAAGGCGCGGTTGAGCGTCGCGGCGATGCGCCGGGCGTCGATGCCGCGGCGGGCGAGGCGCTCGAACGCGAGCGCGAGCGATCCTTCCTGCAGGTCGCCGCGGCGTTCGTGGAACGCGCGTCGTCGCAGATGGTGGCGGTCCTCGGCGATGTTGGCGAGGTGCGAGAAGTAGCTGAACGCGCGGATCACGCTCACCGCGCGGTCGCCGCTCAGCCGCGCGAGCACTCGGTCGAGGTCGCGGCCGGCGCTCTTGTCGCGCTTCAGCCGGTACGCGACCGCGAGCTTGCGGATCTTCTCGACGCGCGCGAACGCCGCCTCGCCTTCCTGCTCGCGCAGGACGTCGCCGAGGATGCGGCCGAGCAGCCGGATGTCGTCGACGAGCGGCTGGTTCTTCTGTGCGGCAAGGTGCGCGTCGCGGGCGTTCGTGGCCATGACCGGCGATGATGCAGGAGACGTGCCTGCTACGATCGTCCGCATGCCCCGGCCGATCGTCATCGCGACGCGCGAGAGCCGCCTCGCGCTCTGGCAGGCGGAGCACGTTCGCGCACTCCTGATGCGCGCGGGCGACGTCGACGTCACGCTGTTGCCGATGACGACGCGCGGCGACCAGATCCTCGACCGGACCCTCGCCAAGGTCGGCGGCAAGGGCCTCTTCGTCAAGGAGCTCGAGACCGCGCTCGCTGACCGCCGCGCCGACATCGCCGTCCATTCGCTGAAGGACGTGCCGATGGACCTGCCGGCGGGCTTCGCGCTCGCTGCGGTGCTCGAGCGCGAGGACGCGCGCGACGCCTGGGTGTCGGGCCGGCACGCGCGGCTGGCCGACGTTCCTGCCGGCGTCGTCGTCGGCACGTCGAGCCTGCGCCGCGTCGTCCAGCTCGCGGCGTTGCGCCCCGATCTGCGCGTCGAGCCGCTGCGCGGCAATCTCGACACGCGGCTGCGCAAGCTCGACGAAGGCCGATACGAGGCGATCGTGCTCGCCGCCGCCGGCCTGATCCGGCTCGGCGCCGGCGACCGCATCCGCGCGCGCTTCGCGACGACCGAGATGCTGCCGTGCGCCGGGCAGGGCGCGCTTGCGATCGAGACGCGCGCCGACGACGATGCCTTGCGCGCGCGCCTGGCTTCGTTCACGCATGTGCCGACCAGGCTCGCGGTCGCGGCCGAACGCGCCGTCTCGCGCGCGCTCGGCGGCAGCTGCAGCATGCCGCTCGCCGCGCACGCGAGCTGGCGGGGCGACGCGCTCGTCCTCGATGCTGCCGTCGGCCATCCTGGCGACCACGCGGCGCCGCTGCTTCGCGCCCAGCGCACCGGCCAGGTCGTCGACGAACGCGCCGCCGAAGCGCTCGGCAGCGACGCCGCGCGGGCGCTCCTCGCCGCCGGCGTGGCGCCGTATCTGGAAGCCGCCGAGCGTCTCGGGGCAACGCCGGACGCGCCGTGAGCGCGCCGCTGCCGCTCCGCGTCGTCGTCACGCGGCCGGCGGCGCAAGCGGCGGCGTGGGTCGAACAGCTGCGCGAGCGCGGCATCGACGCCGAGGCGCTGCCGCTGATCGAGATCGCCGCGGCCGAGGACCCTGCGCCGCTGGTCGACGCCTGGCAAAAGATCGCGAGCCATCGGCTCGTCGTGTTCGTCAGCGCCAATGCGGTCGAGCACTTCTTCGCCGCACGGCCGGATGCCATCGCGTGGCCGGACGACGTCGCTGCCGCCGCGCCCGGACCCGGCACCGCGCAAGCGCTGCTGCGCGCCGGCTGCCCGGCCGCTTCGATCGTCAGCCCGACGATCGAAGCGGCGCAGTTCGACTCCGAGGCGCTCTGGGAACGTCTGCGCGGCCGCGACTGGAGCGGGTCGCGCGTCCTCGTCGTCCGCGGCGACGGCGGCCGCGACTGGCTCGCCGACCGTCTTCGCGACGCCGGCGCGGCGCTCGAGACGGTCGGCGCGTACCGGCGCGTCGCGCCGATGTTCGCCGGTGCGGCGCGCGAGCGCATCGATGCGCTCGTCGCGGCCGCCGACGTCGTCTGGCTCTTCAGCAGCTCGGAGGCGATCGCCAACCTCGCGCGCGCCGCGGGCGACGCGCGCTGGCAGAACGCGCGTGCGCTCGCGACCCATCCGCGCATCGCGACGCGTGCGCGCGCGCTCGGCTTCGGCACCGTCGTCGAATGCGGTGCGACGGTCGATGCGGTGGTCGCCTGCATACAATCGATCGAACCGTGAACGACGCAACCTCGCCAGCCCCGCAGCCGCGCGAGCTCGTCCCTGTGCCGGACACGGCGTCGGCGTCGTCGGTGCGCACGCTGCGCATCGCGGTCGTCCTCCTCGCGCTGCTCGCGATCGCCGCGCTCGTCTTCGCATGGCGCGCCAACGAGCGCGTCCACGGCAGCGAACGCGAGCTCGTCAAGCGGCAGCAGGAGAGCGCGACGCTCGTCACCGAGGCAACCCTCGTCGCGCGCCAGGCGCAGGACGGCGCGCGCGATGCCGCGGCAAAGGTCGCGATCCTCGACGCGCGCCTCAACGAGGTCGCGCTGCAGCGCTCGCAGCTCGAGGCGCTCGTCCAGTCGGTCGCGCGCGCACGCGACGACAACCTCGTCGCCGACGGCGAAGCGACGCTGCGCGCCGCATTGCAGCAGAGCGCGCTGACCGGCAGCTCCGAGCCCGTCGTCGCCGCGCTGAAGCAGGTCGACGACCGCTTCGCGCACGCCAACCAGCCGCGTCTCGAGCCTGTCCGGCGCGCCCTCGCGCGAGACCTCGACCGCATCCGCGCCGCCAGCGTCGCCGACGTCGCGACGCTTTCGATCAAGATCGAGGAGGCGGTGCGCATGGTCGACGACCTGCCGCTGCTCGCCGCCGCAGAGCAGCGGCGCGACCTCGCCCGCGGCGCGGCGCGTGCCGCTGCGCCGGCGTCGGCACCGGCATCGGCGCCGGCCGGCAGCTTTGGCAACTGGCTGTCGAGCCAGTTCGGGCAGGCGAGCCGCACCTTCGCCGACGGCGTGTGGAGCGAGATCCGCTCGCTCGTCCGCGTCACCCGCATCGACCATCCCGAAGCGATGCTCGTCGCTCCCGACCAGGCGGTGTTCCTGCGCGAGAACCTGAAGTTGCGCTTGCTCAACGCGCGGTTGTCGCTGCTCGCGCGCCAGTTCGACGCGGCGCAGTTCGACGTCCGCCGTGCGATCGAGACGATCGAGCGCTACGCCGACCGCTCGTCGAAGCGGACCCAGGTCATGCTCGACGTGCTGATGCAGGTCGCGCAGCAGGCGCGCCAGTCGGCCCCGGCACGTCCCGACGACACCTTCACCGCGCTCGCCGCCGTGGCGGGGCCGCGCTAGCGCGCGCACGGGCCCGAGCGTGCGTCTCGCGATCTGGTTCCTGCTTCTGTTCGCGGTCGCCGTCGTCGCGGCGGCGACGCTCGGCGCCAACGACGGCCTCGCCAGCTTCTATCTCGGCGCGTGGCGGCTCGACTTGTCGCTCAACTTCTTCGTGCTGCTGCTGATCGGCACCTGCTTCCTGCTCGTCGCCGTCTTCCAGGCGATCAACGCGCTGATCGGCATGCCGCAGCGCGCGCGCGAGTGGCGCACCGCGCGGCGCGACCGCACCGGCCAGGCGGCGCTGCGAGAAGCGCTCGCCGAGTACTTCGGCGGCCGCTACACGCGCGCGCAGAAGTCGGCGCAGCGCGCACTGGCGATCCAGGCGGAGACGCCCGAGCTAGCGCAGGACAACGAGTTCACCGTCCTCGGCCACCTGCTCGCCGCGGGCAGCGCGCATCGGCTGCAGAACCGAGCCCTGCGCGACCAGGAGCTCGGTCGCGCGCTCGAGCTCTCGCAGCACAGTGCCTCGGCGCGCTCGGCCGAGGAGGGCGCGCGGCTCCTCGCCGCCGAATGGGCGCTCGACGACCGCGACGCGCCGCGCGCGATCGAGCTGCTCAACGCGCTGCCGCACGGCGTCGCGCGGCGAACCCATGCGCTCAGGCTGAAGCTGCAGGCGGCGCGGCTCGGTGGCCAGCCGCAGGAAGCGCTCAGGACCGCGCGGCTGCTGATCAAGCACCAAGGCTTCTCGACCGTCGCGGCGGCGGGCCTGGTCCGCTCGCTTGCGTTCGAAGCGCTCGATGCCGCGCACGACATCGACCAGCTGCGCAGGCTCTGGATGTCGCTCGACCCCGCCGATCGCCGCGACGCGTTCATCGCGGCGCGCGCCGGGGCGCAGGCGACTGCGCTCGGCAGCCCCGACGATGCGCGCGCGTGGCTTCGACCGCTCTGGGACGAGATCGCCGAGCTCGCACCCGAAGACCGCTGGGCGGTCGCCGA
This sequence comes from Caldimonas sp., assembly GCA_035493195.1. Classification (GTDB taxonomy): domain Bacteria; phylum Pseudomonadota; class Gammaproteobacteria; order Burkholderiales; family Burkholderiaceae_C; genus Schlegelella_A. The sequence goes on from DATJIM010000264.1 coordinate 11,334, forward strand.
CGCGCTCGCGGGCGCGGTGAGCGGCATCGGGCCAGAGTGGCTGCCGCGCCTCGACGCTGCGTCGCAGGCGCTGCCGCGCGACGGTGCCGTCGCGCTCGCCGCCGGCCGCGCGCTCGCCGAGCGCGGCCTCTGGGGCAAATCGCGTGCGCTCCTCGAGCAGGCGGCGAACGACACGGCGCTGCCGACGACGACGCGCCGCAAGGCCTGGATCGCGCTTGCCGAGCTCGCGACCCGCGAGAACGACGCGGCGCGCGCAGCGCGCTGCTTCGAGAACGCGGCGCGCGAGGGCTGAGGGTGCGCTGCTACAATTGAAGGCTCGGCGGCTGTAGCTCAGTTGGATAGAGTACTTGGCTACGAACCAAGGGGTCGTGGGTTCGAATCCTGCCAGCCGCGCCAACAGACACGGGGGTTAGTAGCGAAGCAGCTGCTAACCCCTTCGTCGTTGTAGGCCTCGGCAGCAGCGTTGGTTGCCGTTCGGTTGCCGTTTCTACACGGCTGCGGCCCTTTGCTCATCGATCGACAGCAATTGCTTCAGGCGCCTACGCCACGCGCGCGCGACTGTTCCTGGCGCGGATGGCATACCGCCTTCGCGCCGACGCCGCGCTAGGTGGGCTGCATCGTGCGCGATTCGGCGGGGTCGATTTACTGCGGCGAGAACGCGAGCGTGCTCGCGGCCTCGTCGCTGAGGGCGCGGCCTTCCCGCTCGAGTCGCTCGAGCGTTGCCGCGGGAAGCTTGGCGGCGAGCTCCGCACGCAGCTGATCGCGCAACCTGCGCGCCACCAGACGCGGCGTGCGGCCGTCGCGCTCGTGGGCGGCATTGGCGTACGCACATACGCGGGCAGCGTCCTCGAGGCGCCCTTTGCGAGCGAGCCACGTCGCTGCATCGATGAGAACCGCGGCGCCGTGGCCGAAGTGACGGCGAACCCGCTCGAGCGCCGCGCGGTACACGCGCTCAGCCTCGTCGAGACGCCCACCGAGCGCGAGCGCGGTCGCCAGCACGCGCAGCCCGCGTCCATCGGTCCACCGGATGACCATCGTCTCCGGGCGTGCAAGGAGCGCGGCTGCCGCCTCGGCGGCCTGCTCGAAGCGGCCTTCGGCGACGTCGAGGTCGATGATCAGCGACTCGGTGATCAGCTCGTCGACCGCGCCGCTCAGCGAGTAGACGGCGCGGATGGCGAGCAGATGCTCGCGCGCCCTCGCGGTGTCGCCGGCTCCCGCGTACACGATGCTCGCGACGTTGTCGAAGATGGCGAGTATCCATGGCGGCCAGTGCGGATCGCGCAAGGCGAGGGTCTCTTCGAGAGCGGCGATGGACTCCTGGTGCCGCCCGAGTCCCGTCAGCACGAACGAGAGTGCCTGCCAGCTGCGGAACGTAGGCAGCCGCTCGCCGAGGGACTGGTAGAGCGCGAGGGCACGGCGCGCGTCCTCCAACGCGCCTCTGGGCGCCATCGAGGCACCCCATTCAGCGCACGCCAGCCAGAAGCGCGCGGCCAGCGCGGGGGGTATCGACGCGTCGACGCGCGGCCGCAGCACCTCGCGCCAGCGCCACGTCTCGGAGCTGAGCGCGACGTATTGAAAGTGGCCCTGGCCGGCGACCGCAGCGCCGAAGAGCGCCACCGCGATGCGGTCGTCGCCGCCTTCCTCGCTCGCCCAGCGCAGGGCGCCGCGCAGGTTGTCGAGCTCTGGCGCGAGGCGGTCGATCATCCGTGCCGACGGCGTGCCGCTCATCAGCTCGCGATGCGCGCGCTCGAAGATGCCGAGCGTCACCTCGGCGTGCCGGCGCAGCCAGTCCAAGGTCGAGCCTTGGGCGGCGAGCTGTTCGAGCGCGAACGCGCGGGTGGTCTCGAGCAGCCGGTACCGTGGCGTGGTGGTGCTCGCACCCTCCACCGTGACGAGCGACTTGTCGACGAGCGCGCCGAGGTGCTCGAGCGCGTCCCACGCGTCCATGCCGCCTGCGGCGACGAGCGCCTGCGCAGATTCGAGCGAGAAGCTGCCCGAGAACACGCCGAGCGCCGCGAACACCGTCTGCTCGGCTGGCGCGAGCAGGCCGTGGCTCCATTCGAGCGCCGCCCGCAGCGTCTGGTGGCGTCGCAACGCGACGCGCGCGCCGCCGGTGAGCAGGCGAAAGCGCTCGTCGAGGCGCTGGCGCACGCCCTCGACGCCGAGCAGCGGAACCCGCGCCGCGCCGAGCTCGAGCGCGAGCGGGATGCCGTCGAGCCGGCGGCAGATCTCGATCACCCCGGCGACATTGGTCGCGTCGAGAACGAAGCGAGGATCGACTGCCTGCACGCGAGCGACGAAGAGCTGGATGGCGCCGGCTGCGCGGGCGCGTGCCGGATCCGCGTCGGCGGGAAGCTGCAACGGGCCGACGCGGTAGACGTGCTCTTCCGGGTGCCGCAGCAGCTCCTGACTCGTCGCGAGCACGCGCACACCGGGCGCGTTGCGGCGCACCGCCGTCACCACGTGGTCGACAGCATCGAGCAGGTGCTCGCAGTTGTCGAGGACGAGCAGCAGGTGCTCGGCGACGACCGACTGCAGCGCGTTCTCGAAGCCGGCGAAACCATCGCCGACCGTCAGGCCAAAGGCCAGACCGACCGTCGGGGCGACCAGTGCCGGATCGGCGAGCGGCGCGAACTCGACCATCCGAACACGGTCTTCGATGCCTTCCGCGTGCTGTCGTGCCAACTCGCGCGCGAGGCGGGTCTTGCCGATGCCGGCCGGGCCAACGACGGTGACGACCATATGCTCGTGAACGAGTGACCGCAACGCGGCGAGGTCGGCATCGCGACCGAAGAGTGTCGGTCGCTCCGGGGCGGGTCCTTCGGCGGCTTCGTCTTCGATCGCCGGCGTTGGTGCCCGGACCGCCGTCACGACGTCGGCGCTCTCGAGCGCGAGCGCGAACCGATAGCCGCGGCCGGGAATCGTCGCGATTGCTTGCGCGCCGAGCAGCTTGCGCAGGGTCCCGATCTGGACCTGGAGATTGTTTTCCTCGACCACGAGGCCCGGCCATGCTGAATCGAGGAGTGCCTGTTTGGTGACGAGCTCGCCGGCACGCTCGACCAGGGCCAGCAGCACGTCGAACGCACGCGCCCCGAGGGCAACGGCCTCGCCGTCGGCGAACAGCCGGCGCTGGATCGGCTGCAGCTCGAACGACCCGAAGCGATAGGCAACGCTCACACGTCAGCTCCGCGCTCGCCGGCCGTCGCGCCGACCGGCCGGATCGCGACGATCCTACACGCGGGTCACGCTCGGTCGCGCGTGCCGCGATCGCTTCATCGCGTGACGGCGACCGGCACTCGTGGCGCGTCGGCCGTTGCCCGTTCGGCGCAGGCGGCGTTGGCGACGTGCCACGCCTCGGCCCATTCCGCGGTCTCGCGGACGTCCAGCTGCAGGATCGCGCGGCGGATGTAAACGAAGCGCCGCAGCGCCTCGGTCCCTTCGTCGGCCTTGGCGAGGAGGCGCTGCTGCAACGCGCTCGGCGCAGCCGAGCACTCGATCTCGCGCGCTGGTGCAGGAAGGGACAGCAAGACCGCGGCGCCGGCGCAGGCGATCTGCAGAAGGTAGACGTTCGAAGTGCGGTTCATGTCTTCTCCTCGATGGGTGGAAGGTTCGACCCGCCGTGGCGGGGTCGATGGTGGCGCGGACGCGGGCGATGCGATCCGCGTGGAAGCCACCGCGGCGCGGTGGACGGGATGCCGCTAATGCAGCGTGGACGCGACGACCACGGCCGAATCGGCGGGTGGCGCGTAGGCGTAGAGGGCGATCGAATCGACCACCGCGAAGGTGACGAGCAGCGAGGCGGCGAAAGCGGCGAAGCGGACCTTGGTCGAGCGGTTCATGGCGACTCCTGGACTGCACCGTGGTGCGTGGCGACGGGAGCCACTGTCGTCGCCGCACGCGCCTCCGTCTTGAAGCGCGCTGAAGAACGGGCTTAAACGTCCTGAAGCGTGCTTCGCGCGCGAGCCCCGCGCGGATCGCGGGTCCGGGTCGAGCCGCGCCAAGAAAAAGGACCTGGGTCGTGAGATCCAAGTCCTTCTCGTGGTGCAGGTCCCGGCGGATCGCCGGTCCCGCGATGCACGTGCAACAGCCCGGCTGCGGGCCGCGCTGCCGCACTGCAGGGCCGATCAGTCGTCGTCTGCGGAGTGATCGGGGTCGTTCGGGAACGCGACCCGGCGCGCCCGGCCGGTGACGCGCAGGATGTCGAGGCCAGAGCCGTTGCGGTCGACGATGTAGACGAAGCCGCGGTTGTCGACCTCGACGTTGTTCGTCATGTAGCCGGTGGCCGTCGTGTTCTGGTTGGCGACGGGAACGTAGAAGCCGACTTCCTGCGGCGCCTGCGGCTCGCGGATGTCCCAGATCCGCACGCCGCCGGTGAAGTAGGCGAGGAACGTCAGCCTGCCGTAGTACGGATTCCTGAAGTTCTCCTCGCTCGAGTGCACGCCGAAGCGCGCGCCTCGCTTGCAGTAGTCGCCCCGCGGGTACTTGTCACCCGAGCGTGGATCGACCGACATCGTCGAGAGCACCATCGGGCCTTGCCACGGGTTCTGCTCGACGCGCGTGCCCGGCGGCGCGGTGATCGAGTTCTCGACCGTGAAGTCGGCGAGGAACGCCCAGTGCGGGGCTTCCTTGCACATGTCGGAGGTGGCCTCCGACGTGATGACGACGATGTCGCGCACCTGGAACTCGGTGAAGTCCTGGTAGCTCGCCGGCGTCATCCCGAACACCGGCATGCTCGTGTGGCCGCCCTGATCAGGCGACATGTAGAGGATCGACACCTGCGCGGAATTGAGGTCGTCGTTGGTCGGATTGTTCCGGTCGCCCATGAACGTTCCGTACGGTGGCGGCAGCAGCTTGCTGCGGTCGAGCACCTGGATCACGCCGTCGTCGCCGACGCCCCAGGCCGCGTAGACGCGGTTGCCGACGATGTCGCTCGCGGTGGCGCCGCGGGCGAGCTTGCGCGTCCAGTTCGGGTTCTCACGACCGGAAATCGCGCCGTGCAGCGAAGGCGGCACCGGCCCGGTTCCGGTCGGTTGCGATCCCGGAAGTCCATGGGTGCGGAGATAGACCGGACTCGCCGGATTCGACCAGTCGACGATCACCATCGATTGCGGCTGGCGCCACGCCTGCGAGGTGATGCTGCCAGGCATGTACGCGATGCCGGTCTGGCATTCCCAGTAGAGCTTGTGCGTGCTCGTGAGCCCGCGCATCGCGCCGACGAGGGCGGGGTTGTTGACGTCGGTGACGTCCCACATCTCGTAGCCCGACGCAGAGCTGCCCTGCACGTTGCGCAGCAGGTAGACGTGTCCTGGAGTTCCTCCGGGCAGGTCGGAGCCGAGGCACATGCGCGCCATCTGCGCCTGTCCGCCGCTCACCGGCACGGGGATGTGGAACTTCTCGACCGGCTGGTTCGGCCGGGTCACGTCGATGATCATCGTGCCGTTGAACTCGACCGCGCCGCCCTTGAGCGGGTTCGGCTTCGAGCCGCCGTGCGTGCCGACGAAGGCGATCGTCCTGCCGTCGGGATAGACGATCGTGTTCGGCTGATACGCGGGTCGACCCTGGAGGTCGGTGTGCCCGACGCGGCGCATGTTCTTCTGCTCGCCGCTCTGGGACACCTGCGCCTGTGCGCTGCCTCCCAATGCAGCTGCTGCGATTGCCACGGCTGAGAGCGCCGCACTCAACGTTCTGCTGGTTGTCGTCATTTCGTCTCCTCGCTCATCGAAAGGCGCCGGACGACTCGACCCCTGCCGACCCTCGATCCGGCATGCGGCGAACGACTTGTTCACGACTTTCGAGTGTTCGCCGTGAACACTTATAGCGCTGCGAAAACGCGCGAACAACCAATGCGCGGAGAGGGGAAACGATAGACGTCGTCGACGA
>DATJIM010000265.1:0-7534 GCA_035493195.1 Caldimonas sp.
AGTGAAAATGCGCGCTTCGCGCAGATTCTCGCCGAGCACAAGATCACTTTCATCGGCCCCTCCGCCCACCACATCGAGATCATGGGCGACAAGATCACCGCCAAGAAAGCGGCGGTGGAACTTGGCATCCCCGTGGTTCCCGGCTCCGAGGGCCCGATGCCCGACGACCCGAAGGAGATCCGGCGCGTCGCCTCGGCCGTGGGCTACCCGGTCATCATCAAGGCCGCGGGCGGCGGCGGCGGGCGCGGCATGCGCGTGGTGCACACCGAAGCGGCGCTGATCCACGCGGTGCAGACGACGCGTGCCGAGGCCGGCGCAGCCTTCGGCAATCCGACGGTCTACATGGAGAAGTTTCTCCAGAACCCGCGCCACGTCGAGATCCAGGTCCTCGCCGACACGCACAAGAACGCAGTCTGGCTCGGCGAGCGCGACTGCTCGATGCAGCGCCGCCACCAGAAGATCATCGAGGAGGCGCCGGCGCCAGGCATCCAGCGCCGCGTCATCGAGAAGATGGGCGAGCGCTGCATCGCGGCGTGCAAGAAGATCAACTATCGCGGCGCCGGCACGTTCGAGTTCCTGTACGAGAACGGCGAGTTCTTCTTCATCGAGATGAACACCCGCGTCCAGGTCGAGCACCCGGTGACCGAGTGGGTGACCGGGATCGACATCGTGCAGATGCAGATCAGGATCGCCGCCGGCGAGAAGCTGCCGTTTCCGCAGCGCGCGATCGCATGCCGCGGCCACGCGATCGAGTGCCGGATCAACGCCGAGGATCCGTTCAAGTTCACGCCGTCGCCAGGCCGCGTGACGATGTGGCATCCGCCGGGCGGCCCCGGCGTTCGCGTCGACTCGCACGCCTACACGAACTACGTCGTGCCACCCAACTACGACTCGATGATCGGCAAGATCATCGTCCACGGCGACAACCGTGAGCAGGCGCTGGCGCGGATGCGAACCGCGCTTTCGGAAACGGTCGTCGAAGGCATCCAGACCAACATCCCGCTCCACCGCGAGCTGATGGTCGACGCCAAGTTCATCGAGGGCGGAACGAGCATCCATTACCTGGAAGGCTGGCTCGACCAACACAAGCGCTAGGGCGATGCACGCGCTCGCGCTTCTCGTCCCCGCCGCCGCGGTCGACGCATTGAGCGACCTCCTCGCCGACGAGCTCGACGCGCTTTCGGTCTCGATCGAGGATGCCGACGCCGGCAGCGACGCCGAGCAGCCCGTGTTCGACGAGCCGGGCGTCGCCGCCGGCGGCACGTGGGCCCACGCCCGCGTCACCGCGCTCTTCGCCGACGAAGCGCAGGCGACCGCTGCCGCCGCTGCAGTCGCCGCGCGCAGCAGCAACGTCGTTCACGTCGTCGCGATCGCGGCGGTCGAGGACCACGACTGGGTGCGGCTGACGCAGGCGCAGTTCGGGCCGTGCCGCATCGGCGACGGCTTCTGGATCGTGCCGACGTGGAGCGAAGTTCCGGCCGACGCGCGCCACGTGATCCGCCTCGACCCCGGCCGCGCGTTCGGCACCGGCACGCATCCGACAACGCGGATGTGCCTGCGCTGGATCGCGGAGAACGGTGACGCTGGAGCGATCGAGTGGCCGCGCGCGCTCGACTACGGTTGCGGCTCCGGAGTGCTCGCGATCGCAGCGAGCCGCTTCGGCGCCCATGAGGTCGACGCCGTCGACGTCGATCCTGCAGCGGTCGAGACGACGCGCGCGAACGCGCTCGCCAACGGCGTCGTCGTCCGCGCCGGCGCACCCGAGATCGCCGCCGGCCGCTACGCGCTCGTCGTCGCCAACATCCTCGCCGCGCCGCTCGAGCTGCTCGCGCCGGCGCTCGCCGCGCTCGTCGACGACGGTGGTGCGCTCGTCCTCTCGGGCATCCTCGATCGCCAAACCGATGCGCTGCGAGCGGCGTACGCCCCGTGGCTCGCACTCGACGCGGTCGCGCACGACGAAGGCTGGGTGCTCCTCGCCGGCCGACGAACGGCGAACTCGCGCATGGCATGATTTCGCGATGAGTCTGGCAACGCGCTGTAGCACGTGCGGGACGGCGTTTCGAATCGTCCAGGACCAGCTCAAGGTCTCCGAAGGATGGGTGCGCTGCGGTCGCTGCAACGCCGTCTTCAACGCCCTCGAGGGGCTGTTCGACCTCGGCCGCGACGTGCCGAGCGACTGGCAGGAACACATCGACCTCGCGTCCGGCGACGAGGCCGCTGGCGAGGGCGCGTCGAGGGCGCGTTCGAGCGCGGCCGAAGAGCCGCAGCCGCCTTCGCGCAAGGACGACTTCGAGAAGACGCTGCGCTACCCGCCGGCAGCCGAGCCGACGATCACCGCCAAGACGGGCTCGCGGCGCACGCCGTCGACCCAGCCGGCGGTCGAGGAGATCGGCGACGGCGGCGACTCGAGCGGCAGCGAGGAGCCGGCGACCGACCTCGGCGAGCTGCTCGCGGATCCGATCGATGCTCGCCTGTTCGGCCCGCGCAAGCGCACCGAGCATCCGAAGCCCAAGCCCGCCGTCGAGCTCGGCGGCCGCGATCGCGTCGAGTTCTCCGACGCGCGCTTCGACTCCGACCTGTTCCCGGACAACCCGCTTCCGGAAGCCGAGGCCGAGCTCGACGTCCTGCCGTCGACCGACGCCGGCGCGCTGCCGCTCGAAAGCGTGTCGCATCCGGAGTTCGTCCGCCGCGCCGATCGTCGCGCGCGCTGGCACAGCCGCAAGGTGCGCGCGGTGCTCGCGCTCATCGCGGTCGCCGCCGCCGCCGTGCTCGCGTTGCAGGTCGTGCACCACGATCGCGACGCGATCGCGGCGCGTTCGCCCTCGCTGCGCGGTCTCCTGCTCTCGTGGTGCCGCATCGCCGGCTGCCGCATCGAGGCACCTCGCCGCATCGAGGACGTCGTCGTCGAGAACACCGCGCTGACGCGCGCGCCAGCGCCCGATACGTTCGTGCTTTCGGTGACGCTGAAGAGCCGCAGCGCCGTTCCGGTGACGACGCCTTCGATCGATCTCGCGCTCACCGACGCGACCGGGCGACTCGTCGCGCGCCGCGTCCTCGCGCCGCGCGACCTCGAAGCCGCCGAGGTGCTGCAGCCCAACGCCGAAGCAGGCCTGCAGGTGATGCTCACCGCCGGCCCGGTCGGAGTGGTCGGCTACACCGTCGAGATCTTCTATCCCTGAATCCGGCGCGCGGTTCGCCGCGCCGACCCACCCTTCTGAACGGAGAACGCATGGCTGCCCTCGTCTGTGGATCGCTCGCCTACGACAGCATCGCCAACTTCGGCGGGCGCTTCGCCGAGCAGATCCTGCCCAACCAGCTGCATGTCCTCAACGTCTCGTTCCTGGTGCCGACGCTGCGGCGCGAGTTCGGCGGCTGCGCAGGCAACATCGCGTACAACCTCGCCGCGCTCGGCGGTGAACCGGTCGTCGTCGCCGCGCTCGGCGTCGATGGCGACGACTACCGTGCGCGCCTGCAGTCGTGGGGCGCGACGACCGAGCACGTCCGCGCCGTGACCGAGTCGTACACGGCGCAGGCGTTCATCATCACCGACCAAGACAACAACCAGATCACGGCATTCCATCCGGGCGCGATGCAATGGGCGCACGAGACCGCGGTGCCGTCCGACGCCGCGCTCAAGATCGGCATCATCGCGCCCGACGGCCGCACCGCCATGCTCGAGCACGCGAGCCAGCTCGCAGCGGCGAAGATCCCGTTCATCTTCGATCCCGGCCAGGGGCTGCCGATGTTCGACGGCGACGAGCTGCGCGCGTTCGTCGATCGCGCAAGCTGGGTCGCGGTCAACGACTACGAGGCGCAGATGCTGGTCGAGCGCAGCGGACGTTCGCTCGAGGAGATGTCGCGCTCACACCTGCGCGGCATCGTCGTCACGCTCGGGGCACACGGCTGCGAGCTGTGGCAGCAGGGAGCGCGCACCGCGATCCCCGGCGTCGTCGCCACCGACGTCGTCGATCCGACCGGCTGCGGCGACGCGTTTCGCGCTGCCTTGCTGTACGGCCTCGAGCGCGGCTGGTCGCTCGCCGACTGCGCCCGTCTCGGCAACCGCCTCGGCGCGCTCAAGATCGCGAGCCGCGGCGGTCAGAATCATGTGCTGGATCGCACGTTCGTCGACGCCTGAGCCTCAAGTTACAAGAAGCTTCCGCCGAAGACGCCTCCATGGACATCCGTCAAGCCGGCGTGCTCGCGGTGGCGATCCCGATCGCGATCGCCGTCGCTTCCGTCGTCATGTGGGCCGGCTGCCGATGGTGGTACGGGCGCAAGCTCATCGCCGCCGCGCACCGGCTGCAGAAGAGCGAGAAAGGCCGTCTCTTCTCGCAGCAGCAGACGGTGCAGGCGCGCCAGCAGATCGGCCTTCTCAAGGCCGAGCTCGAGGTGCATCAGCAGGCGGCCGCGGAGCTCGAGGCCGCGAAGCGTCGCGCGGCGCAGCTCGAAGAGGTCGTCCGTTCCGCGGAACGCGACCGCACGCGGGCCGAGATTGCCGACATGGGCGTCCCGGTGGTCGCGGCGCAGGCGCACGGCTTCGCCGACACCCAGATCCTTCCCGACTGAGTTGCTGCGTCAGTGAGACGGAGCCGCCGACCTCGGCGGCTTCTTGTTTTGAGCGTCGTGATCGGGCGCGCGATCAAGGCAAGAAAAAGCCCGGCCGGGGCCGGGCTGTGACGACGAGGCGTCTCCTCAGGGCTTGCTGCCCGTCGGGAACGGCCACGCCGCTTGCGGGCTCAGGGCCGTCTTCGCTGGTGCCGCGGGAGCGGCGCTGGGCGCGGAGCCCATCGACGAAGCAGCCTTCTTGGCAGGGGCCTTTCGAGCCGACTTCTTGCCTGACGCCTTCTTGGCGGCCTTCTTGGCACCGCCAGCCTTTCGGGCGACGCGTCTTCTGGCACCGGACTTCTTGGCGGCCTTCTTGGCGCCGCCCTTCTTGGCGGCCTTCTTGGCCGACTTCTTGGCACCGCGGCGCGCGGTCTTCTTGGCAGCCTTCTTGGCGCCGGTCTTCTTGGCCGCGCGCTTCGCGCCGGTCTTCTTGGCCGCGCGCTTGGCGCCGGTCCTCTTGGCGCCCATCGACTTCTTCGCAGACTTCTTCGCCGTCGATTTCCGAGCGGCCTTCTTCGCAGTTGCCATCACGTTTCTCCTTGATCAAGTTGACATGGAACCACCGGCTTCCGACGCGTCGTCGGCCAGTGGCTATTCATCGCCCGTGGACTGCCCAGGAGGGGCGCCCCAGTCCGATGAATCCTGGTGCGGGGCGGCAGCGCTCGTGGGCGCCGCTCTGTTCCCGCGAATCTTGATCTCTCACTTGCCGACGCGATGTCACGCGACGGCGCCTACTCCCACGACAGCGCACCACCCGATTGGTAGTCGATGACGCGGGTCTCAAAAAAGTTGCGCTCCTTTTTCAGGTCGATCATCTCGCTCATCCACGGGAACGGGTTTTCCTCGTTCGGGAAGAGCTCCGCCAAGCCGATCTGCACCGCGCGCCGGTTGGCGATGTAGCGCAGATAGCCCTTGAACATGGACGCATTCATGCCGAGCACGCCGCGCGGCATCGTGTCTTCCGCGTAGCGGTACTCGAGGGCGACCGCCCTCTCGAACAGCTCGCGGATCTCGGCCTTGAACTCCGCCGTCCACAGGTGCGGGTTCTCGGCCTTGATCTGGTTGATGAGGTCGATGCCGAAATTGCAGTGCATCGACTCGTCGCGAAGGATGTACTGGTACTGCTCGGCCGCCCCGGTCATCTTGTTCTGCCGGCCGAGCGCCAGGATCTGGGTGAAGCCGACGTAGAAGAAGAGCCCTTCCATCAGGCAGGCGAAGACGATCAGCGACTTCAGCAGGGTCTGGTCGTTCTCGGCGGTGCCGGTGTGGAAGTTGGGGTCCATGATCGCCTCGATGAAGGGGATCAGGAACTCGTCCTTCTCGCGGATCGACGACACCTCGTGGTAGGCGTTGAAGATCTCGCCCTCGTCGAGCCCGAGCGACTCGACGATGTACTGGTAGGCGTGGGTGTGGATCGCCTCCTCGAACGCCTGGCGCAGCAGGAACTGGCGGCACTCCGGCGCCGTGATGTGACGGTACGTGCCGAGGGTGATGTTGTTCGCCGCCAGCGAGTCGGCGGTGACGAAGAAGCCGAGGTTGCGCTTGACGATCCGGCGCTCGTCTTCGGTCAGGCCGTTCGGGTTCTTCCACGTCGCGATGTCGCGCGACATGTTGACCTCCTGCGGCATCCAGTGGTTCGCGCAGGCGGCGAGGTACTTCTCCCACGCCCACTTGTACTTGAACGGGACGAGCTGATTGACGTCGGTCGCGCCGTTGATGATCCGCTTGTCGGCCGCGCGAACGCGACGGGTCGCCGAGACGGGAGCGGCAGCGACGCGACGCTCGGCGGGCAAGGTCGGTTCGGTGCTCAGAGGAGGCGCAACGACGGCCGGCGCCACGCGGGGTGCGGTGGTTGCGGCAGGTACGTGCTCGGTGGTGCTGTCTTCTTCCCAAACCAGCATGCGGGGATTTCCTCTAGCGGCGGATTATCGGATTGATGTGTGCGAAGCCCAAGACATATCAACGCCGCGGCTTCGATTTTGTTGCTCTGTCGCATCGCGCGCGGCGAAGAACGGTACTCGTTCACACCGCGCAACCGAGATGCACTTGCTCACTGACACGCTTCGCAGTCCGGGTTGTCGAGCGCACAGAACTTGACGTCGCTGCCGACTTCATCGCTCGCGACGACATCCGGCGAGCTCGCCGAAAGCGCGGCAACGACCGCGCGCGCGCCGTTCGACACCGCGTTGAGCTGGCTCGACTTCACGGTCGACTTCTCGGCCGCGGTCGCGCTCAGCGTGCGCAGGTAATAGGTCGTCTTCAGGCCGCGAAGCCAGGCGAGCTTGTACGTCTCGTCGAGCTTCTTGCCCGAGGCGCCGGCCATGTAGATGTTGAGCGACTGCGCCTGGTCGATCCACTTCTGGCGCCGCGCCGCCGCCTCGACGAGCCATTGCGTCTCGATCTCGAAGGCGGTCGCGTAGAGCGCCTTTAGGTCCTCGGGGACGCGGTCGATCCGGCGCAGCGAGCCGTCGAAGTGCTTGAGGTCCATGACCATCACTTCGTCCCAGAGGCCGGCCTTCTTGAGGTCGCGCACCAGGTGCTCGTTGACCACCGTGAACTCGCCCGAGAGGTTCGACTTCACCGAGAGGTTGCCGAACGACGGCTCGATCGACGCAGCGACGCCGACGATGTTCGAGATCGTCGCGGTCGGCGCGATCGCGATGCAGTTCGAGTTGCGCATGCCGTGGACGCTGATCCGGGCGCGCAGCTCGTCCCAGTCGAGCGACGCGCTGCGGTCGATGTCGACCAGGGCACGCGCCGTGCCGCCCTCGCCCTGCAGCTTGCCGCGCTGCTCGGCGAGCAGGTCGAGCGTGTCGACCGGCAGGATGCCGCGGTCCCAGAGCGACCCGCGGTAGCTCGAGTAGCGGCCGCGCTCTTCGGCGAGCTCGGTCGACGCCCAGTAGGCGTGGTAGCAGACCGCCTCCATCGA
>DATJIM010000266.1:0-5215 GCA_035493195.1 Caldimonas sp.
GGCAGGTTGAGCGTGACGCCGAGATCGGGCATGCGCACGCCGTTCCTGCGCTCGACGACGAAGCGCATCGTCGCGCCTTCGGCGTGCGCGGCGACGGCACGCACCATCGCGTCGGTGCCGAAGCCGTAGCTCACGATCGGCCGCGAGATCATCGGCGCGATCGAGCGCACGCCGGGGTCGTCGACACAGAGGATCGCGGCGCCGTAGAACGGCATCTTGTGAATGAACTCGACGAACGCCTGCTTCAGCCGCGCGAAGTCGTGGCCGTAGGTGTCCATGTGGTCGGCGTCGATGTTGGTGACGACGGCCATGATCGGCGTCAGGTTGAGGAACGACGCGTCCGACTCGTCGGCCTCGACGACGATGTAGTCGCCGGCGCCGAGGCGCGAGTTCGCACCGGCGGCGTTCAGCCTGCCGCCGATGACGAACGTCGGATCGAGCCCGGCCTCGGCGAGCACGCTCGTGACGAGCGACGTCGTCGTCGTCTTGCCGTGCGTGCCGGCGATCGCGATGCCCTGCTTCAGCCGCATCAGCTCGGCGAGCATGACGGCGCGCGCGACGACCGGAATGCGGCGCCCGCGCGCAGCGATGACCTCGGGGTTGTCCGAGCGCACCGCGCTCGACGTCACGACGGCGTCGGCGCCTTCGACGTTGGCGGCGTCGTGGCCGATCTCGACGCGAACGCCGTGCGCGGCAAGCGCCTGCGTCGTCGCGCTCTCGCTCTGGTCCGACCCCGAGATGCGGTAGCCGAGGTTGTGCAGGATCTCGGCGATGCCGCTCATCCCCGCACCACCGATGCCGACGAAGTGGATGTTCCGGACCGCGTGCTTCATGACCGAGCGCCTTCGTCGGCATCGGCGGCCAAGGCCGCAGTCATGACAACCGCCGACCCGCGTGCCGGCGGCCCGACGAAGTGGATGTTCCTGACCGCGTGCTTCATGCAACGGCCACCATCGCTTCGATCTCGTCCGCGACGCGCGCCGCCGCGTGCGGACGTGCGAGTGCGCGCGCCTTGGTCGCCATGCGGACGAGCGCGTCGCGCGTCACGCCGCCGAGCAGCTCGGCGAGTCGGCGCGGCGAGAGCTCGCCTTGCGGCAGGTGGATCGCGGCGCCGCGCGACGCCATCCACTCGGCGTTGTCGCGCTGGTGCGAGGTCGTGCTCGCGACGAACGGGACGAGCACGGCGGCGACGCCGGCTGCGCACAGCTCGCTCACCGTGATCGCGCCGGCGCGGCAGACGACGACGTCGCATTCGCCGAGCCGGCTCGCCATGTCATCGATGAACGCGACGACCTCGGCGTCGGCGCCCGACACGCCGTACGCGGTGCGCACCGCATCGCGCATCGCCTCGCCGGTCTGGTGAACGACGCGCGGGCGTTCGGCCGGAGCCATCTGCGCGATCGCCTCCGGCACCGTCTCGTTGAGGATGCGCGCGCCCAGGCTGCCGCCGACCACGAGCAGTCGCAGCGCGCCGCTGCGTCCGGCGAAGCGCGCGGCCGGCTCGGCGATCGCCTCGATCGCCTCGCGCACCGGATTGCCGGTCACGACGGCCTTCTTGCCGAGCTCGCTCGCTGCATCGCCGGCGAAGCCGAAGGCGATCTTGCGCGCAGCGTGGCGGAGCGCCCGGTTGCTGAGCAGCAGCGTCGCGTCGGCGTTGACGAGGAGCAAGGGCTTGCCGTGCAGCCACGCGGTCCAGCCGCCCGGGAAGCAGACGTAGCCGCCCATGCCGACGACGGCGTCCGGACGGCGCCGCGCCAAGAGCCGCGAGCACGTGCGAAACGCGATCAGCAGCCGCATCGCGCCGAGCACGTTGCCGACGAATCCCTTGCCGCGCATTCCGGTGAACGAGACGCGGTCGAGCGCGATTCCGGTCGGCGGCACGAGCCGGTTCTCGAGCCCGGTCTGGGTGCCCAGCCAAGTCACGCTCCAGCCGCGCCGCTGCATCTCGGTCGCGACCGCAAGCCCGGGGATGACGTGGCCGCCGGTTCCGGCTGCGATGACCAGCAACTGCTTCATGCGCGGCCCCCGCGCATGAGCTGCCTGTTTTCGATGTCCACCCGCACGACGATCGCGAGTGAGACCAGGTTCATCACGATCGCCGAGCCGCCGTAGCTCATCAGCGGCAGCGTCAGCCCCTTGGTCGGGAGCACGCCGAGATTGACGCCCATGTTGATGAACGCCTGGCCGCCCATCCAGATGCCGATCCCCTGCGCGTAGAGCCCCGCGAAGACGCGGTCGAGCGCGATCGCCTGGCGGCCGATGTGGAAGAGGCGCCGCGCCAGCCAGAAGAAGGCGACGATGACGCAAGCGACGCCGACGAAGCCGAGCTCCTCGCCGATCACCGCGAGCAGGAAGTCGGTGTGCGCCTCGGGCAGGTAGTGCAGCTTCTCGACGCTCGAGCCGAGGCCCTGGCCGAAGATCTCGCCGCGGCCGAACGCGATCAGCGAATGCGAGAGCTGGTAGGCCTTGCCGAGCGTGTAGCGCTCGTCCCACGGGTTGAGGTACGCGAAGATCCGTTCGCGGCGCCAGTCGCTGAACGTGATCATGAGGACGAACGCGCCGATCAGGATCGCGGTGATGAGCAGGAACATCCTGCCGTTGACGCCGCCGAGGAAGAGGATGCCCATCGCGATCGTCGCGATGACGAGAAACGCGCCCATGTCGGGCTCGGCGAGCAGCAAGAGGCCGACGACCGCGATCGAGATCGCCATCGGGACGACGGCGCGGACGAAGTTCTCCTTGACGTCCATCCGCCGCACCATGTAGCCGGCGGCGTACATCGCGATCGCGAGCTTGGCGAGCTCGGAAGGCTGGAAGCTCATGAAGCCGAGCGGGATCCAGCGCCGCGCGCCGTTGACGCCCTTGCCGATGAAGGGGACGAGGACGACGACGAGGAGCAGCAGCGCCACGACGAAGATCCACGGCGACAGCTTCTCCCACGCGCCGACCGGCACCTGCACGGCGACGAGCGCCGACAGCGCTGCGATCGCGAGGAAGAGAAGATGGCGCGACAGGAAGTAGGTCGGCGTGTAGCGCGCGAACTTCGGGTTGTCGGGCATCGCCACCGATGCGCTGTAGACCATGACGAGACCGAGCGCGAGCAGCGCGACGACGACGCAGACGAGCGTGCGGTCGAAGCTCGACAGTCGCGCCGGCTGGCCGGGATCGACGCTGATCCACTCGCGAACCGGGATCGGCTCGGCGACGGCGCGGGCACGCTGCGCCGTCCCGTGCGCCGGAGCGTTGTCGCGCGAGGGCGCGAGCCGTTCGCGCCACGTCTGCAGGACGGCGGCGAGCGCGCTCACTCCGCGTTCCCTTCGAGCGGCGCGTCGACGCGGGCCTGCACGGCGGCGACGAAGACCTCGGCGCGGTGCGCATAGTTGCGGAACATGTCGAGGCTCGCGCAAGCGGGGCTGAGCAGCACCGCATCGCCCGGCAAGGCGCGTGCGAACGCGCTGTCGACCGCCGCCTCGAGCGTCGTGCAGCGCTCGAACGGCACGCCTGCGGGGGCGATCGCCGACTCGATCGCGGCGGCGTCGCGGCCGATCGTCACGACGGCGCGCGCGTGTTGCGCGAGCGGCGTCGCGAGCGGGGCGAAGTCCTGGCCCTTGCCGTCGCCGCCGAGGATGACGACGAGTTTCGCCGGCGCGCGCTCGGCGCCGAGGCCGACGAGCGCGGCGACGGTCGCGCCGACGTTGGTCCCCTTGCTGTCGTCGAAGGCGTCGACGTCGCCGACGCGCGCGACGTGCTCGACGCGGTGCGGCTCGCCGTGGTACTCGCGCAGCGCGTGCAGCATCGGTGCGAGCGGGCAGCCGATCGCGGTCGCGAGCGCGAGCGCGGCAAGCGCGTTGAGCGCGTTGTGGCGGCCGCGGATGCGCAGCGCATCGGCGGGCATGAGGTGGCGAACGACGACGATGTCGCCGCCGCCAGCCTCGTCGTCGTCGAGCGCGTGCGCGAGCCAAGCCATGTCGTTCTCGACCGCGAGCCCCCAGTCGCCGGGCCGCGCGGGAAGGCCGGCGCCGAAGGTCACGACGCGACGCTCGACGACGCGCGGCGGCCGGCCCTTGCGCGTCGGTGGCAGCGTCTTCGGCGGCGGCACGAGCGCCATCGCGGCGGCGTCGTCGCGGTTGACGACGATCAGCGCCTTCTCGCCGAAGACGCGCGCCTTGGCAGCGCCGTACGCGGCGAAGTCGCGGTGCCAATCGAGGTGGTCGTGGCTGACGTTGAGGAGCGCGCCGACGTCGGGCTCGAACCCGCCCATCGCACTCGCGTCGAGCTGGAAACTCGAAAGCTCGAGCACCCAGACGTCGGGCAGCCGCTCGCGCAGCGTCTCGACGCTGCCGCGGTCGATCGCGTCGCCGAGCGTCTGCAGCATCGTCGGGCCGATGTTGCCGGCGGCGGCGACGCTCCGGCCGCTGCGCTCGACGAGGAGCGCGGTGAGCGCCGTGGTCGTCGTCTTGCCGTTGGTTCCGGTGACGGCGACGACCTTCGGAGCGTAGTCGTGGTCGCGGCGAAGCTCGGCGAGCGCAGCCGAGAACAGGTCGAGCTCACCCTGCACCGGAATCGCGGCCGCGCGCGCGGCGGCGACGAGCGGCGCGATCCGGGCGTCGTGCGGCGCCAGGCCCGGGCTCTTCAGCACCCGCGCGACGCCGGCGAGCGAAGCGTCGTCGAGCGCGCCGTGCACGATCTCGGCGTTCGGCACGTGCTCGCGCAGGTCGGCAGCGCGCGGGGGCTCGGCGCGCGAGTCCCAGACGCGCACGGCACCGCCGCTGCGCGCGACCCACCGCGCCATCGCGAGGCCCGATTCGCCGAGGCCGAGCACGAGCGTGATGCCGTCGCTCATCGCAGCTTCAGACTCGCAAGGCCCACGAGGCAGAGCAGCATCGTGATGATCCAGAAGCGGACGACGACCTGCGTCTCCTTCCAGCCGGTCTTCTCGAAGTGGTGGTGCAGCGGCGCCATCAGCAGGATCCGCCGCCCCGCGCCGTACTTCTTCTTCGTGTACTTGAACCACGCGACCTGCGCCATCACCGAGAGCGCCTCGGCGACGAAGACTCCGCCCATGATCCCGAGCACGATCTCCTGGCGCGTGATGACGGCGATCGTGCCGAGCGCGCCGCCGAGCGCGAGCGCGCCGACGTCGCCCATGAAGACCTGCGCCGGATGGGTGTTGAACCAGAGGAACGCGAGACCCGCGCCGGCCATCGCGGCGCAG
>DATJIM010000267.1:0-14243 GCA_035493195.1 Caldimonas sp.
CCGCGGTCGTTGGCGGCGGCAGGGTTGATCTCGACGAACATCTCCTGCTGCAGCTCGGCCAGCCACGGGTTGGAACGCGTTTCCTCGCCGCCGCCTTCGTACTCGGTGAGCCGGCCACTGCTCATGATCAGCGGAAAGATCTTGCCGATGTCGCGGTTCTTCTCCTGCACGCTCTTGAAGAGCGTCGGCAGCCGCCAGAACGCCTTCTTGTCGTCGTAGGTCGGGTACTTGGCGATCAGATCGGGCCGCGTCGAGTAGATCGGCTCGCGATGCTGCGGCACCGGATCGGGGAAGTTCCAGACCACCGCGCGCGCCTTCGCGTTGCCCCACGGGTGACACCCGCGCCCCATCACGACGCGCTGGATGCCGCCCGAGAGATCGGTTTTCCAGTTCTTGCCCTCGGCGGCGCTCTTCTCCGCATCGGTGAGGTCGTTCCACCAGCCGAGTTTCTTCAGGAACCGGTGGTCGAACTCGGGATAGCCGGTCGTGATCGGCGAGCCCTTCGAGTACGAGCCGTCCTCGGCGAGTAGGTTGACGCCGTCGCGCTCGACGCCGAAGTTGGCGCGGAAGTTGCCGCCGCCCTCCATCAGCGACTTCGACGTGTCGTACAGGTTCGGCGATCCCGGGTGCTTGATTTCCGGCGTGCCGTAGCACGGCCAGGGCAGACCGAAGTAGTCGCCGTCGAGCTTGTAGCCGGTCTCCTTGTCGATGCCGCCGTTGGCGCGCAACGTGCGCACGTCGAAGACATGCATGTTGCGCATATGGGCCTTCAATCGCTCGGGCGACTGGCCCGTGTAGCCGATGGTCCAGTTGCTGCGATTGATCTCGCGCAGCGTCGCTTCGGGCTCCGGCTCCATCATCCCGCCCTTGGCCGCGACGAGCTTGCTGCTCTTGACCAGTTCGTTGCCGAAGCCGAGCTTCTGGGCGAGCTGGTACGCGATCATCTGGTCGGTACGCGATTCGAACAGCGGCTCGATGACCTTCTGGCGCCATTGCAGCGAGCGATTCGACGCCGTCACCGAGCCGGACGTCTCGAGCTGCGTCGCGGCCGGCAGCAGATAGACCGCGCGATCGGCGTTCAGATCTTCGGGCTTGCCCGGCATCGCCGCCATCGCCGCGGTGGCCGACGGATAGGGGTCGATCACGACCAGCAGGTCGAGCTTGTCCATCGCCCTCTTCATCTCCAAGCCGCGCGTCTGCGAGTTCGGCGCGTGACCCCAGAAGATCAGGCCGCGCAGGTTCGAGTCCTGGTCGATCAGCTCGTTCTTCTCGAGCACGCCGTCGATCCAGCGCGACACCGTCATGCCGGGCTTGGTCATCATGCCGGGCGCGTATTGCTTCTTGATCCACTCGTAATCGAGGCCCCAGACCGCGGCGTAATGCTTCCACGCCCCTTCGGAGAGACCGTAGTAGCCGGGCAGCGAGTCGGGGTTCGGGCCGATGTCGGTCGCGCCCTGCACGTTGTCGTGGCCGCGGAAGATGTTCGCGCCACCCCCGCTCTTGCCGATGTTGCCGAGCGCGAGCTGAAAGATGCAGGACGCCCGCACCATCGCGCTGCCGATCGAGTGCTGCGTCTGGCCCATGCTCCACACCAGCGTGCTCGGCCGGTTCTCCGCCATCGTCTTGGCGGCCAGATAGCACGACGCCTCGTCGACACCGCACGCGTCGAGCACTTTGTCGGGAGTCCACTTGGCGAGCACGTCTTCGCGCACCTGGTCCATGCCGTAGACGCGGTCGTGGATGTACTGCTTGTCCTCCCAACCGTTCTTGAAGATGTGATACAGCATGCCGAACAGAAGAGGAATGTCGCCCCCGGAACGGAAGCGGATGTACTGGTCGGCCTTGGCGGCGGTGCGGGTGAAGCGCGGATCCGCGACGATCATCTTGCAGCCGGTTTCCTTGGCGTGCAGCATGTGCAGCATCGACACCGGGTGCGCCTCGGCCGCGTTGGAACCGATGTAGAACGCAGCCTTCGAATTGCGCATGTCGTTCATCGAGTTCGTCATCGCGCCGTATCCCCACGTATTGGCGACGCCGGCGACCGTGGTCGAGTGGCAGATGCGCGCCTGGTGGTCGCAGTTGTTGCTGCCCCACAGGCTGATCCACTTGCGCAGCAGGTACGACCCTTCGTTGCTGTGCTTGGACGAGCCGACCAGGAACATCGAGTCCGGGCCGCTCTGCTTCCTCAGCTCGAGCATCTTCGCGCTGATCTCGTCGAGTGCCTGATCCCAGCCGATGCGCTCGTACTTGCCGTTCACCAGCTTCATCGGGTACTTCAGGCGGTATTCGCCGTGCCCGTGTTCGCGGATGGCGGCGCCCTTGGCGCAGTGCGCGCCCATGTTGATCGGCGAATCGAAGACGGGCTCCTGACGGACCCAGACGCCGTTTTCGACCACCGCGTCGATTGCGCAGCCGACCGCGCAGTGCGTGCAGACGGTGCGCCGGACCACCGGCTTGGCAGCGGCCGCGGCCGGCGCATCGGCTGCCTGCGCCTTGCGCACGAGCGTCAGCTGCGAAGTCGCGAGCCCGACGCCGACACCGAGACCCGAACGGCGCAGGAACGCGCGCCGGTCCATCGTCGGGATCGCGCGCTGCACGCCCCGACCGAGGCTGGCGACCAGAGACGACGACGAGGCGGCACCCCGGTCGGAAGACTTGCGTGTGAGCAACATGATTTCCCCGTTCCCGTAATGAGCTCGACCGACCTCAGGATTTCGCCGTCTCGTAGTAGCGCAGCACGTGCGGCGTGACCTGGTACCCCTCGCTCCTGGCGAGCGGGTTCTTCGCCGCGAGTGCGACCGGCGCGTCGACCGCGCCGCGGTGCAGCACTCGGGCGGCCACCGCTGCAACACCGGCCACTCCGGCAGCCACGACGAGACCCCGGCGATCGACCTTGCCGGCCATCGCGTCGGGTGCCGAGCGTCTGGATCGGATGAACTTCATGGCCTGACTCCTGTTTCATGGCCTCCGACTGCATGCCCGCATCGAGCGACGGTTCATGCGCGCCGCGCCAGCATGGACGCGACCGGTTGCCGGATCTGTCCGCCTCCGTACAGAGACCTGTCTTTATCGACTCGATCGAGGGAACGGGTCGGTGCCGACTCGGACCCGGCGTTAGGCGGACTCGCTCTACCGGGGAGCGCGCGGGTCGGGCGCGCCGACTTGCAGTGGCGTATCGCCACCGCAGCTTCTTCAGGCGTCGAGCAGATCGAGCCCCTGTGCTTCGACGTCGGCGAAGTCGCGCGTGAAGCCGGCGACGCTGCGATAGAAGTCGGCACGCGGATGGGCCTCGAGCAAGTCGCAGAAACCGTCGATCCACCCGCGCAGATGCGCGTTGTAGAAGCGCTGCTGTGTCGCAAGGTTGCTCGTGCCGGCGTCGTTGCCGGCGATCAGGTAGCGCATCGCTTCGCAGAGTGCGGCGATGTGGTCCTCGGTCTCGGTCACCGTCTCGGGGCGCTCGAGGCCGAGCGCGCGCAAGTCGTGGCGCAGCGTGACCAGCGCCTTCGCGTTGAGCGAACCGGCGAGGTGGTACGAGCCGTACGGAAGGATCTCGGCCCGGCCGACGCCAAGGAAGAGCGCGGCATATTCGTCGCCGATGGCGTCGACGCCGAGACGGCGCGATGCGGCGACGAGGTCGCTCCAGGAACGCTCGAGGAACGCTCCGGCCACAGGCGCTTCGGTCACGGCGACCTGGAGCTGCGCATGCAGCTCGACCGACGGCGGCGCACTGAACAGGCTCGCGAGCAGGCCGTAGATCTCGGCGCGCGCCAGCTCCTCGCTGTCATCGTCTGGACTGAAATGAAACGGTTGCTTCGGCCTCACAACTGGTCGACCTTCACTTCATCGGGCCGGGTATGGATGTCGATCACCCGGCAGTCGCCGCACATCTTCAGGCGATCGGCGGCCGCGCCGTGGAACATCGAGTGGCCGCCGAGGCGCGACAGCATCGTCAGGACCGCCTGCGGCGTGCCGAACGGCTTGTCGCAACGGATGCAGCGGAACGGCTCGACCTCGTTGAGCACGCGCGCATGCCTCTTTGCCTTCCCGCCATTGGCGAGCAGCAGGCGCGGCTCGAGCGTGATCGCGTGCTCCGGGCAGGTGCTTGCGCACAAGCCGCACTGCACGCAATTCTTCTCGATGAAGCGCAGCTGCGGCCGGTCCGGGTTGTCGGCGAGCGCGCCTTCCGGGCAGGCGCCGACGCAGGCCAGGCACAAGGTGCACGCGTCGCTGTCGACGATCAGATTGCCGAACGGGCTGCCTTGCGCCGGCAACGCGATCGCCTCCGGAACCGTCGGCGCGTGCTGCACCAGGTGTTCGAGCGCGAGGTCGAGCGTGGCGCGCTTGTCGGCCTGCACGCTGAAGGCCGCGGCGCGCTTCACGGTCGTGGCCGGCGGTGTCTGCAGCGCGCGATCCAGACGCAGCAACGTCGCCTCGGTGCGGCATGTCGCCGCGAGCGCGACAGCCGGTGCCGGCCCGCTCGTGCGGTCGGCCGCTGCGTCGGCCAGCGACGCTCCGGCGTCGATGATGCGGAAATGCTCGCCGGCATGGCCGAGGCCGGCGAGGATGGCCTCGGCGACGTGCATCTGCGCGCCGACCGCGGCCCGATAGCCCGGCGCTTCCTCGTCGGTCATCAGCACCCAGACCTGCGATGCGCCGTACGCGATCGCGGACAGCCACAGGTCGATGCCGGTCGACGCGGTATGCCAGACGTCGACCGGCAACACCCGCGCCGGCACGCCGCGCACGGTCGCATCGACCCGCGCGGCACGCCCGAGGCCGCCGATCGCAGCCGCTCCGGCGCCTTGGCTGTGCAGCAGCAGCGCTGCGTTCGTGCCGCCAGCCTTCGCGTAGGTCGAGAGCAGCGTGCGCATCCGCAGCCCCATCTCGTTCGGGCGCGGCGCCGCGAAGCTGATCGCACCGCTCGGGCACACCGTCGTGCAGGCGCCGCAGCCGACGCACAGATGCGGTTCGACGATGATCCCTCCGCCGCCGTTCTTGCCCTTCATCGAAGCATCGCTGCGGATCGCTTCGGCCGAGCAGACATCGATGCAGGCGTTGCAGCCGATCTGCCCGTTGCGGCTGTGGGCACAGGTCTTCTGCTTGTACTCGAAGAACTTCGGCTTCTCGAACTCGCCCACGCTCTCGCGCAGCTGCAAGACCGCGTCGACCAGCGCGGCATCGTCGGTGGCGTGGAAGTAGCCCTGCGGCGGTTGGTGCAGCGCGATCTGCGGCACGGCGCCGAGGTCGAGCACGAGATCGAACGACTCGGTGACCTCCTGCGCGGCGCGTTCGAAATCGATCGCGCCTGCTGCTTCGCAGACGCGCACGCAGTCGCGGTGGTCGCGGCACTTCGCCAGGTCGATCTGATAGCTGAAATCGATCGCTTGCTCCGGGCAGGCGGCGATGCAGGCATTGCAGCGCGTGCACAGGTCGAGGTCGATCGGGTTCTGGCTGCTCCAGCTCACCTCGAAGGCGCCGAGCCAGCCGCTCACGCGCGTCGGTGTGCCGGCATGGACCGCAAACCGGCGCTCCTGCGGCACGCTGCCGCCGACCGCCGGCAAGAGCAGGCTGACGTCGAGCTTGTCGCCGAGCATCCGCGCGGCGCGCAACGCGTGCCTGGCCGCGCCGATCACCAGCACCCGGCCGCCCGCGCGATAGCCGACCACAGGCACCGGCTCGGGCGCTGGCAGCTGCGCGGCGGCGATCAGCGCGGCGATCTTCGGCATCGCGGCGGCGGCATCCTTCGACCAGCCCGCCGACTCGCGAATGTTGACGAAGCGGATCGGTCGCTCGGCAATGCCCGGCGCGCCCTCGGTCTCCTCGTTCAACTCGAGAAAGAGCCGGCTCTCCTGCGTGCAGGTGACGAGCAGGTCGTCGTTGCCCTTCGCGGCGCGCTGAAATGCACCGGCCTCGCGCCGACACAGGGTCGAATGGATCGTTTCCAGACCGGCGCCAGCGTCGCCCTGGAGCGCCAGACGCAGCGCCGCGGCGTCCAGCGGGATCGTCCTGTTGCAGTCACAAATCAGTGTCGTCATTGGAGCGGCTCTCGGGATGCCAGGGCGGGCGCACCGGCGCTATTTCGATGGCAACGCCGCCTGACTGCGATAGGTCGGTGTCTGCGCAAATTCCGCGGGCACGTCCCACATTCGCGCCGCATACCAAACCGCCCAGGCGACGACAAACAGCGACAACACCCAGACCCACACCGGAATCGACGAGCGTGCCTCCGCCCGGCGCGGGTCGAATGGATCGTCGGTGCTGAAGGCATCCACGGTGAAGCGCAGGTTGCCGCGTCGCGTCGAATGAGGATCGAGCCCCGAGACGATGATGCCGGGCCCGTTGTGCACTCGGAACGGAATCTCTTCGACGCCTTCGCGGCCGGCATGATCCTGCGCGCGGACAACGAGCCGATGCGGCCCGTCCACGATCGCGCGGGTATCGAGAACGACGTCGGTGGGCAGCTCGCGATCGATGATCGGATGCGGATCGTCATCGAGAAAGACGCGAACGCGCGGTTTTTCCACAGCGACGACCCGGTTCGTTTCAGCGGTCATCACTCAAGATTCCGCGCTTGGGGTGGCCGGAGTCGCTTTCCTCCGGACGAAACAGCATCCGGACCATGGCGACGAAACAGGCCAGGGTGACGGTGCCCGCCACCGCGATGATGACGACGTTGCCCCAGAAGGGGCCCGACAGATGGTGTTCCATGATGCTCCCGTCTCACTTGCCCTTCGCGCGTTCGGTGGCAACCTGCGCGGCCGAGACCAGCTCACCATGGTTGCCCCACGAAGTGCGCTCGAAATTGATGATGGCGGCGATGTCGTCATCGCCGAGCATGCCGGCAAAGGGCGGCATCGGACTGGCGTAGACGACGCCGCCAACGTTGGCGCCCTGAACCCCGTGCAGCACTGTCCGGATGTGTGCCGAGCCGTCGGCATCGTTGACCACGGCGTTGCCCTTCAGCGGCGGGAACGTCCCCGGCAGCCCTTCCCCGCTCGACTGGTGGCAGGCCGCGCAGTTCGCGATGAACAGCGACCGGCCTTTGGCTGGGTCGTAGCCGCCGCTCACGGGTGAGGCTTGGCCGCCGGCAGAAGCGGCGGCAGCGATGGGACTGGCCATCGCCGGCGTCGCGGCGTCAGGCAACGCCGGCTGCTTGAGCGACAGCAGATAGGCAAGCAGGGCTGTGGCCTGACGCGTGGGCACGACGACACCAGTGGCCGGCGCATAGGCTTTCGGCAAGGTCACCGCGGTCACCCCGGCTGGGGCTCGATCGACCACGTCGAACAGCCAATCGAACGCGGGCATCACCGACTGTGGAACGACTGCACGCGGGTTGTAGAGATGGATGTACTGCCAGGTTTCGCTCGGCTGACGGGCCCCGATGTTGGTCAGGTCGGGGCCCGTCCGCTGCGAGCCCAGAAGCTCCGGAGTCTGGTAGGCGAAGTCGCCCGGAGCCGACGGACGACCGAAGACCTTGTCCTGCGCGAGCGGGCGTACCTGCTGCGTATGGCAGTAGCTGCAGCCATTCGCCACATAGACGTCGCGCCCCTCGGCCTGCAGCGGCGTCAACGGCTCGACACCACGGCCGGCGGGGATGTTCGAGAGCTCGATGCCGGGCAGAACGCCCATGACGATCGCGAGAACCGCGTAGACGAGGGTCGAGCCGCCGGCGATCAGAAGCAGCTGGTTCATGTCGCGACTTCGCCCGGCAGCGGCGCCACCGGCGACGGCGCGTTGCCTGCACGACCATAGGTCATGCGCCAGACGTTCCATGCGAAGACGATGTGGCTGAGGAACATCAGCGCTCCGCCGACGCCACGCCAGATGTAGTAGGACTGCATGTCGACCACCGACTGCATGAAAGGCAGACCGTGGATCCAGTCCAAGCCCTGGAGCGTGCCGCCGATCGAGAGCGCGATGACGTAGATGAAGCTGCCGACGAGAGCCATCCAGAAGTGCAATGCAAGACCCATCTGTCCGGGTTCCTTGCCAGTGGCCAGCGGCAGCAAGGCATAGATCCCGCCCCAGATGGCGAAGGTGACGAAGCCGTACATGGTCAGGTGCGAGTGACCGACCGTGAAGTTGGTGAAATGCCAGACCTCCTGCAAGGAGCGAAACGCCTCGAAGGTGCCCTGCGTCGAGCCGACGAGATAGCCGATCACGCCGACGAAGATGAAGCGCAGCGGATACGAATGCGCCATCGTGCGCATTCGCCCGCGTAGAGTCAGGAGGAAGTTCGCGCTGCCGCCGAGCACAGGCACCAGCATGGCCACGCTGAACACGATGGCGGTGGTCTGGAGCCACCAGGGCAGCGGACTGAACAGGAAGTGATGCGCGCCGATGATCGGATAGAAGACGAGGTTGGTCCAGAACGCGAGCACGCCCAGCGCATAGGAGTAGATCGGACGGCTGAGGAGCTTGGGCAACGCGTAGTAGAAGATGCCGAGCGCCAACGGCGTGAACCACATGCCGACCGCGTTGTGCATGTAGAAGCCCGACACGGACACTTGGCCGAGGCCCTGCTGGTACCACGGCAGGATGGCCACCACGGCGATGATGCAGGTCCAGAGGACGCCGCCAACCGTGTACCAGTTCGAGAGATAGATCTCCTCCGTCGCCCGCCGCGCGACCGTGCGGACCAGGTTCCACGCGGTGACGACCAGGGCGGCCAGGAAGACGAGGCGGACCGGCCACGGCCATTCGCGATACTCGAGGTTGCCGTCGTTGTAGCCCAGGTCGAGCGCGACCGTGCCGGCCACGGCGGCCACGTTGAACAGAACCAGTCCGACCCAGGCGAGCTTGACGCTGTACAGCGAGGTGCGTGAGCTGCGCGCCGCAACGTAGTACGCCAAGCCAACCAGAGCGATGCTGGCCCATCCGTAGAACGTCGCGTTGGTATGGACTGGCCGCAGGCGGCCGAAGGTCAGCCAGGCGCCGGCGGCGAAATCCGGGGCACCGAACTTGTACGCCAGCAGAGTGCCGACTCCGGTGGCGAACAACAACCAGCAGGTCGCCGAA
This sequence comes from Caldimonas sp., assembly GCA_035493195.1. Taxonomy (GTDB): domain Bacteria; phylum Pseudomonadota; class Gammaproteobacteria; order Burkholderiales; family Burkholderiaceae_C; genus Schlegelella_A. The sequence continues at coordinate 9,019 of DATJIM010000267.1, forward strand.
ACGCAGTAGGCACCGAGGATGCATGCGAGCGTGCGAGAGTCCTCCTGTTGCGGCGACTTCTGGGGGTGGACTGGAAGCGACCTCGACATGGCAGTTCCAGTCGGAGCATCGCGCACCGCGAGGGGGCTGTCTGTCCTTCGACCGACAGACGAAGCGGCGAGGACGCGGTCAACTCGAGCACCGCAAGGTCACGACCGTCGGTTGCCGCCATCGCCGAACACCACTTGCGGCGGGTACCGGCTCCAGGAGCATCAAAATGACGACCACATGGCTGTCCAGCCTTGAAACGGCCGACCCTCAGCAGGGTTTCGAGCTCGCGATCAAGCTCTCTCAAATGGGTGTGAAATACACGCAGCCTTCCGAGGAGATTCGCGGCAAGCTCAGGCCGACATACGCGGAAAACGCGAACAGTCTGACTGCGGCCTCTCACGTGATCGCAATCAACTTTGCCACGGTTGCCGCCGCCAATCGGTATTGGATCGCCGGGAGATGAGCGGAGGCCGCAAGCCTCCGTCGATCGCGTTGGGCGTATTCTGATCATCGGAACAGAGGAACCTGCAATGAAGGAACGGCTCGATTTCAAGAAGGCGTCGCCCGACGCGTACAAGGCGATGGCGGCCGTCGAGAGCCATGTCCGGCAGTCGGGCTTGGAGCGTGCTTTGCTCGAGCTGGTGAAGACGCGTGTCTCGCAGATCAATGGCTGCGCCTATTGCCTGGACATGCACACCAAGGATGCTCGCGCCAATGGCGAATCGGAGCAGCGTCTCTATGTCCTCTCGGAGTGGCGAGAGACAACCTTTTATTCGGACAGGGAACGCGCCGCGCTCGCCTGGACTGAAGCGGTCACTCGAATCTCGAGCGATGCCGTGTCGGATGAACTGTTCGCCGAGGTCCGCAGTCACTTCGACGAGAAATCTCTGGTCGACCTGACGCTTGCGATCATTGCAATCAACGGGTGGAACCGTCTCGCGATTCCCTTCCGGTCAGAGCCGGGAAGCTATCGGGCCAAGGGTGCAGGCGCCGGCTAGGGATGCTCTGAACAGAGCATCCCTAGAGGTAGCCTCCCGAGGGAATTGAAAGCACCCGGGTGTCCTCGACGCTGCGCACGCCCGGAATGTTCTCCGCGGCGACTCGCGTTGCGACCCTGTCTTGCTCCGACTCGAGCGGGCCGGCGATGTGCACGACGCCGTCGCTGACGGTCACGTCGCAGCGCCGCGGACGCCACCAACCCTGAGATTCGAGCTCGGCGAGCAGCGCGCGTTGGATCGACGCGTCGCTTCTCGCGTGCTCGCCGTGCTTCACGCGAGCCTGAGCCAACAGCGCACGAACGAAGTCGCCTCGGCTGACGATGCCGACCATCCGGCCGGCGCGCAGGACCGGAGCGCGCCTGATTCCATTGGATTCCAGGAGTTCAGCCAGGTCGCCGAGGTTCGTGCTCTCGGTGACGGAAATCACCGGCGTCGACATCAGGTCTCGAACTTTCGTCGCATGTGCCGGACGTAGGCCTCGGCCGCGTCGTCGCCGGCAAGAATCCGTCGCCACCAAGGCAGCGTTGCCGGATCGCGCTGCGTCCCGAGCTCGTCGCGATGCAGCAGATCGGCTTCGCTGACCATTCCCACGAGGGAGTCGCCGTCTACCACGGGTACGGCACTGATGTGGTGATGCACCAGTAGTGCCGCGACGTCCAGCACGGACGCGTCGGGTGCCGCCCTGATCACGTTTCGGGTCATGATGTCTCGGACTTGCATCTCGCTGCTCCTCGTCGGTGGCGAAGTGCCCCAGTCTGTGGTCCTTCCGCCCGATCGTCTGTCTGCAAGCGGACGAAACCGGGACCATCGCAGAAGCTGCGGTTCGCTCGCGCAGTTTCCCGAATGGAAACGCTGCGTTCGACTGCCGGGACTTACGAAGCTCGTCAGGACGACTACCATTTCTCGAGCGCTTCGCGCAGCTTCATGCTCTCCCGAGTCCGAGCGCCGCGAGCCTTCGTGGAAGAAGAACATGAGCGACGAAACCGAAGAACTGTCCGGACCGGATTTCGTCGCCGGGGTCGAGCTTTCGACGGTCGCAGACGGCGTGCCGCTGCTCGGCCATGCACACGGCGAGCCGGTGATTCTGGTACGGCGCGGCGCCGACCTGTTCGCAGTCGGTGCGCTCTGCACCCACTATGGCGGGCCGCTCGCCGAGGGCCTGGTCGTCGACGAGACCATTCGCTGTCCCTGGCATCACGCTGCCTTCAGCCTACGAACCGGCGAGGCCGTGCGCGCGCCGGCGCTGAATCCCATCGCGTGCCGACACGTCACGCAACGCGATGGCAAAGTGCATGTCGGCGATGTGATCCATCCGGAGCCTGCAAGGTCCGCTCGGCCCGCCGGCAACGGCGCGTTGTCGACCTCGATCGTCATCGTTGGCGGAGGCGCGGCGGGCAACGCGGCGGCCGAGATGCTCCGTCGCGAAGGTCATGTCGGTTCGATCACGATGTTGAGCGCCGACGACTCATTGCCCTGCGATCGACCCAATCTCTCGAAGAACTATCTCGCCGGCAGCGCGCCCGAGGAGTGGATTCCGCTCCGATCGGCCGAGTTCTATCGAGAGCACGGCATCGACGTGAAGCTGAACGCGCGTGTCGTCGACATCGACACCGTGGCGCACCAGGTGCAGCTCGAAGGCGGGCGCCGCCTCGACTACGGCACGATGCTGCTCGCCACCGGCGCCGAGCCCGTCCGGCTCGCCATTCCCGGCGCCGAGCTGCCCCACGTGCACTACTTGCGCACCTGGGCCGATGGCCGTTCTCTCGTCGCCTCCGCCAAGGCGGCTCGGGGCGCGGTCGTGATCGGCGCGAGCTTCATCGGCCTCGAGGTAGCCGCTTCGCTTCGCGCGCGAGATGTCGACGTGCACGTCGTCGGACGCGAGTCGGTGCCGATGGAGCCGGTCCTCGGTGCGGTGGTCGGCGCCTTCCTCCGCAAGCTGCACGAGACGCACGGCGTGACTTTCCACCTGGGCACGACCCCCGTGTCGATCGACGAACACGGCGTAAGCCTGGCGAACGGCGAACGGATCGAGGCCGACCTCGTCGTCGTCGGCATCGGCGTCCGGCCCGCGCTGCGCCTGGCGGAGCAGGCCGGATTGGCTGTCGACCGCGGCGTGACGGTCAATCCGTATCTCGCAACGAACGTTGCCGGCATCTACGCGGCAGGCGACATCGCGCGCTGGCCCGATCGGCTCAGCGGCGAGCGCATCCGGGTCGAGCACTGGGTCGTTGCCCAGCGCCAGGGGCAGGTCGCCGCGCGCAACATGCTGGGCGCGCGCGAGCCCTTCGACGTCGTGCCGTTCTTCTGGACTGAGCAGTACGACTTCGGCCTCGCCTATGTCGGCCACGCCGAGCGCTTTGACCGGGTCGAGCTGGACGGCTCGCTGGAGGCTCGCAACTGCAAGATGACGTATTGGCGGGGCGCCAGGAAACTCGCGGTCGCCGTCGTTCACCGCGATCTCGAGGGGCTGCGCGCGGAAGTCGAGTTCGAGCACACCATCGCGCCGAGCGCGTGATCTCGACGTTGCTCGTCGAGCGAAGAGGATTTCGTGGACAAGCAGCTGTCTCCGGAAACGTCGAGAGATCTGATCGCCTGAGCGCAGCTCTCTAGGATGCCGATGGCCCGCAGGATCCCCGCAGCCAACGTGCGACTGAAGCGCGCATACGAGTCGCCGAGCGCCAACGACGGCACGCGCGTTCTTGTCGACCGACTGTGGCCGCGCGGGGTCGCCAAGGCCGACGCGGCGGTCGACGTCTGGCTCAAGGACCTGGCTCCGAGCACAGCATTGAGGAAGTGGTTCGGGCATGATCCGGCGCGGTGGCCCGAGTTTCGCAAGCGCTATGCCGAGGAACTTCGGCAGCATCCCGAACTGTTCGACCAACTGCGCGACCGCGCGCGCGCCGGGCCTGTCACCCTCGTCTATTCCGCCCACGACGAGCTGCACAACGACGCTGTCGTCCTGCGAGATCTCGTCCTCGGTCGGTGAGCCGACCACGCAGGATACCGCTCGGCAACGCCTGCCGGAGCGTCGTCAAATCGGCGCTCAGATCTGCGCTGCGGCACCCATGGATCCGGAGTGACCGGTTGGCGCGCGCATCGCCTGACCGCGGGCAAGCGCCAGCTCACGGAGCGTCCAGCAGGACAAAGACGCGTCGCCGACGCGCAATTGGCACATCGACGCTGGAGCGCGTGCTCCCGGGCCGATTGCGAGGACACTGCGGTGTCGCAAAAGCAAACGGGCTACAGCAGCGATGCTGTAACCCGTTGATTTTGTTGGCGGAGTGGACGGGGCTCGAACCCGCGACCCCCGGCGTGACAGGCCGGTATTCTAACCAACTGAACTACCACTCCGAATCTCTTGCCCGACCTTCGCAGCGCTTCCGCGGCAGCAGGAGGTGGCGTCCCCTAGGGGATTCGAACCCCTGTAATCACCGTGAAAGGGTGGTGTCCTAGGCCTCTAGACGAAGGGGACTGAAACTCTCGACGTCGGCTCTCGGCTCTCGGCGTCACGTGTCTTGGTGGAGGTAAGCGGGATCGAACCGCTGACCTCTTGCATGCCATGCAAGCGCTCTCCCAGCTGAGCTATACCCCCGTCGAACACCCTGGAACAGCGGTCGATCGTGCCTGCCGAGAACAGCCGATCACCGCACCGAGCCGGCAATTATAGCGAGCCGTGCCCGGCGGTCGCTTCGAGCGCTAGCGCCCGAGACGAGCGAGCACGGTCGCGCGGTCGAAGACGGCGAGGACGGCGTCGAGCGAAGGCGTCTGCGCGCGCCCGCAGACGACGACGCGGACCGCGGGCGCGAGCTGCGGCATCTTGAGGCCGTGCGCCGCGAGCGTCTCCTTGATCGCCGCGGCGATCGATTCCTTGTCCCACGCCGGCAGCGCAGCGAGCTTGTTGCGCAACGTCGCGAGCGCCGGTCGGACGGCGTCGGTGACGTGCTGCGCGACGTCTGCGGGCGAAGGCGAAACGTCGGCGAAGACGATCGCGAGCCAGTCGGCGAGCTCGGCGAGCGTGCTGCAGCGGTCGCGGAACACCAGCGACGCGCGCAGCACCGCATCCGACGACGGCGCAGCGATGCCGCGGCGCGCGAGCTGCGCCTCGGCGAGCGCGACGAGACGATCGCCGGCGAGCAGCTTCAGGTAGTGCGCGTTGACCCAGTCGAGCTTGGCGGGGTCCCACTGCGCCGGGCTCTT
>DATJIM010000268.1:0-2052 GCA_035493195.1 Caldimonas sp.
CCGCGCTACGCCGAGCTCCACTGCAAGAGCAACTTCAGCTTCCTGACCGGTGCGTCGCACCCGGAGGAGCTCGTCGAGCGCGCCGCGGCGCTCGGCTACGGCGCGCTCGCGATCACCGACGAGTGCTCGCTCGCCGGCGTCGTCCGCGCGCACATCGAGGCCAAGGCGCAGCAGCTGCACCTGCTTGTCGGCAGCGAGATCCGCCTGACGCTGCCCGGCAGCGGCGCGCCGCACGCGCGGCTCGTGCTGCTCGCGCAGACGCGGCGCGGCTACGGCAACCTCGCGCACTGGATCACCGTCGCGCGCCGCCGCGCCGAGAAGGGGAGCTACCTCGCGCATCCGGGCGACGTCGAAGGCAAGGTGCCGAACGCGCCGATGCTCGCCGGCCTGCCCGAGTGCCTCGCGCTGCTCGTGCCGTCGGCGGCGCAGCCGTTCGAGGACGTCTTCGCGCACGCGATGTGGCTGCGGACGTGGTTCCAGGACCGCGCCGCGATCGCGATCGAGCTGCTCCACCGCGCCGGCGACGACGACCTCGTCGACACCGTCGTCCGCGTCGCGCAGTACACGACGCTGCCGATCGTCGCCGCCGGCGACGTGCTGATGCACGTCCGTTCGCGCAAGCCCTTGCAAGACACGCTCACCGCGACACGCGTCGCCAAGCCGGTCGCCGAGTGCGGCTTCGCGCTCGAGCCCAACGCCGAGCAGCACCTGCGCTCGCGCGGCCGCCTCGCGGCGCTCTACCAGCGCGAGTGGCTCGAGCAGACGATGGTGCTCGCCGGCCGCTGCAGCTTCTCGCTCGCCGAGCTCAGATACGAGTATCCGCAGGAGATCGTTCCCGTCGGCGAGACGCCGGCATCGTGGCTGCGCAAGCTCACCTACGAAGGCGTGCCGAAGCGTTTCCCGGGCGGCCTGACGGAGGCGCACCGCAAGCAGATCGAAGACGAGCTCGCCGTCATCGCCGAGCTCGAGTACGAGGCCTACTTCCTCACCGTCGCCGACATCGTCCGCTGGGCGCGCGAGCAGAAGATCCTCTGCCAGGGCCGCGGCAGTGCCGCCAACTCGCTCGTCTGCTATTGCCTCTTCGTCACCGAGGTCGACCCGCGGCGCGCGACGCTCCTCTTCGGCCGCTTCATCAGCGTCGAGCGCAACGAGCCGCCCGACATCGACATCGACTTCGAGCACCAGCGCCGCGAGGAGGTGATCCAGTACATCTACCGCAAGTACGGGCGCCACCGCGCCGCGCTGACCGCGATCGTCGTCTGCTACCGGCCGCGCTCGGCGCTGCGCGACGCCGGTCGCGCGCTCGGCATCGACCTGCAGCGGATCGAAGCGGTGTCGAAGGGCCAGCACTGGTTCGACGGCCGCGGCATCCCCGACGAGCGCCTGCGCAACAGCGGCTTCGACCCCGATGCGCCGATCGTCCGCCTCTGGATGTCGCTCACCGCGCAGCTCATCTCGTTTCCGCGCCACCTCTCGCAGCACCCCGGCGGCTTCGTCATCGCCAAGGGGCGGATGGCCGAGCTCGTGCCGGTCGAGAACGCGGCGATGCCCGACCGCAGCGTCATCCAGTGGGACAAGGACGACCTCGACGCGCTCGGCCTCTTGAAGGTCGACATCCTCGCGATCGGCATGCTGAGCGCGATCCGCCGCGCGCTCGTCCACATCGGCGCCAAGCTCGGTCGCAGCCGCGCGCTCGAGATGCAGGATGTGCCCGACGGCGACACCGCGACGTACGACATGATCTGCCGGGCAGATACCGTCGGCGTCTTCCAGATCGAGAGCCGTGCGCAGATGAGCATGCTGCCGCGGCTGAAGCCCCGCTGCTACTACGACCTCGTCGTCGAGGTCGCGATCGTGCGGCCGGGGCCGATCCAGGGCGGCATGGTCCATCCGTACCTCAACAACCGCCACCTCGCCGACGACGACGTCGACTGCCCCGCCGAGCTCAAGCCCGCATTGATGCGGACCAAGGGCGTGCCGATCTTCCAGGAGCAGGTGATGCAGATCGCGATGCTCGCCGCCGACTTCTCGGCCGGCGAGGCCGACGCGCTG
>DATJIM010000269.1:0-11462 GCA_035493195.1 Caldimonas sp.
GTCGTGAACATGTTCTCGCGGTAGTTCTGCCAGTGGCCCGTCTTCTCCCAGAGGCTCTTGTCGAGGATCTGCGGGCCCTTGACTTCCTGGTAGCCGGTCGCCTGGTAGACCTCGCGCATGTAGCGCTCGATCGCCTGCCACAGCGCCCAGCCCTTCGGGTGCCAGAAGACGACTCCCGGCGCGACCTCGTCGATGTGGAAGAAGTCGAGCTCGCGGCCGAGCTTGCGATGGTCGCGCTTCTCGGCTTCCTCGAGCATGTGCAGATACGCCTGCAGCTCTTCCTTCGTCGCCCACGCCGTGCCGTAGATGCGCTGGAGCATCTCGTTGCGATGGTCGCCGCGCCAGTACGCTCCGGCGACCTTCATCAGCTTGAAGTGGCGGAGCTTCCCCGTGCGCGGAACGTGCGGGCCGCGGCAGAGGTCTTCGAACTTGCCTTCACGATAGAGCGAGACCTGCTCGCCGGCCGGAATGCTCGCGATGATCTCGGCCTTGTACGCCTCGCCCATCGCGTTGAAATGCGCGACCGCCTCGTCGCGCGGAAGGACGCGCCGAGTCACCGGCTCGTCCTTCTTCGCGAGCTCGGTCATCTTCGCCTCGATCGCGGCCAGGTCCTCGGGCGTGAACGGGCGCTTGTACGAGAAGTCGTAGTAGAAGCCGTTCTCGATCACCGGCCCGATCGTGACCTGCGCGTCGGGAAAGAGCTCCTTGACGGCGTAGGCGAGCAGATGCGCCGTCGAATGGCGGATCAGCTCGAGGCCGTCGGGGTCCTTGTCGGTGACGATCGCGAGGCGCTCGTCGTGGTCGATCCGGTGGCTCGTGTCGACGACCTTGCTCTGCGCGCCCGAGCCGATGCGGCCGCCGAGCGCTGCCTTCGCCAGCCCGGGACCGATCGACGCGGCGACCTCCTCGACCGTCACCGGTCCGGGGAACTCGCGGCGCGAGCCGTCGGGCAATTGAATCGAGACCATGAACTCACTCCAGCAATGAAAAAGCGCGGACCTGCCGCGCTTCGTTTCAGACAAGACGGGATGCGGAGACGCGCGGCGACCTACACCCTCCGGAGCACGGTGGTGGAAGTTCGCGGTGTCATAACCGTCATGCCTTTCTCGCTCTTGTGGGTTCGAGAGCGGCCATTGTAGCCGCGCTCAGAACGGCAGGATCGAGACGTTGGCGGTGCGCTCGATGAACCACGTTGCGCCGATCGCGATCGCCAGCGCCGAGCCGCCGCCGATGACGACGCGAGCGTAGCCGGACCAGCGGCGCAGCGTGAAGAGCACCGTCGTCGCGACGAGCACGATGACGAGCTGCCCCGCCTCGATCCCGAGGTTGAACTGCAGCAGCGCCCAGGCGAAGTCGGCGCGCGGCAACTCGAGCTCGGCGAGGACGCTCGCGAAGCCGAAGCCGTGGATCAAGCCGAAGAAGAACGCGACGACGACGCGACGGACGGGGAAGATCGGCAGCACGTTGTCGAGCGCGGCGAGGACGATCGTCGCCGCGATCGCCGGCTCGATGAACGCCGGCGTCAGCGAGACGAGCTTCAGCGCGGCGAGGCCGAGCGTGATCGAGTGCGCGACGGTGAACGCGGTGACGATTCCGGCGACCGGCCACACCGCCGCCGACAGCCGCTCGACCGGCACGCGCCCGGCCGGCGTTCGCCGCATCACCGCGGGCAGCAGCAGGCTCAGGAGGAAGAGGACGTGGTCGTATCCGGTCACGATGTGGCGGATGCCCTCGACGAAGAACTCCCAGCGCGCGACGGCGCCCGGGCGCGCGCCGACTGCCGACGCCGGCGATGACGCCGATGCCGCGGCGCCGCTCGCCGCGCGCGCTGCGCCGGCGGCGCTGGCTCGCGGCTCGAGCACGGTCAGTTCGACCCCGGCGCCCTGCCGCTGCACCTTGGCAATGCCGCGATGCGTCGGGTCGACGTCGGCGAAGAGCGCGTACGTGATGCGCGGCGTCGGCGGCAGCGTGCACGTCGACGTCAGATGCAGGACCGCATAGGCGCCGTCGTTGCGACGCTCGAGGCTGCGTCCCATCGGGGTCAGCGGGCAGCCGTCGATCGTGAGCCGCTGCAGCGCGTAGCTCTCGATCCGTGGCCACGCACTGCGCACCTCGCCCCATGTCAGCTTGCCGTCGCCATCGCTGTCGAGGTCGAGCGCGACGTCGAGGTCGCGCAGCGCGATGTCCCAGCGAACGTCGAGGCGGTCCGCCGACGCGTTGATCTGCAGATACGAGTCGCTCGCCTTGTGCGCGAGTGCCGCCGCGGCGCCGAGCAGGAGCACGACACCGACGACAGCGTGCAGCGCCGCGCGCCAGCGGCCGCCGCGTTCAGAGGGCCGCATCGATCCGCCGATCGTGCAGCCCGAGCGCCGACTTCAGCCGCCGCGCCTCTTCGATCGCGTCGCGCCGACCGCTGGCACGCGCCGCCTCGGCGAGGACAAGCAGATCGAGCGGCTCCCGCTGGCGCGCGACGTCGCCGCGCGCGAGCGCGAGCGCGCGCTCGGCGTCGCGATCGATCGCGAGCGCGAACATCGCCTGCTCGCGGCCGTGGAAGACGCTCGCCTCCGGGCGCTCGTTGGCGAGCGCGATCCGCTCGCGCATCTCGGCGACGTCGCGAGGGCCGCTCGGCGCGTTCGCGCGCGTCGCCGCGATCGCGACGCGCAGCAGTACGGTGTCGGTGCGCGCTTCGTCCTTGAGCACGGCGAGCGCTTCGGCGGGACGCTTCTGCGCGATCAGGAAGTCGGCGTACGCGATCGACGCGTAGGTGTCGCGACCGAGTCGCAGCACGCCGCGGTACGCCGCTTCGGCTGCGGCGGTGCGGCCGTCGCGTTCCTCGAGCTCGGCGAGCGATGTCAAGAGCCACCCGCGCGTCGACGGCGGCAGGCGCGCGTCGGCGAGCAGTTCCTGGAAGCTGCGCCGCGCGGCGGCGGTCTCGCCGCGCAGCGCCGCGTTCTCGGCGAGGCACGCGCTCGCGTAGACGCCGACGCCGACGCGCCGGCACGCGCCATCGGAATCGGCGTAGCGACCCTGCACGCGCAGCACCGTCGCGAGCGTCAGCCAGGCCTGCGGATTGCGATCGCCGCCCGGCCGCGCGAGGAGGATCCGCAGATGCGCGACCGAAGCGTCGAACTCGTGCAGATACTGTTCGAGCGTCGCGCGCAGCAGCAGGATCTCGTTCGGCGCGGACGCCGGCTCCGGCCACGCGGCGAGGGCAGCGAGCGCGAGACCGGCGAAGCGCGGGTCGCCCGATTCGCGCGCCTGCACGAGGTAGCGCTCGGCGACGGCGGCGGCGAGCCGGGCATCGCCGGGCCGCTCTGCGAGCCGTCGCCGCAGCTGACGGTCCTCGCTCCTGCCCGCGGACGTCGCAGGCAGCACCTCGATGACCTCGTCGTCGCGCGACGGCGTGATCGGCGTCGCGACCGCGCTCGCTGCGACGAGCGCGGCGAGCGCAGTTGCGAAAGCGAAGACGATCGGTGCTCGCAACATGCCGGCCGCGATGCTAAGGGCGGCGGCGCGCCACCGCCCTTCGCCTCAGTCGACCTTCTGGGGCTCTGCGGCGTCGTCGGTCGGCGGCGTCACCGCACTCGTGTCGACCGGCTCGAGCATGTCGGCCATCGACGCGACGAGATCGCGCAGGTAGCCGATGAAGCCGTCGACCGACTGGCTCGCGCTCGCCGGCACCTGCGAAGTCGCCGGCGGCGGCCCGTTGTCGTCGCCACCGCCGCACGCGGCGAGCACCGCCGCGGCGACGACCGCGGCAAGGAGGGTCTTCTTCATCAGCGCCCTCCTCACTGTGCGCCCGGCAGCGGCGTGCCGAGATACGGGAACGCCGGCAGCAACGGTCCGTTGGCCTTGACCTTCGGCCCCGCCTGGTCGACGCCGTCGTGCAGCCCGAACACCGCAGTGCCGAGCGGAACTGCGCTCGGCTTGCACGCGGCGCCGAGCTTGTACGTGTCGTTGTTGCCGTTGGCGACGCACAGGCCTCCCATCACCGCGACGAGCGAGATGTCGACGACGTCGTCGCTCGGCCGCCGACCGTTCGGATAGCCGGCGAGGTCGCCGCCGGGACCCGCGAGCAGGCCGCCGAGGAGGCCGAGCCGGTTCTGCATCGCCTCGGGAGTCGGCGCGATGGCGGTGTTGAGGCGAAGCATCTCGGAGGGCACTCCGGTCGCCGGCGACGCGGCGAACGGCTTCGGCTGGTTGACGCCGACGATTCCCGTGAGAAACGTCGTCACGAGGTCGGTGCGCGGGAAGTTGGTGGGCGCGATGTTCGGCGTCGCGAGCGCGATCTCGACGAGCGCCGGCAGCGTCGGGTTGGTCACGTAGGTCGCGAACTGGGCGTCGTCCTTCGGCTTCGAGTTGTTGAACTTGTCCTTGTCGGGCAGCCCGATCACGACTTCGTTGACGAGCGGCATGCCGAGGCGTGAGACCTGCGTCCAGGCGCCGCCGGGAAGCTCATGCGTCTGGTGGCCACTCTTCGGCGCGCTGCTGAGCAGGCGGCCCTGGCGCAGGCTCGCCGTTGTCCAGCCGCCGATCACCGGGTCGTTGGCGCCGCTCGCGACGAGGCAGCTCGTCGGCACCTCGATCGCGAGCGTCGTGACGTTGGCGTCCTCGAGGTCGTCGTGGCCGGCGTCCTTCAGCGAGTTGTCGAGCAGGAACGCCGCTTCGGCTGGGCTGAAGTCGGCGGCGCCGGGGACGTTGATGAGGTCGAAGATGACGCCGAGGTTGACCGCGAACGGGTCCTTGCGCTGGCCGACGAAGACCTTGCCGGTGCCCGTGCAGCCCGGGATGTTGACGGTGTAGACGTGCTGCGCCGCGTACGCCGCGTAGTTCGGGATCGTCTTCGTGCCGATGTTGTCGACCGGCTTGGCAAAGACGTTGCTGCCGCCGTTGGCGTTGGTGATCGAAGCGCGCGTGCCGACGCGGCGGTCGCCGCGGACGACATCGACCGTGAACGTCTCGTCGACGTTCGACGTCGTCGCGTGCGGTGCCGTGATCTGGCCCGACTGCGTCAGCGGGATCGCGACGTTCTGGCCGCCGATCGAGAGCGTCGTCCCGCGCAGCGTGTTGTTGAAGCGAAACTGGAAGGTGAGGTCCTCCTTGCCGTCGCCGTTGTTGTCGACGTGGATCTCGTAGAGGGCGTTCGGGTCGAGCTTGAAGTAGTTCGGGCCGCCGTAGGCGTCCTGCAGCGGCTGGTAATTGGCGATCAGCGTCACGTAGCCGGGTCCGGTGAGCCGGGCCGGCTCGTAGCTGTTGAACATGTAGAAGTCGGTGCCGTCGACCTTGGGCATCGTCGTGATCGCGGGCGCTTCGCGGTGGCTCGACGCGTGCGCGGGCAGCGCAACCGCGCCGGCGGCGAGCGCGCAGACGGCCCCGAAGATCGGCGACAACCGGATGCGGGGATGGGCTCTCTTCATTGCTTCCTCCTTTGGATCGCAAGGGTCCCGGCGGCTGCCGGGTTCGCTCGGCCTTGCCCAGGGCAACGCTCGATCGCACGCGATACGCAGCCGAACGCGTCGCGGATGCAGAATTGCGCGGCGGCGGCAGTTGTCAGGCTCGACCCCTTCGGCCGACCAACACGGATCCGTCTGCCAGGAGCTTGCGCATGCGCCCGCTTCCCCCGCCCGAATCACCCGTCTCGCGCCTGCCGCGCGCTCTCCCGCTTGCGCTCGCCGCGTTGTCGGCGCTGCTCGCCGCGACGTCATCGCGCGCCGCCGACGCGTGCACCGCCGCGGGCGCACGCGTCGTTCCGACCGTGGTCGAGCTCTACACTTCGGAAGGCTGCAACTCGTGCCCGCCGGCCGACCGCTGGCTGTCGACGCTGAAAAGCGATCCTTCGGTCGTCGCCCTCGCCTTCCACGTCGACTACTGGGATCGCCTCGGCTGGAAGGACCGCTTCGCGTCGCCGGCGTTCACCGCGCGGCAGGCCGCGGAGCAGGCGACCAACGGCGCGCGCTTCAGCTACACGCCGCAGGTCGTCGTCGACGGCCGCGACCGCACCGACTGGTCGCGCGCGCGCCTGGCCGCGGCGTCACGGCCGACCGCGACGGTCGACGTCGCGCTTGCGCAGCACGGCGACCGCTTCGTCGCAACCGTGACCCCGGGAGCCGCGGCGCCGAAACGGCTCGCTGCGTACTGGGCCGTCACCGAGCAAGGCCACAGCACGGCGGTGCGCGCCGGCGAGAACGAGGGCGCGACGCTGCACCACGATTTCGTCGTCCGCGACTACGCGGCGGTCGCCGCGTGGGCGGCGCGCACCGGCACGGCAGAGTCGCTCGCGTTCACGCCGACGACGCACGGCGACGCCGCGCACCCGCGCAGCGTCAACCTCGTCGTCGTCGACGCCGCGACCGGACGGCCGGTGCAGGCCGTCAAGGTCGGCTGCTGAGCGAAGCTCTGACGTTCAGCGCTCGGCGCGCAGCGCGGCGCGGAGCTCGACCCCGATCTCGGGCCGCGACGCGAACGGATCGCTCGGGTTCCTCGCCTGAACGACGTCCTCGAGCCGCGTCTGCACGCTCGAGAGCGCCTTCGGGTGGCTGTAGATGTAGAAGCGCCGCTCCGCGATCGCGTCGAATACGAAGCGCGCGACGTCGGCGGCGCTGACCTTGCCGCTGCCGACCGCACGGTCGTTCATCGCCCTGCCGATCAGCTGGCTCTTGGTCGGCTGAGCGGCGGCGAGCGACTGCGGGCGGTTGCGCGAGCTCTCGCCGATCGCCGTCGGAACGAAGAACGGGCACAGCACCGAGGCACCGATCTGGTCGGTGACCAGATTCAAATCGTGGTACAGCGTCTCGCTGATCGAGACGACCGCGTGCTTGCTCGCGTTGTAGACGCCCATGTTCGGCGGATTGACGAGGCCCGCCATCGACGCGGTGTTGACGATGTGGCCTTCGTAGCCGGGGTCCATCGCGGCCGCCTCGAGCATCATCGGCGTGAACACGCGCAGGCCGTGCGCGACGCCCATGACGTTGACGCCGAGCACCCACGCCCAGTCGGCGGCGGTGTTCTCCCAGATCAGCCCGCCGGCGCCGACGCCGGCGTTGTTGAAGACGAAGTGCGGCGCCCCGAACCGCTCGCGCGTCGCGTCGCCGAGCGCCTCGACCTCGCCGGCGTGGGCGACGTCGACGCGCTGCGCAAGCACGTCGCCGCCGAGCGCGCGGATCTCGGCCGCGGCGCGGTCGAGCGCGTCCTGCTGGACGTCGGCCATGACGACGTTCATCTTGCGCGTCGCCGCGACTCGCGAGACCTCGAGCCCGAAGCCCGACCCGGCGCCGGTGATGACGGCCGTCCGGCCTGCGAATGTCTTCATGCCTTCTCCTTCTTGATCTCTTTGACGTGGAAGCCGATGCGCGGGAAGTGGACGTGGACGCGGCCCGCGCGCGCGTCGTCGCGCGCGATCACGACCTCGTCGTCGTCGAGGCCGACGACGGTGCCGACGATCTCGTCGTGCGCGTAGTCGGAGGCGGCGATGGTCACCTCGACGCCGGCGGCGAACGGCTGGCCGTCGGCGACCGTCGTCGATGCGTGGCCGCGCGCCGTGGCGGCGACGGCAATCGCCTCCTCGCTCGTCATTGCGCTGGACTCGCCATGGCCGAGCGCGGCGACGCGCTCGAACCAGGCGACGACGCCGGGAAACGGATGCAGCAGCGCCGCAATCGGCGGCGCGCGCCGCATGAACCAGATCGACTGCGCCGCCGAGACGTCGGCGAGCGAAGCGCTGCCGCCGAGCAGGAACTTGCGACCGTCGGCGAGCATCGCCGCCAGCCTCCCGAGGTACGTGACGAGCGCCGCGCGCGCGTCGCCGAGCGGCGCGCGACGAAACGTCGGGTTCATCGCCGCACGGTCGGCACCGAACGCCTTGATCGCTTCGGGCGGTGCGCCGGCGAAGAAATGCGCCGCGCCCGCCGGCTGCATCGTGTACGGCACCGCGGTCCAGAAGAGCGTGGTGTCGGCCCACTGCGAGACGATCTCGGCGATCCCGGCCTGCGCCTCGGGAACGAGCGGCGGCTCGGGCGCGATGCGATCGAGGACGCGACACATCAGCAGCGTGTCGCAGTAGACGTCGGCGCCGATCTGCAGGAACGGCGTTCGCCGGTAGCCTCCGGTGAGCGCGACGACGTCGGGCTTGGGCAGGATGTTCGGCACCGTCACCGAGCGCCAGGCCAGGCCCTTCATGCCGAGGACGAGCCGCACCTTCTCGGAGAAGGGCGAGCTCGCGTAGTGATGCAGGATCAGCCCGCCCGCGCGTTCGCCGCGGCGGCCGTCGCCTTCGCGCTCGCCGCGCTCCATTGCGGCCTCAGGCGAGCTTGACGAGCTGCTTGCCGAAGTTCCGGCCCTTGAGCAGGCCGAGGAACGCCTCCGGCGCCGCTGCGATCCCGTCGGCGATCGTCTCGCGGTACTTGAGCTTGCCGGTCGCGACCATCGTCGCGAGCTCCTTCAGCGCCTCGGGCCAGACTTCCATGTGCTCGCTGACGATGAAGCCCTCGATCGTCAGCCGCGACTGCAGCAGCAGCTGCGGCTGCTGCAGCGGGATCGGCTGGCCGTCGTAGCCGCTGATCATTCCGCACAGGGCGATGCGGCCGAACGCGTTCATGCGCGCGAGCGTGACGTCGAGCACCATGCCGCCGACGTTCTCGAAGCAGCCGTCGACGCCGTCGGGAGTCGCTTCCTTCAGCGCCTGGTAGAGCGACTTCGCATCGCGGTGCGCCTTGTAGTCGACGCAGGCATCGAAGCCGAGCTCGTTCTTGACGTAGCCGCACTTGTCGGCCCCGCCGGCGATGCCGACCGCGCGGCAACCGCGCGACTTGGCGAGCTGGCCGACGACGCTGCCGACGGCACCGCTCGCCGCGCTGACGACGATCGTCTGCCCTGCCTTCGGCTGGCAGATCTTCATCAGCCCGTACCACGCGGTGACGCCCGGCATGCCGACCGCACCGAGATACGCCGAGAGCGGCACCTGCCTGGTGTCGACCTTGCGCAGCATTCCCGGTTGACCGGCGTCGACGATCGAGTACTCCTGCCAGCCGCCGTAGCCGACGACATGGTCGCCGGGCTTGTAGCTGGGATGGCGCGATTCGACGACTTCGCCGACCGTGCCGCCCTGCATCACCTGGTCGAGCGGCTGCGGCTGGGCGTAGCTCTTGGCGTCGTTCATGCGGCCGCGCATGTACGGGTCGAGGCTCAGGAAGTGGTGGCGCACGAGCACCTGGCCTTCGCCCGGCGTTCCGACCGGCTTTTCGAGCAGCCGGAAGTTGTCGGCGGTCGCCTCGCCGCTCGGCCGCGAGACGAGATGGATCTGTCGGTTGATCTGCGCCATGGTTCGATCTCCTTTGCAGTCAGTCGGAAGCGTTCGGCCGCTGGATGCGCTTGCCGCCCGCGGGCAATCCCTTGAGGTACTTGAACGTTCCCGTCGCATGCGCGACGAGCTGGCCGTCGCCGTCGACGAGCGAGGCTTCGCAGAACCCCATCGACGACGTCCGGTGCAGCCGCCTCCCCGTCGCGACGAGGCGGCCGAGGCCGGGTCGCATGAACGTCGTCTTCATCTCGACGGTGACGACTCCCGACTCCTCGACGATGCCGTCGTCGCCCGGCGCGCGCGCCGCGTGCGCCATGACGACGTCGAGCAGCGTCATCGAGACGCCGCCGTGCGCGACGCTCCACGAGTTGGTGAGCTCCTCGCGCAGCGTGAGCGCGATCTCGGCCTCGCCGCGCTCGAAGCGGAGCAGCTCGAAGCCGAGCAGCTCGACGAACGGGATGCGGATCTTGAACTGCAATTCGCTACGCCGCGATGATCGCCGAGACGCCGCCATCGATCGGCAGCACCTGGCCGGTGATGTGCTTGCCGGCCTGCGACGCGAACAGCAGCGTCGCGCCCTTCAGGTCGTCGTCGTCGCCGATGCGCAGCAGCGGCGCGTGACCCGCGAGCTCCTTCTCGCCGACGCGCGCGATCGTCCCCTTGGTCATCTTGCTCGGGAACATGCCCGGCGCGAGCGCGTTGACGTTGATGTTGTACTTGCCCCACTCGCCGGCGAGCGTGCGCGTGAAGTTGACGACCGCCGCCTTGCTCGTGTTGTAGGCGACCATCGCCATGTCGGCGCTGTTGCCGGCGAGCCCGGCGATCGACGCGACGTTGATGATCTTGCCCTGGCGGCGCGGGATCATGCTGTGCTTGCCGATCGCCTGGCTCATCAGGAAGATCGAGCGAACGTTGAGGTTCATCACCTTGTCCCACGCCTCGAGCGGGTGGTCCTCGGCGGCGGCGCCCCACGTCGCGCCGGCGTTGTTGACGAGGATGTCGACGTTGCCGAGGCGCGCCATCGCGTCCTCCGCGACGCGAACGATCTCGCTCGGCTGGCTGAGATCGGCGGCGATCCAGAGCGCCTTGACACCGCTCTGCGCGAGATGCGCCGCCGACTCCTCGAGGTCCTGCGCCTTGCGCGACGTCAGCAGCACCCGCGCCCCGGCCTCGCCGAGCGCCTCGGCGATCTGCAGGCCGAGCCCGCGCGACCCGCCGGTGACGAGCGCGGTCTTGCCCTCGAGGTCGAACAGCTGGCGAACGTTGGTGCTCATGGCGTCTCCGCAAGGAAGTGAACGGACGGATCAGGACCCGGGATCGCGGATGCGCGAACGCAACCACAGGACGACAACGCCAGCGGCGACGACGAGCGCGCCGGCGACGGCGACGGCCCAGCCGTAGCCGGCACCGTTGCGCTGCAGCGCGATGCCGACGGCGACGACGACCAGGCCGCCGAAGATGAGCGTCCAGGCGATCGCGTCGAGCCGCGCGGCATCGACACTCAAAACGACTCCTCGGCGATCGTGCGGCAGGTGTCGTCGCGCGACGCGACGACGCCGAGCCAGGCGGCGATCTTCGGCAGCTCGTAGCGGAAGAAGTAGCGGCACGCCGCGAGACGGCCGCGCTGCGCGGCGTCGGAGCTGCCGCGCGCCGCGCACGTCGCGACGTCGAGCCACATCCAGGCGACGACGACGTGGCCGAACGCCTGCATATACGGCGTCGCATTGGCGAGCGCCTCGGCGGGAACTCCGGTCGACCACGCGGCGCGCGTCGCTGCGGCGACGTCGTCGCTCGCGCGCACGAGCGCGTCGGCGTGCTCGACGAGCCCGGCAACCGATCGCGCCCGCGCCGCGGTTTCGGCCATCGCCGAACGAACGAGCTCGAGGCCGCCGCCGTCGTCCATCACGACCTTGCGGCCGAGCAGGTCGAGCGCCTGGATGCCGTGCGTGCCCTCGTGGATCATGTTGAGGCGGTTGTCGCGCCAGTACTGCTCGACCGGAAAGTCGCGCGTGTAGCCGTAGCCGCCGAGGACCTGGATCGCGAGGCTGTTCGCCTCGAGGCACCACTCGCTCGGCCAGCTCTTGGCGATCGGCGTCAGCACTTCGAGCAGCACGTGCGCGCGCCCTCGCGCGTCGTCGGTCCCGGTGTGCAGCTCGTCGACGAGGCG
>DATJIM010000270.1:0-2526 GCA_035493195.1 Caldimonas sp.
GCGATGCGCGTTCGGGCTCACCGGGCGTGAGCACGCGCTCGACGCCGGGCTGCGGCGGCGAGGCGGTCGCGTAGGCGACGTAGCCTTCGAGCTCGCGCGCGAGGTTGGCCGCGGTGCCCAGCCGGCCCGGGTCGACGAGGATCGAGAACATGCTGTTGAGGACCCGGCGGCGGCCGTCGGTCACGGCGCGCGCGGTCTCGCCGCCCGCGAGCGCGCCGCCAAGCAGCTCGCAGACGAGCGCCAGCCCCGCGCCCTTGTGGCCGCCGAACGGCAGCAGCGCACCGAGCGGCTCGACGACGGCGTAGCGCGGCTCGACGGTCGGCTCGCCGCGGTCGTCGATCAGCGTCCCCGGCTCGACGCTGACGCCCTTGTTGTAAGCGACGCGGGTCTTGCCCTGCGCGATCTTGCTGGTCGCGAAGTCGAGCACGATCGGCTCGCCGCCGGCACGCGGGATGCCGACACAGAAGGGATTGGTTCCGATGCGTGCGTCGCGGCCGCCGAACGGCGCGACGATCGGTCGCGACAGCACGTTGACGAAGTGGATCGAGACGAGGCCGTGCTCGATGCACTGCTCTGCCCACTGGCCGATCCTGCCGAGGTGGTGCGAATGCGCGAGACCGACGACACAGACGCCGTGCGACCTGGCGCGCTCGGCGCCGAGCGCCATCGCCTCGCGGCCGATCACCTGGCCGTAGCCGCGCTGGCCGTCGAGCGTGAGGAGCGCGCCGCTGTCCTGGCGGACCGCGACGTGGGCATTGACCGCGAGGCCGCCTTCGAGGACGGCGTCGACGTAGCGCGGCACCATGCCGACCCCATGCGAGTCGTGGCCGCGCAGATTCGCCTCGACGAGATTGGCGGCGACTGCGGCGGCTTCGCCGTCGTTAGAACCGGCGGCGCGGACGATGGCATTGACAGCGGCTGTGAGGGCGTCGGCGTGAAAAGTAATAGTCTCGGTCATCACAATCGCCAGGGAGTAGAGTCCCCACAGGGTACCAAGTCGTCGCGCCATCTGATCGGAGGCCCGCCATGCGCCCGCTCGTTTCCCTCACCTTGCTTTCGTCGTTACTCGTCGCCGCTGCGTCGGCAGTTGCCGCGGCAGGAACGACCGAAGTCGTCCAGCAGCGGCTGAGCGACGGCCGCATCCTGCTCACCGACCGGCCCGTGCGCGGCGCGACCACGGAGCGCTCGTGGCAGATGACGAACGACGATCCCGCAGCCGCGCGCCAGCGCGCAGCCGACGTCCGCGCCGAAGCGAAGGAGGTCAGTGAGCGCGTCCAGCGGATGATCGATTCGGAACGTCGTGCCGGCGAGGAGCGAGAGCGGATGCGGCTCGCGGCGCTCGCGATGACTCAGCAAGAGCAGCAAAGAGACGACGAGCCGCTCTACTACGGCGGTGTCCCGTACGGCGTCGGCAGCGGCTTGGCCGTCGGCCACGGGCACGGCCACGGTCACGGCCACGGCGGCCACCACGGCAAGATGCCGAGCACCGACAGGTGGGGCAGCAGCGAGAAGTTCGGCACCGTCGGCAAGTACGGCGCGAGCACGGCGCCGCAATCGACGCTGGTGCGCGGCGGCGGCCGGTCGCAGAAGTTCGACGGACGCTGAGCGCGCGCAGCGCGCGCCCGGCCGGGGGCGCCCGGCGACCCGACTGCAGGCTCGCCGCTCGCCGAACCGCTATCCTCCGGCGCAGGCGCCACGCCCTGCGCCTTGCGACATGCTGATCGACTTCTTCTTCACGCTGCGCGCCGCCAAGCTCAAGGTCTCGGTGAAGGAGTACCTCACGCTGCTCGAGGCGATCCACGCCGGCGTCCTCGACGACGGCGACGAAGGCCCGACCGTCGACCGCTTCTACTATCTCGCGCGCACCGCGCTGGTGAAGGACGAAGCGCAGTTCGACAAGTTCGACCGCGCGTTCGCGGCGTACTTCAAGGGCGTCGAGCTGATCACCGACTTCAGCCAGGACGTCCCCCTCGAGTGGCTGCAGAAGCGCCTCGAGCTCGAGCTGTCGCCCGAGGAGAAGGCGAAGATCGAGAAGATGGGCTGGGACGAGCTCATGGAGACGCTGAAGAAGCGCTTCGAGGAGCAGAAAGGAAGGCACGAAGGCGGCAACAAGATGATCGGCACCGGCGGCACGAGCCCGTTCGGCGCCTACGGCTACAACCCGCAGGGCATCCGCATCGGCCAGGACAAGGGCCGCAACCGCTCGGCCGTCAAGGTCTGGGACCAGCGCCAGTACAAGGACTACGACGACTCGCTCGAGCTGGGCACGCGCAACATCAAGGTGGCGCTCAGAAGGCTGCGCCGCTTCGCGCGCGAAGGCGCCGACGAGGAGCTCGACCTCGACGACACGATCCGTTCGACCGCCGCCAACGCCGGCCTGCTCGACATCAGACTCGTCCCGGAGCGGCACAACAAGGTGAAGGTGCTGCTGCTGATGGACGTCGGCGGCACGATGGACGAGCACATCCACCGCGTCGAGGAGCTGTTCAGCGCCGCCAAGACCGAGTTCAAGCACCTCGAGTTCTA
>DATJIM010000271.1:0-10822 GCA_035493195.1 Caldimonas sp.
CCTGCGGCGTCGCGAGGACGACCTCGGCCGGCGACCAGCGCGCCTGCGCGAGCGTGCTGCCGAGCGGGGTCGAGAGCGCGAGCGTTCCGGCTTCCGGGTCGCCGCGCAGGTCGAACGCCGCGGAGAACGCCTTTGCCGCGGCGTCGCCGTTGGCTTCGACGCGCAGCGCGAGACGCCCCGAGAGCGCGTCGCCGCCGGCCTGCTGCGACGGCTGCAGCGTCGTGCACGCGGCCAGCGCGAGCGTCGCGATCGCAAACGTGAACGCCGCGCCGGCGCGTGCCGGCGTTGCGGATCGATGCGGCGGTGCGAGCGCGCCGCGCCGCCTCACAGGTCGACGCGCAAGCGCGCGAGCGTCTCGCGCAGGACGTCGTTTTGCGCGTCGCGCGAGCGCGCGTCGCGGAACACGCGCCGCGCTTCATCGGCGCGGCCGGCGCTCCACAGCACTTCGCCGAGGTGCGCCGCGATCTCCGGATCGGGACGCGCCTGGTACGCCTCGCGCAGCCACTTGATCGCCTCGTCGCGATTGCCGAGCCGGTACTCGACCCAGCCCATGCTGTCGGTGATCGACGGCTCGCCGGGGCTCAGCTCCATCGCCTTCTTGATCAGCTCGCGCGCCTCGTTGAGGCGGATCTTGCGATCGGCAAGCGAATAGCCGAGCGCGTTGTACGCGTGCTGGTGGTCGGCCTTGAGCGCGATCACGCGTCGCAGCAGCCGCTCCATCTCGTCGACGCGGTCGAGCTTCTCGTTGAGCATCGCCTGTTCGTACAGCAGGTCGGTGTCGTCGGGAAAGCGCTTGTTCGCCTCGGCCATCACCTGCTCGGCCTCGGCGTACATCTTGTTCTCGCGCAGCAGCTCGGTCTCGGCGAGCAGCTTGGCGCGCGCGTCTCCCGACGACTGCTCGGGGACGCGCCGGATCAGCTCGCGGGCCTCCTTCATCTTGCCCTGGCGAGCGAGCAGCGAAGCGCGTCGCGACTGCACCTCGAGGGCGCGCTGCGGGTTGTCGACGCGCGCGAGCCAGCGCTCGGCGCCGGCATAGTCGTTCTGAAGCTCGGCCGCCTGCGCGAGCAGGAGGAACGCCTGCGTCAACGCGGTGCTCGCGTTCGGCGGCGTGTCGTCTTCGTCGTCGCCGTGCGCGACCGGCGCGCTCGCGGGAGTGCCGAAGTTCACCGCCGCGCCGCCCTCGACGAGACCGACGTACGTGCGCAGCGCCTCGGTCGCCTCCTTCGGCCGTTTCATCTCGAGCTCGAGCGCGCCGAGCGTCAGCCACGGCGGCGCGAGCTGCGGGTCGGACTTCGTCAGCACCGCGACTTCGGCCGCGGCCTCGGACAGCCGCTGCGTCGTCGCCAGCGTTCGCACGTAGAGCAGCCGCACGTTCGGGCTGCCCGGGCGCGCAGCGAGCTGGCGCTTGACGATCGCCTCGGCGTCCGCCGTCGCCGGCAGCAGGTCGAGGGCGAGGAACGCGACGCTTTCCGAGGCCGGGTCGGCGTCGCTCGCGCGTTGCGCGTAGGCGAGCGCCTTGGCGGTGTCGCCGGCGACAAGCCAGGCTCGACCGGTCGCGACGAGCGCCGACGCCTTGGTGTCGGCGGCATCTGCGTATGGCCGCAGCACGCGCTCGATGAGCGTCGCGGTCGCGCCGTGATCGGCGGCGCGCGCGAGGAATCGCGGCAGCGCCTCGATCACCGCGGGCAACGCCGGCCGCGCGCTTCGCTGCAGGAGCAGCGCGAGCGGTTCCTCGACGTCGGCGATGCGGTTCATCGCGACGAGGATCTGGATCTGATAGCGCAGCGCATCGCCCGATTCGGGCACCGCGACTCGCCACGCCTGGGTCGCCGACAGCGCCTGCTCGCCGGCTCGCGCCTGCAGCGCGATCTCGGTCGCGCGACGGAACAGCTGCTCGTCCTTGGTGCGGCGCGCAGCGTCGATCATCAGCTGGTACGCAGTTCCGGCCTGGCCCTCGCGGAGCTCGATCTCGCCGAGCAGGAGCTGGTAGAAGAGCGGCGCGTCGAGCGACGAGTTCTCGACCACGTCGCCGGCTGCGGCCGCTGCGCGGGCAGGCGCTGCGGCTCCGAAGGCGAGCAGCAAGACGGAGACGACGACCGGAAGCGCGCCCGAGGTGAAAGCTTTGCGAGACGCCGGCATGGAAGACTCCTCAGGCGAGAAACGATTCTAGTGCTGCGTCGTGTGGCCCCGTCGCGCAAAGACCTGGCAAGACCGCACGGGAGCATTCGACCGCCGCCGATCGTGATAATTCCCCGCGCGACCGGCGCCGCCCGCCGATGGTCGGCGCTTCACTCGCATCCCATGCCCGAGCTCCCGGAAGTCGAGGTCACCCGGCTCAGCTTCGCCGACCGCATCCGCGGCGCGCGGGTGACCGGCGTTCGCGTCGGCAAGCCCTTGCGCTGGCCGCTCGGCGGCAACGTCGACGCGATGATCGGCCAGCACGTCGGCGCCGTCAGCCGGCGCGGCAAGTACCTGTGGCTCGCGCTCGAGCGCGGCGGCCTGTTGATGCACCTCGGCATGTCCGGGTCGCTCTCGTTCGCGCCGCATGTCGCCGAACCCGGGCCGCACGACCACTTCGATCTCGTGACGGCGCGCGGGACGTTGCGGCTCACCGACCCGCGCCGCTTCGGCGCGGTCGTCTGGTCCGACGCCGCCGACGCGCCGCCCGCGTCGACGCTGCTCGCCGGCCTCGGCATCGAGCCGTTCGACGACCGCTTCGACGGCGCGCACCTGCACGCAGCGCTCCGCCGCCGTCGCGTCTCGGTCAAGAGCGCGCTGCTGGGCGGCGAGATCGTCGTCGGTGCCGGCAATATCTACGCGTGCGAGGCGCTGTTCGAAGCGGGAATCGATCCGCGCACGCGAAGCGACCGCATCAGCCGGCCTCGCGCCGACCGCCTCGCCGCCGCGATCCGGCAGACTCTCGCGCGCGCTGTCGAGCTCGGCGGCTCGACGCTGCGCAACTTCCGCGACGCGCACGGCGCCGCCGGCGAGTTCCAGCTCGACGCGCGGGTCTACGGCCGCGCCGGCCGGCCGTGCGTGCGCTGCAAGACGCCGATCCGGAAGGTCGTCCAGAACGCCCGCGCGACGTTCTTCTGCCCGGCGTGCCAGAAGCGCTGAGACGGCTGAAGTCAGCGCGTAACGCCTGGCGATCGGCGTCGTTCCGATCAGCGGCGTGCGAAACGGCGCAAGCGGTCGCGTCGGAAGCGTTTGGTCACGGATCGATGGTGTAAGCGTGCGCTACCATGCCTCGAGCCAGTGCGCCCTGCGATGACGCCTTCTTTCGCCACCAGTCTCGATGCCCTCGGCGGCTGGCGCGCCGCGCTCGGCGACCGGCTCGAAGAGCTCGCGCGCTTCCTGCGCGAGCACGAGCTCGCGAGCGGCGAGGCCGCCGAGCAGATCGCCGCGTTGCGCGAGCGGCTCGGCAACGAGAAGCTCGTCGTCGCCTTCGTCGCCGAGTTCTCGCGCGGCAAGTCGGAGCTCATCAACGCGATCTTCTTCGCCGATACCGGCCGGCGCATCCTGCCCGCGACGCCGGGGCGAACGACGATGTGCCCGGTCGAGCTCGGCTGGCGCGGCGACGAGCCGCCGTCGCTCCTGCTGCTGCCGATCGAGACGCGCCTCGAGGGGCTTTCGCTCGGCGAGATGCGCCAGCAACCGCGCGCCTGGCGCCGTCTCGAGCTCGACGTCGGCAACGCCGAACAGCTCGCGCAGTCGCTCGTCGAGGTCACGCGGACCGAATGGGTGAGCGAGGAGCGGGCCCGCGCTCTCGGCTTCTGGGACGACGAGACTCCGGACGACAACCCGCCGCGCGACGACGCCGGCCGCGTCGAGGTGCCGGCCTGGCGCCACGCGCTGATCAACTATCCGCATCCGCTCCTCAAGCAAGGCCTCGTCGTCCTCGACACGCCGGGGCTGAATGCGATCGGCGCCGAGCCCGAGCTGACGCTGAGCCTGCTGCCCAGCGCGCACGCGACCGTCTTCATCCTCGGCGCCGACACCGGCGTCACGAAGTCCGATCTCGTGATCTGGCGCGACCACCTCGGCAACAACGCCCCGACTCGATTCGTCGTCCTCAACAAGATCGACGCGCTCGACGATCCGCTCGCGACGCTCGAGCAGGTCGAAGGGCAGATCGCGCAGCAGCAGAAGGAGACCGCCCGCACGCTCGGCGTCCCGCTGCAGCGCGTCTTCCCGTTGTCGGCGCGGCAGGCGCTTGCGGCGCGCGTCGGCGGCGACGAGATGATGCTCAACGAGAGCCGGCTGCCGGCGCTCGAGGGCGCGCTCGGCGCGCAACTGCTGCCGCAGCGTCGGCAGGTGCTCGAGCAGGTCGTCCAGGACGGCGCGCAGCGGATCGAGAACCACGTCGTCCGGCACCTCGCCGATCAGCGCCGCCAGCTCGCCGAGCAGACGCTCGAGCTGCGCGGCCTGCGCGGCAAGAACAGCGGCAAGGTCCGACTGATGCTCAAGCGCCTCGAGGCCGAGACCGCCGAGTTCGAGCAGTGCACGACGCTCCTGCAGGCGATGCGCTCGGTGCACGCGCGCATGCTCAAGGACGTCCTCGTCGACCTCTCCTCCGACCGGCTCCGCGACGAGGTCGCCGAGATGCAGGCCGAGCTCGGCTCCGCGTTCATGCACCTCGGTGCTCGCAAGGCGTTCGTCGCCTTGTGCGAGCGGCTGCGCGGGCTGCTCGCGGCGGCGCAGCGCAGGAATGCCGAGATCCGCGAGATGCTCGGCGCTTCGTTCGCGCGGCTCAACGCCGAGTTCGGCTTCTCGCTCGTCGTCGGCAAGCCCCTGGACTTCGAGCGCTTCGCGAGCGAGCTGCAGCTGATCGAGAACAACTACGTCCAGTACCTCGGCCTGACGCTGGCGCTGCGCCTCGCGCAGCCGAAGTTCATGGAGCAGTTCAGGCGCATGCTCGTCTCCAAGCTGCGCGTCGTCTTCGAGAACGCGAGCAGCGAGCTCGAGCTCTGGAACAAGGCGGTCTCCGCGCAGGTCGACGGTCAGCTGCGCGAGCGCCGGAAGGCGTTCAAGCGGCGGATCGAGACGCTCGAGAAGGTGCAGACGGCGGCCGGCGAGCTCGAGAGCAGGATCGAGGAGATCGATTCGCAGGACGCCCACCTCCAGGAGCTCCAGGCCAAGGCCGGCGAGCTCGTCGAGGCGTTCCGCGAGCACGCGTTCGCGGTGCCGCTCGCGACCGACTCGATCCCGCTCGATGTGGACCTGCCGCTGTTCGACGACGTCGAGCCGGTGACGGCGATGGCGCAGCGCCAGGCTTGAGCGGCGCGCCGGCAGACCGCCGCGCCAGCGGCAGCACAGAGCTTCCCGCAGGATTCGCGGCGCGCATCGTCGCCTGGCAGCGCGTCCACGGGCGCCACGACCTGCCATGGCAAGGCACGCGCGACCCGTATCGCGTCTGGCTCTCGGAGATCATGCTGCAGCAGACGCAGGTCAAGGCGGTGCTCGGCCACTACGCGCGCTTCGTCGCGCGTTTCCCCGACGTCGCTGCGCTCGCAGCCGCGCCGCTCGGCGACGTTCTCGCCGCGTGGAGCGGGCTCGGCTACTACAGCCGCGCGCGCAACCTCCACCGCGCCGCGCAGGTCGTCGTCGCCGAGCACGACGGCAGGTTTCCGACGACGAGCGCAGCGCTCGCGCGGCTGCCCGGCATCGGCCGCTCGACGGCGGCAGCGATCGCCGCGTTCTGCTTCGGCGAGCGCGCCGCGATCCTCGACGGCAACGTCAAGAGAGTGCTCGCGCGCGTCCTCGCATTCGATCGTGACCTCGCCGATGCGCGCGCCGAGCGCGCGCTCTGGGACGCCGCGACCGCGCTGCTTCCTGCGACCGGAGACGTCGCCGCCTACACGCAAGGGATGATGGACGTCGGCGCGACGCTCTGCCGCGTTCGCTCGCCGCACTGTCTGCTCTGTCCGGCGCAGCCCGCCTGCGCGGCGGCGCAGAACGGAACGCAGGAGCGCTATCCGATGAAGTCGCGCCGCACGGCGCGCTCGCGCAAGGACACGGTGTGGCTCGAACTGCGCTGGAACGACGACGTCTTCCTCGTCGAGCGCGAGCCGTCCGGCGTCTGGGGCGGCCTCTGGAGCCTGCCCGAGCTCGCCGCGACCGACGAGCTCGAGTCGCTCACCGCCGGCTGGCCCGGCCGAAGCGAGGTGCTGGCGCCGTTCGTTCACGTGCTGACGCACCGCGACTGGCATCTGCAGCCGGTCCGGTGGACGTTCCCGCCGGACCTGCCTGCAAACGCGATCGCGGGTTGCGTCGCGCGCTGGCCGTCCGGGCGCTGGCTTGCGGCCGACGCCGCGCTCGCGCTCGGCGTTCCGGCGCCGTTGCGCAAGCGTTTGCACGAAATCGCCGCGGTCGCCGTCTGACGCTGGCCTCGCGCGCCTGCGGCGCGCTTCGCGCTCAGTTGGACGAGTCGCGAACGCGCAGCAACGATGCGATGAGATCGAGCCGCGCGAGTGGATCGGCGAGCACCAGCAGGCGCTGGCGCACTTCGAGCGGAAGCGGCAGGATCTCGCACCAGCGGTCGGCGACCCAGCCGGCGGAGTCGAGGCGATGCGGCTCGACGAACGGCCGCGTTCCCTGCGCCGCGAGCGCGGCGATCGAATCGGCGAGCGCCTGCACGATGTCGGCGTGGCCCGGCGCCGGCGCGACGACGGGGTCGGCGGCGATCGGCTCGGTCGCTGCGACCCAGAGGCCGTCGCGCTCCTGGTGCGCGGCGCCGACGAGCCTGAAGCGCTCGCCGCCGCGACAGCGCACGGCGAGGATTCCCGGCTCGGCGCTGTCGACGTCGATCAGCTCGGCGAGCGTCCCCGCCTCGTAGAGCTGCACCGAGTCGCCGCCGCTTCTCGCTTCGCTGCCCGAGCGCAGCGCGACGACTCCGAACGGCGCGCTCTCGCGCCAGCAGCGCGAGACGAGATCGAGATAGCGCGCCTCGAAGATCCTGAGATCGAGCAGCCCGTCGGGAAAGAGGACCGTGCGCAGCGGAAAGAGCGGCAGCTCGGCCATGGCCGCACCAGCGACGCGATCAGCCGGCGGAGTCGAGCTCGCGATGGCGGACCAGCGTGATCGCTCCGCTTCCGCGAAAGCCCGCGGCGAGCCGCTCGGCGAACCAGACCGAGCGGTGCTGGCCGCCGGTGCAGCCGATGGCGACCGTCAGGTAGCTGCGCTGGTCGGCCTCGAACGCGGGCAGCCAGCGGCGCAGGAACGCGTCGACCTGCGCGAGCATGTCGAGCACCTCGGGCTGCGCGACGAGATACGCGTCGACCGCGGCGTCGCGGCCCGTGAGCGGGCGGAGCTCGCGCACGTAGTGCGGGTTCGGCAGGACGCGGATGTCGAAGACGTAGTCGGCGTCGAGCGGGACGCCGTGCTTGTACGCGAAGCTCTCGAAGACGAGCGTCAGCCGGCTGTCGCTCGCGCCGACGAGATCGCGCATCCACGCGCGCAGCTGGGTCGGCCTCAGCTGGCTCGTGTCGATCACGGTCGAGAGCTCGCGCAGCCCGGCGAGCAGCTGGCGCTCGAGTTCGATCGCGTCGACGAGCGCGCCGCGGTCGGCGAGCGGGTGCGCGCGTCGCGTCTCCGAAAAACGGCGAACGAGCGCCGAGGTCGTCGCATCGAGGAAGATCGATTGCACGCTGATGCCCTCGTCCTTCAGATCGGCGAGAAGCGGCAGCAGATGCGGCAGCGAGCCGGCGCTGCGGACGTCGACGGCGACGGCGATGCGGCGGTCGCGCCGCTGCGTCTCGAGGCGGACGAAGTCGCGCAGCAGCTCGGGAGGAAGATTGTCGACGCAGAAGAAGCCCGCATCCTCCAAGGCATGCAGGGCCACGGATTTCCCTGACCCTGAGATGCCTGTGACGAGAACGATCTCCCGGTGGCCTGGGGGCGCCGGGAGATCGCTGCGCGACAGGATCGCTCCCTCCCCGCTTCGCTCCCCTCCCTCCGCGAGGGAGGGGCCGACCCCCGCGGGGTCGCTGTTCATGAGGGCGCCCTTCGCGGGCTCGTGCGCTTCGCCGCTGCGCGGTCGGCGCCCGACGCGAGCATCTCCTGCGCGTGCGCGAGGCTCGTCGACGAGAGCTTCTCGCCGCCGAGCATGCGCGCGATCTCGGCGACGCGCGCTTCGCCGGCGACGGCGTCGACTGCGCTCGTTGCCGCGCCTCCGGTCTGCTGCTTCCGCACGACGAAGTGGTGGTCGGCGCACGCGGCGACCTGCGGCAGGTGCGTCACCGCGAGGACCTGCCGCCCGCTGCCAAGCTGCTTCATCAGCCGGCCGACCGTCTCGGCGACCGCACCGCCGATGCCGGCGTCGACCTCGTCGAAGATCAGCGTCGCCGGCGCATGCTCACCGTGCGGCTCGATGCCGACGACGGCGACTGCGAGCGCGATGCGCGACAGCTCGCCCCCGGAAGCGACCTTCGCGAGCGGCCGCGGCGTCGCGCCGGCGTGGCCCGCGACGAGGAACTCGACCGTCTCGTTGCCGAACGACTGCGGCGAATCGGTCGCGACGAGATCGACCGCGAAGCGGCCGCCCGCCATGCCGAGCTGCTGCATCGTCTTCGTCACCGCCGCGGCGAACTTCGGCGCCGCGGCGCGGCGCGCTGCCGAAACGCGGCGCGCTTCGGCATCGAGCGCGGCGCGCGCGGCGGCGCTCGCGCGCTCGAGCGCGTCGAGGTCAGCAGCGGCGTCGAGCGCTTGCAGCTCGCGCTGCCACTCTGCGTAGAGCGCCGGCAGCTCGGCCGGCGGACGGCGGTGCCGGCGCGCGAGCGCCAGCCACGCCGAGAGCCGCTCGTCGACTTCGCGCAACCGCGCCGGGTCGAGCTCGGCACGGTCGAGGTAACTCGCGAGCGAGTGCGCTGCGTCCTGCAGCTGCGCCTGTGCGCCGCGCAGCGCCTCGATCGGATCGTGCAGTCGCGGGTCGAACTCGGCGACGGAGTCGAGCGCGTCGACCGCGCGCGCGGCGAGCGCATCGGCGTTCGCGTCCGCTTCGGAGATCGCATCGAGGGCGCCGCGCACGGCGTCGATCAGCGACTGGCCGTGCGAAAGCCGCGTGTGCTCGGCGTCGAGGTCGGCCCATTCGTCGGCGCCGGGCGCGAGCTTGGCGACCTCGCCGATCTGCCACGCGAGCCGCTCGCGCTCGCGCTCGACGTCGCCGTGACGGTGGCGCGCATCGTCGAGCGCCTGCATCGCGTTGCGCCACGACGACCAGAGCGCAGCGAGCGGCCGCGGGTCGACGCCGGCGACGTCGTCGAGCAGCGCGCGCACCGATGCTGCGCGCGTCAGCCCCTGCCAGGCGTGTTGGCCGTGGATGTCGACGAGGTGCTCGGCGGCCTCGCGCAGTTGCGCGATCGTGGCGCCGCCGCCATTGATCCACGCCCGGCTCTTGCCCTGCGAATCGATCGTGCGCCGCACCAGCATGCGGCCGGCGTCGCCGGCGTCGGCGTCGAAGCCGGCGTCGACGAGCCACGCGGCGAGCGGCGCCGGGACGTCGAACTCGGCGCTGATCTCGGCGCGCGTTCGCCCTTCGCGGACGACCCCGGCGTCGCCGCGCGCGCCGAGCGCGAGCTGCAGCGCGTCGACGAGGATCGACTTGCCGGCACCCGTCTCGCCGCTGAGCACGCTGAAGCCTGGCGCGAGCTCGAGCTCGAGCGCATCGACGATGACGAAGTCGCGGATCGCGAGCCGATGCAGCACGTCAGACCGCCCCTCCGGATGCCCAGTGCAGCTTGCCGCGCAGCGTTGCGAAGTAGCTCCAGCCGCGCGGATGGAGGAAGCGCACCGTGCCCGCCGAGCGGCGGACGCGAATGCGGTCGCCGTGTGCGAGGCTCGTCAGCGACTGCATGTCGAAGTTCACACTCGCGTCGCGGCCGGCGACGATCTCCACCTGCACCTCGCCGCGGTCGGGGATGACGATCGGGCGGTTCGAGAGGTCGTGCGGCGCGATCGGAACGAGGGCCCATGCCGCGATCCCCGGATGCAGGATCGGGCCGCCCGCGGAGAGCGCGTACGCCGTCGATCCGGTCGGCGACGTGACGATGAGGCCGTCGGCGCGCAGCTGGGCGACGAACTCGCCGTCGATCTCGATCCGCAGCTCGACCATCCCCGCGGTCGCGCCGCGGCTGACGATGACGTCGTTGAGCGCGATGCACTCGAAGATCGTCGCGCCGCCGCGCGCGACGCCGCCTTCGAGCATCGTCCGCTTCTCTTCGCCGTATCGGCCGGCGAGGATCTCGGCGAGCGCGGCCTCGAAGTCGTCGAACGCGATGTCGGTGATGAAGCCGAGCCTGCCTTGGTTGATGCCGACGAGCGGCGTGTCGTGGCGCGCGAGCCTGCGCGCGATGCCGAGCATCGTGCCGTCGCCGCCGACGACGATCGCGATGTCGCACGCTGCGCCGAGCGCATCGGCGTCGGCGCGCGGGTAGCGGTCGATGCCGGTCTTGGCGGCGGTGTCTTCCTCGAGGGTCACGGCGAGGCCGTTGGCGACCAGGAACGCTGCGACTTTCTCGAGCTCTTCGCGGATTCCTTCGGCGTTGAACTTGCCGACGAGCGCAGCGTGCCGGAAGCGTGTCGCCATCCGCGGGATTACACCACAGGGGCCTTCGTCGACAGAGGCAAAATCGGGTGTGTGAAGGGTGGCGAAACGATCCTCGACGAACGCGCCAGGACGTTGCTGAAGGCGCTCGTCGAACGCTACATCGCCGACGGCCAGCCGGTCGGCTCGCGCACGCTTTCGCGCGCGAGCGGGCTCGATCTGTCGCCGGCGACGATCCGAAACGTCATGGCCGACCTCGAGGAGCTCGGCCTGATCGCGAGC
>DATJIM010000272.1:0-6468 GCA_035493195.1 Caldimonas sp.
ACGAACGACCCGGGAGACGCCCAGCCGAGGTCGCCGCCCTGCACCGCGCTGCCGTCTTCCGAGTTTTCGCGCGCAAGCTGCTCGAAGCTCTTCCTTCCCGCCTCGATGTCGGCCTTGAACTGGAGCAGCCGGCGCGCCGCCGCCTCGGGGCTGAGTTCGGGCGAAGGCCTGAGCAGGATGTGGCGCACGCGCGACTGGTCGATCGTGAAGTTCGACGAGTCCTTGCGCTCGACGAGCTTGACGACGTGGAAGCCGGCGCCGCTCTTCACGACCTCGGGAGCGACCTCGCCCGGCTTGAGCCGATCGACTGCGCGCAGAAAAAGATCCGGCAGCCGGTCAGCGACGCGCAGACCGATCTCGCCGCCCTGCTCGCGGTTCGCGTCTTCGGAGACGTCGCGCGCGACCGCCGCGAAATTCTCGCCGCCCTGCACCCGCCTCAGCGCCGCCTCGGCACGCGCGCGCCGCTCGGCGACGACCGCCTCGGACGCACCTTCGGGAACGCTGACGAGGATCTGGGCGACGTTGATCTCGGTCGCGATGCCTGCCGCCTTGCGGCGCTTCTCGATCAGGTCGTCGACCTCGCCGTCGGTGATCCGGATCCGGCTCACGACCTCGCGCTCGCGAACGCGCTCGACGAGGATCTGGTCGCGGATGTTGTCGCGGAACTTGGCGTAGCTCATGCCCTCCTGCTTCAGCCGGTCGCGCAGCTGCGCCATCGTCATCTGGTTCTGCTGCGCGACGTTGGCGACGGCGCGGTCGAGCTCGGGGTCGTCGACGCGGGCGCCGCTTTCGCGCGCGTTGGTGACGAGGACGCGCTCGTCGACGAGCGCGTCGAGCACCTGCTTGCGCAGCGCCGGCGCCGGCGGCAGCGGCGTCCGGTTGCGCGCGGCCTCCTCGCGGATGCGGGCGAGGCGCTGCTGCACTTCGCTCGCGGTGACGAGCTCCTGGTTGACGACGGCGACGATGTAGTCGCCGCGCTGCGCGGCTGCCGGCAACGCGGCGACGGCGATCGCCGCGGCGGCGAGCGCGCGCCGAAGGAAGGTGGGCAAGTCAGTCATACGGGGAATAGGGGGGCGTCGCGGTGCGCTCCTCGCGCAGCAGCTGGTAGCCGGGCACATTGTCCTTCAGGACACGCAGCGGACTCGTTCCGATCCTCGAGAGGCCGACGAGTTCCAGTTGCAGCAAGAGCCGCGTCGTCTGCTCGCTGCGCCCGGTCGACAGCCGCTCGACGACGATGCGGCCGATCCAGCAGCCGGCGTCGTACTCGAAGCCGACGATGCCGTCGGTGAGACGGCTGTCGCGCGTGCTGTAGTTGAGGTGGCCGACGCTGTAGAGCGTGCCGCCGCAGCCGCTCTTCGACGCGTTCGTGCCGGCGTCGCCGCGCGCCGGGCCGTAGACCGGCCACTGCCAGCCGACCGCGACCTGCTCCGACAGGCCGCGCGTCAGCCGGTAGGTCGCGCCGATGGTGCGGAACGGCCCCGGCGAATAGCGCGCGCTGACGAGCGAGCGCTCGATGCGAGCGGTGTCGGGGTTGTACTGCACTCCGGTGTCGAAGACCCAGCGCGGCACCAGGCTCGTCGAGCCGAAGACGAGGAAGTCGGAGAAGTGCTTGGTCTGCGGGGGGCCCTCGGGCGTGACCTGCTGGTCGCGGAAGCGGTAGCGCTGCGCCATGCCGACGCGCAGCGCCTCGACCCCGGTGTCGGGATCGAGGACCCGCGAGACGACGCCCGCGGTCAGCTGGTTCGAGTCGGAAACGCGGTCGACGCCGGAGAAGTCGTTCTCGGTGAAGATCGAATCGAAGTTGAAGTCCTTCGGCGACGCGTCGAAGTTCGGCAGGTCGGCCTGGCGATGGAAGGGCGTGTTGACGTAGAACAGGCGAGGCTCGAGCGTCTGCCGGACCGCACGGTCGAAGAAGCGCGCGTCGCGCTCGAGCGTCCATGCGCTGTCGAGGCTGAGGGTCGGAATGATGCGCGAGGCGCTGCGCGAGCCGTCGGCGAGCGGCAGGTCGAGCGAATACGTCGCGGCGTTGAACGAGACCTTCGGCGTCAGCGACCAGCCCGGCGAGCCGAACGGCCGCGCGATGCTGCCGATCGCGTGGGTGCGCACGCCGGTCTGGCGGTCGCCGACGAAGCGGTCGTCCGGGTTGGCGAAGCGGTTGATCTCGCTCTCGAGCGCGACGTCGAAGCCGCCACGCCAGGGCGCGAAGTAGCGCGCGCCGACCTGCGGAACGCGCTCGTACGGCGAGTCGATCCGCGTCGTCGGATCGTCGGTCTGCAGGACCTGCCAGCGCAGCGCCCGCGCATACGCCGACCAGTCGCCGAACGGCCGCGTCACCAGCAGGTCAGTCTGCAGCAGGCGCGGCGTCAGCGACTTGATCTCGCCCGCGAAGTCCTTCCAGTAGTCGTCGTCGGAAACGCGCATCACCCTCAGCTGCGCGTACGCGTTCAACGGCAGCGCGCCTTCGTGGTCGGCGCGCAGCGAATAGCGCGAGCGCTCGGCGACCTTGTCGTACGGCAGGATCTTGAAGTCGACGGCGCCGAAGTACGACGGCTCGAGATAGCGGAACTCGGTGTCGAGCGACGGCCCGCGGCGCAGGCTCTCCTGCATGGTGAATGTCGCGTCGCGGTTGGGCGCGATGTTCCAGTAGTACGGGATCGCCGCCTGGAAGCCGCTGCTGCTGTCGATGCTGAAGCTCGGCGGCAGGAAGCCGGACTTGCGCTCCTCGCTGAGCGGAAAGCTGAGCGTCGGCGACGCCAGGATCGGAACGCCGTAGAAGCGCAGCACGGCGTCCTTGGCGACGCCTTCGTTGGCTTCGTGGTCGATGCGCAGCTCGCGTGCCTTCAGGATCCACACCGGCTCGCCGCTGTCGTCGTAGACGCTGCAGCTCGAGTAGTTCGCGTTCGTCGCGACCGCGCGCTGCTCGTCGATGAACTCGATCAGCTGCGCGCTGCCGCCGGCGCCGGTGCGCGCGAAGCGATACGTCGGCATGCGGAAGAAGCCTTCGAAGCGCTCGATCTTGAGCTGCAGCTCGGGCCCGGTGAAGACGTTGCCGTCGCGCGCGATGACGACGTGGCCGGTCGCGCGGGCCAGGTCCTCGGCCTCCTCGTACGTCAGCTTGTCGGCGCGCACCACCGTGTTGCCGCGCCGGAACTCGACGTCGCCCTCGGCGATCGCATCGACGTCGGGTCGGCCGCGCACCTCGCGCGCGCGCAGGATGATCGGCAGCTGGCGCGCGGCCTCGCCGCGCGTCGGCGCCTGCAGCGTCTCGGACATGCGAAGCGTGATCGGCGGCGTCGACGCAGCGCCGGCAGGCGCCGACGCAGCAGCCGCAGGGGCCGACGCGGCGGGCACCACGCCGGCCGGCGTCGACAACGGTTGCGCGGTCGCCGCGAACGCGCACGCCGCGACCGGCGCGGCGATCCAGCGGCCAGGGGCGTGTGCCCGTCGACGACGGATCGAGCGTGTCTGTTGTCGGCGTGCGGCTCGACCCATTCGTCCACAGAACCCGGAATCGCACCCGAGCCGGGCGACCCGCGGGGCGTCATCGGCACGCGAGCGGCGTGCCGACGTGGACGGCGCCGCGAAGGACGATCCGCGCGGCGCCGATTTGTAGAATCGATTATCCACGAGGCGTCGGCGACGCCGCGTGCGACGCCGCGCTTGCTCCCTTGACCTCCTCTGCTTCCTCCGCCGCCGCGATCGCCTGGAGCGACCCGGCGCGCGCCGCCGCGTTCGCCGTCTGGCTCGCTGCCGTCGGGCCGCGCCACGCGCTCGTCGCGTCGTCGCTCAGGCCGGCGTCGGCCGACGCGAGCTTTCGCCGCTACTTCCGCGCCGACCGCGCCGGCGGCGGCAGCTTCGTCGTGATGGACGCGCCGCCGCCGCGCGAGGACGTCCGCCCGTTCCTCCATGTCGCGGCGCTGATCGCCGCCGCCGGCCTGCACGCGCCGCGCGTTCTCGAATCCGACGTCGTACAGGGCTTCCTTCTCCTCGACGACCTCGGCGACGCGCTCTACCTGGGCGCGCTGCAGCGCGCCCAGGCCGACGGCGAACCCGCGCGCGCCGATCGTCTGATGCGCGACGCCATCGCCGCGCTCGTCGTCCTCCAGCTGAAGGTGCCGGGCGCCGCGCTGCCGCCGTACGACGAGGCGCTGCTGCGCCGCGAGCTCGAGCTCTTCCCCGAGTGGTGCGTCGCGCGCGAGTGCGGCGCGACGTGGAGCGCGGCCGACCTCGCGGTCTGGCATGCAATCTCGGACGCGATCGTCGCCGCCGCGCTCGCGCAGCCGACGGTCGCGGTCCACCGCGACTGGATGCCGAGAAACCTCATGGTCGCCGATCCCAATCCCGGCATCCTCGACTTCCAGGACGCCGTCTGCGGGCCGATCGCGTACGACGTCGCTTCGTTGCTGCGCGACGCGTTCATCTCGTGGGACGAGGAGCACGAGCTCGACTGGGCGATCCGCTACTGGGAAGCGGCCCGCAAGGCCGCGCTGCCGGTACCGCCGGACTTCGGCGACTTCTGGCGCAACGTGGAATGGATCGGGTTGCAGCGCCACCTCAAGGTGCTCGGCATCTTCTCGCGCCTCAAGCACCGCGACGGCAAGCCGGCGTACAGCGCCGACCTGCCGCGCTTCTTCGCCTACGCGCACAAGGTCGCGACGCGCTACGAGACGCTGCGGCCGCTCGCGCGGCTGCTCGAGCCGCTGATGGGCGCGGCGCGGATCGAAGCGTTCCGCTGACGCACGCGCGGCACGGCGCCGCGACAATCGCCGCGTGCTGCGCGTCACCGAACTCCGCCTGCCGCTCGAGCACGCCGACGCCGAGCTGCGCGCCGCGATCGTCGAGCGGCTCGGCATCGCCGACGACGCGCTGCGCGCCTTCACGATCTTTCGCCGCGGCCACGACGCGCGCCGCAAGACGCAGATCGTCGCCGTCTACACGGTCGACTGCGACGTTGCCGACGAGGACGACGTGCTCGCGCGCCACCGCGGCGACCCGCACGTGCGCGCGACTCCCGACATGCGCTATCGCTTCGTCGCGCGCGCGCCGGCCGACTTCGCAGCGAGCGGAGCGCCGCGGCCGCTCGTCGTCGGCTTCGGGCCGTGCGGCATCTTCGCGGCGCTCGTTCTGGCGCAGATGGGCCTGTGCCCGATCGTCCTCGAGCGCGGCCGCGCCGTCCGCGAGCGAACGAAGGACACCTGGGGGCTGTGGCGGCGCGGCGTCCTCGACCCGGAATCGAACGTGCAGTTCGGCGAAGGCGGCGCCGGCACGTTCTCCGACGGCAAGCTCTGGAGCCAGATCAGCGATCCGCGCCACCTCACGCGCAAGGTGATCGACGAGCTGGTGCGCGCCGGCGCACCCGAGGAGATCGCCTGGGCCGCGAAGCCGCACATCGGCACCTTTCGCCTCGTCGCGGTCGTCGAACGGATGCGCGCCGAGATCGAGCGCCTCGGCGGCGAGATCCGCTTCGCGACGCGCGTCGTCGACCTCCGCATCGACGATGGCGGCGTGCGCGGCGTCGTCGTCGAGCGCGCGGGCGACGGCGAGCGCGTCCGCGAGGAGATCGCCGCCGAGCACGTCGTCGTCGCGCCCGGCCACAGCGCGCGCGACACCTTCGCGATGCTTCATGCGCGCGACGTCTTCATCGAAGCGAAGCCGTTCTCGATCGGCGTTCGCATCGAGCACCCGCAGTCGCTGATCGACCGCGCGCGCTACGGCGCCGCCGCCGGCCACCCGCTGCTCGGCGCCGCCGACTACCGCCTCGTCCACCACGCGAAGAACGGCCGCACCGTCTACAGCTTCTGCATGTGCCCCGGCGGCACCGTCGTCGCGGCGACCTCGGAGCCCGAGCGCGTCGTCACCAACGGCATGAGCCAGTACTCGCGCAACGAGCGCAACGCCAACGCGGGGATCGTCGTCGGCATCGCCGCTGGCGACTACGACGTCTCGGGCGCGACGCAGTCGAGCGACGGCGCCGGACCGCTCGCGGGCATCGCGTTCCAGCGCTTCTGGGAGTCGCGCGCGTTCGCGCTCGGCGGCGGCGGCTACCAGGCGCCGGGGCAGCGCGTCGGCGACTTCCTGCGCGGCCAGCCGTCGACGGCGTTCGGCAGCGTCGTGCCGTCGTACCGACCGGGCGTCCGCTGCGTCGATCTCGCCGATCGTGCGCAGCCTGCGCTGCCCGCCTACGCGATCGAGGCGATCCGCGAAGCGCTGCCGGCGTTCGACCGCCAGATCCGCGGCTTCGCGCTCGCCGACGCGATGCTGACCGGCGTCGAGACGCGAACGTCGTCGCCGATCCGGCTGACGCGCGGCCGCGACCGCCAGAGCGTCAACGTGCGCGGCCTCTATCCCGCCGGCGAAGGCGCCGGCTACGCGGGCGGCATCATGTCGGCCGCCGTCGACGGCATCGAGACCGCCGAAGCCGTCGCGAGCGCGATGCTCGTCGGGACGCGCGATTCGAGCTGAGGCATG
>DATJIM010000273.1:0-2634 GCA_035493195.1 Caldimonas sp.
GGCCTGGCGCGACCGCGTCAACGAGATGGGCGAGGTGCCGGTGCTCGAGGACGAGCGCGGCACCAGGTTCACGCAGTCGGGCGTCATCCTGACGATGCTGGCGGAGCAGCACGGCAGGTTCGGCGGCCGCGACGCGGACGAACGCCGCGAGGTCCTGCGCTGGCTCTTCTTCGACAACCACAAGTTCACGAGCTACTTCGCGACCTGGCGGTTCATGAAGTCGTTCGCCGCCACCGCCCCCGACCCGGCGGTCGCGGCGTTCCTGAAGCCGCGCATCGACAACGCCTTCGGCATCCTCGACCGGCACCTCGCCGGCCGCGACTTCGTCGTCGGCGACGCGTTCTCGATCGCCGACATCTCGCTCTCGGGCTATCTCTTCTATCCCGCCGACGAGAGCGGCATCGTCCTCGAAGAGCGCTTCGCGAAGATCGCGGCGTGGCGCGACCGGCTGCGCACGATGCCGGGCTGGGGCGATCCGTACGACGTCCTCCCGGGCGAGCGCGTCGCGCCGCGGTGGTGACCATGGACCACGGGCAAGGCGCGTTCGCGCACCTCGAGTTGCCGTTCTTCGACGAGCGGCATCGCGCGTTCGCGCGTTCGCTCGACGCCTGGGCGGCGACGAACGTCGGCCACGCGCACCCGAACGAGCGCGACGCGGTCGACGCCGAGTGCCGCCGGCTCGTCCGCGCGCTCGGCGACGGCGGCTGGCTCGCGCACGCGGTCGCCGGCCGCGCCCACGGCGGCAGCGGCGACGCGATCGACACGCGAACGATCTGCATCGCGCGCGAGACGCTCGCACGCCACGACGGCCTCGCCGACTTCGCGTTCGCGATGCAGGGGCTCGGCTCGGGAGCGATCAGCCTCGCCGGCAGCGATGCGCAGAAAGCGCGCTGGTTGCCTCGCGTCGCGCGCGGCGAAGCGATCGCCGCGTTCGCTTTGTCCGAGCCCGATGCGGGGTCGGACGTCGCCGCGATGGCATGCGCGGCGCGGCGCGACGGCGACGGTTACGTCCTCGACGGCGAGAAGACGTGGATCTCGAACGGCGGCATCGCCGATGGCTACGTCGTCTTCGCACGGACCGGCGACGCGAACGATCCGCAGTCGAAAGGCGCGCGCGGCATCACCGCCTTCGTCGTCGAGCGCGACGCGCCGGGCTTCGCGATCGCCGAGCGGATCGACGTCATCGCACCGCATCCGCTCGCGCGCCTGCGCTTCTCCGGCTGCCGCGTTCCAGCGGCGCAGCGCATCGGCGAAGAAGGCGAGGGCTTCAAGATCGCGATGCGAACGCTCGACGTCTTCCGCACCTCGGTCGCCGCCGCGGCGCTCGGCTTCGCGCGCCGCGCGTTCGCCGAAGGCATGGCGCGGGCGACCTCGCGTCGCATGTTCGGCGGCGTCCTCGGCGACTTCCAGCTGACGCAAGCGAAGCTCGCGGAAATGGCGACGACGATCGACGCCGCCGCGCTTCTCACCTACCGCGCGGCATGGCTGCGCGACCAGGGCCGCACGGTGACGCGCGAGGCGGCGATGGCCAAGCTCGCAGCCACCGAAGGCGCGCAGCAGGTCGTCGACGCCGCGGTGCAGATCTGGGGCGGTCGCGGCGTGCAGAGCGGGGAGACCGTCGAGCGTCTCTACCGCGAGATTCGCGCGCTGCGCATCTACGAAGGCGCGAGCGAAGTGCAGCAGCTGATCATCGGCCGCGACTTGCTGAAGAGCCACGCGCCGGCGGCGACCAAGGAGACGCGATGACGAAGGAAGCACTGCTGCCGGCCGGCTGGCCGCGGCCGAAGGGCTACGCCAACGGCGTCGCCGCGAGCGGCCGCCAGATCTACATCGCCGGCCAGATCGGCTGGAGCCCGGAGGGCGTCTTCGCGAGCGACGCCTTCGCCGACCAGGCGCGCACCGCGCTCGCCAACATCGCCGACGTGCTGCGCGCCGGCGGCGCGCGCCCCGAGCACATCGTTCGCATGACGTGGTATGTGACGAGCAAGCGCGAGTACCTCGCTGCAGGGCGCGCCGTCGGCGCGGCGTTTCGCGAGATCATCGGCAACTACGACATCGCGATGACCGCGGTCGAGGTGACCGCGCTGATGGAAGACCGCGCCAAGGTCGAGATCGAGGTCACCGCGGTCGTCCCCGACTGACGGCGCAACGCGCACAGGAGAACCGATGGCCAAGACGAAGGCAAGCTTCCACTGGGACGATCCGCTGCTGCTCGACCAGCAGCTCACCGGCGACGAGCGCGCGGTTCGCGAGGCGGCGCGCGCGTATGCGCAGGACCGGCTCGCGCCGCGCGTGCTCGGGGCGTTTCGCGAGGGCACGACCGACGTCGCGATCTTTCGCGAGATGGGCGAGCTCGGGCTGCTCGGCGCGACGATTCCGGAGCAGTACGGCGGCGGCGCGCTGAACTACGTCTGCTACGGGCTGGTCGCGCGCGAGATCGAGCGCATCGATTCCGGCTACCGCTCGATGATGAGCGTGCAGAGCTCGCTCGTGATGGTGCCGATCAACGAGTTCGGCACCGAGGCGCAGAAGCAGAAGTACCTGCCGAGGCTCGCGCGCGGCGAGTGGATCGGCTGCTTCGGCCTCACCGAGCCGAACCACGGCTCCGACCCCGGCAGCATGATCACGCGGGCG
>DATJIM010000274.1:0-6826 GCA_035493195.1 Caldimonas sp.
ATCGGCCCGGGCGAGATCGAAGACGCGCTCAACGGCCATC
The DNA here is from genome assembly GCA_035493195.1 of Caldimonas sp. Taxonomy (GTDB): domain Bacteria; phylum Pseudomonadota; class Gammaproteobacteria; order Burkholderiales; family Burkholderiaceae_C; genus Schlegelella_A. The sequence goes on from DATJIM010000274.1 coordinate 41, forward strand.
CGGCGGTCGCGATGTCCGCGGTCGTCGGCGTGCCCGATCCGGTGACGACCGAATCGATCCACGCCTACGTCGTGCTGCGCCCCGGACACGTCGGCGACGAACCGTTGTCGGAGGCGATCCGCGACTCGGTGCGGCAGCGGCTGGCTCGTCACGAGTGCCCGCGCCGAATCGAGTTCGTCGACGCCTTGCCGATGACGGCGACCGGCAAGATCATGCGCCGCGAGCTGCGCAAGCGCGCGAGCGGGCAGGGCTGAGCGGGCTCGCCTTCATGCGCGATCCATCGTCGCAACCGGAGGTCAACGCCAGCACGCTCCCTCGAAGACTCTCGAGAGAGCCGTGGCTGATGTGGGCAGCAGCTGGGTCGGCCGCGTGGCGCGCCCGATCACGAACGCCGTGTCGCGACGTCGAGCACGGGCAGCAGCTCGCGCTCGCCCGAGCGCGTGAGCGAGAGCGCGCGGCCGTCTTCGCGGCGCAGCCAGCCGCGTCCGACGAAGTGCGCGCACAGCTCGTCAGCGAGCTGGCCCGCGAGGTGGTCGCGACGCTCCGACCAGTCGAGGCACGGATACGCGAAGCGGCGACGCTGCGAGGGCGGCGACGGGGCCAGGCCGAGCCCGCGCAGCCATTGCTCGCCGCCGTCGGTGAGCGAGAAGCCGTCGGCTCCGGCGGCCAGGCAGTCTTCGTTGCGCAGCGCGTCGTACACGGCGACCCCGAGACGGCCGGCGAGGTGGCCGTAGCAGCAGCGCGCGTAGCGCAGTCGCTGGCGGGCCGGATGCGCCCAGGCGCGGTCGTGGATATCGCGTTCGGCGACGAGCGCGAGCGCCTCGAGCGCGTGTGCGACCTCGGCGTCGGCGAGCCGGTAGTAGCGATGCCGCCCGCGCGGCTCGCAGACGACGAAGCGCGCGTCGCTCAGCTTGGCGAGGTGGCCGCTCGCCGTCGACGGCGTCACCGATGCCGCCTTGGCGAGCTCGCCGGCGCTCGCGAACTCGCCGCCGAGGAGGTACGACAGCATGCGCGAGCGCGCCGGGTCGGCGACCATTGCGGCGACGCGCGCCAGGCGGGGCTCGTGCGGATCGGTCACCGCGCGCCTCACAGCAACGCCGCGCGCGAGTCGTCGGGAGCTTGCCCGCGCTCGTGCAGGCCGTAGTCGCGAAGCACCGTCGCGACCCGCAGGCGGTAGTCGGCGAACACCGCGTCGCGGCCTTCGCGCTGGGCGCTGCGGTGACTCGACTGGCAGCGCCACGCGCGCACGGCATCCTCGTCGCGCCAGAAGCTGAGCGAGACGAAGTGGCCGGGCCGCGTCACGCTCTCGAAGCGCTCGACCGAGATGAAGCCGTCGATCGCCTCGAGCGTGGGCTTCAGCGCCGCCGCGAGCTCGAAGTAGCGCGCCTCGGCGCCCGCGCGCGGCGCGAGCTCGAAGATGACCGCGATCACGGCGAGACCTCGCGGCGACGGTCGCGCGTGCTCGCGACGTCCTCGAGCCAGGTGCGCTCTTCGCCGAGGATGAAGCGGTCGGCCGCTGCCTTCGCGAAGTTGGCGCGGCCCTCGTCGTCGCCGCGGAGCGCCGCGCGGTAGCGCTCGTAGGCAGCCAGGCTGTCGAAGCCGATCAGGCCCCAGGCGACGTCGTTCGTCCCTTCGTGCGGCAGGAAGTAGCCGACGAGGTTGCCGCCGCAGCGCGGGATCACGCGCGCCCAGACCTCGGCGTAGTCGCGGAACGCGTCGCGCTGGAACGGATCGATCCGGTAGCGGATGAAGCAGGTGATCGGCATGGTGAAGGTCTCGTTGTCCTCGGCGTGACTGTGCCGCAAGCGCGCCGGCAATGTTTCGACCGGTGCCGAAGCGAGGCCGGAACACAATGTCGCTGCAGGAGGTTTCGCGATGGCCGCGCCCGTTCCGGTCCCGTTTCGTCTCCACGTTGCCGACGACGCCATCGCCGACCTGCGCGCGCGCCTCGCGCGGACGCGCTTTCCCGACCAGGCGCCCGGCGAGCCTTGGGCGTACGGCAGCGACGTCGGCTATCTGCGCGAGCTCGTCGCGCACTGGCACGACCGCTTCGACTGGCGCGCGCAGGAGGCGCGGCTCAACGCGTTCGCGCAGTTCAAGGTGCCGCTCGACGGCATCGACGTGCACTTCCTTCACGTCGAAGGCAAGGGCCCGGCGCCGCTGCCGCTGCTCCTCTCGCACGGCTGGCCGGGGTCGGTGTTCGAATTCCTCGAGATCGTGCCGCGCCTCACCGATCCGGCGCGCTTTGGCGGCGACCCGCGCGACGCGTTCAGCGTCGTCGCGCCGTCGCTGCCAGGCTACGGCCTGTCGTTCTCGCCTGGGCAGGAGCGCTTCGCGATCGAGCGCGTCGCCGACTGCTTGGCGGCGCTGATGAGCGATGTCCTGGGATATCGGCGCTTCGCAGCGCAGGGCGGCGACTGGGGTGCGTTCGTGACGTCGCGGCTCGGCCACGCGCACGCCGACAAGCTGGTCGGAATCCACCTCAACCTGCTCACCGTCCCGCGCGATCCGAAGCTGCTCGCGACCGGCACCGCCGAGGAGCGGGCGTACCTCGCCGAGCTCAAGCACTGGCTCGACGAGGAATCGGGCTACCAGTGGATCCAGGGAACGCGGCCGCAGACGCTCGCGTTCGGCCTCACCGACTCGCCGGCGGGGCTCGCGGCGTGGATCGTCGAGAAGTTCCGCGCCTGGTCGGATTGCGGCGGCGACATCGAGCGCGTGTTCTCGAAGGACGAGTTGCTCGCCGACATCGCGCTCTACTGGTTCACCGGTGCGATCGGCTCGTCGTTCTGGCCGTACTACGCGCGCCGCCACGGTCCGTGGCCGATCCCGCAGCGCGGCGTCGCGGTGCCGATGGGCTATGCCGAATTCCCGCGCGAGATCCTGCACCCGCCGCGATCGGTCGCGGCAACGATGTACACCGACATCCGCCGCTGGACGCGGATGCCGGCGGGCGGCCACTTCGCAGCGATGGAACAGCCCGAGGCGCTTGCGCGCGAGATCGTCGAGTTCTTCCGGCCGTTGCGCGGCTAGGGCGCGATCGCCTTGGCGCGATAGGTGCCGTCGACGTAGCGCGACGCGTCGCCGAGCGCACGCTCCGGCCGGCCGTACTTCGCGCGCAGCTTGAGGACGGTGTCAAGCGCGGCGGGATCGATCTCGAGCTCGCGCAGCAACCCACCGTGTTCGCCGAGCAGCGTCTCGGCGGCGCGGTGCGCGAGCGCCGGCGTCATGTCGCGCAGGTTCGCGACGAGGAGCGCCTCGGCGACGTCGCGATGGGCCGGGTCGACGAGCCAGCGCATCGCGTTGCGGTACGCGCGCAGGAAGCCGACGAGCGCCGCTTCGTGACCCTTCGCCCACGAGCGGCGGACGAAGCCGCTGGTGCCGAGATAGGGCCCGAGCGATTCGGCGCGCGCGAGGACGCGAAAGCCGCGCTCGGCGGCGAGGATGTCGAACGGCGTTCGCAGCAGCGTCGCGTCGAACGTGCCGGCGACGAGACCGGCGTAGCGTAGCTCGGTCGCGCCGCCGCGAACGACGGTCACGTCCGCGTCGCCGATGCCGTTCGCTTGCAGCAACTCGCGGAGGACGAACGCGAAGCCGGTGTTCGGCGAGTCGACCGCGACCTTCTTGCCGCGCAGGTCGGCGATCGTCGCGTTCGAACGCTCGGCGACGATGCTGAGGAAGCCGTTGTCGACGCCCATCACGGCGACGAGGTCGGGATCGCGCAGCGGCGGCCCGTCGCCTTGTCCCTCCTGGTAGGCGACGAGGTTGTCGATCGCCGCGAGCGCGATGTCGTGGCGCCCGGCCATGAGGCCGTTGACGAGCGCGCCCGAGCTCGGCGTGTAGGCGAGCTCGACCGCGATGCCCTGCTGCTCGAAGAAGCCCTGGCGCTGCGCCGCCCACAGCGGCAGGTTCCAGCCTCCGGCGAAGGCGACGACCCGCAGCGTCGTGCGGCTCTCGGCTTGCGGCTGCGCGCGCGCGATCGCGCAGGCAGCGCACGCCAGCAACAGCAACGAGAGAATGCGCAACCGCTTCATCGTCCTCGTCATCGCCCGGTCCGATGCGCGCGCAGGAAGCGCTCGATGACCGGATCGACGGTCGCTGGGTCGGTCACCGGCCCCATGTGGCCGAGCTCGGCGAACTCGACGACCTCGACGCGCGGCAGCGTCGGTGCGAGGAGCTTCGTGACGCCGCGTGCCGAGGCGGTCGAGCGCCCGCCGGCGAGATAGAGGACTGGCACGTCGAGCGCTGCGAACGCGGCGAGCGGAGTCGGCTCGCGAAAGAGCGCGTGCTCCCAGCGCCGGACGTTGGCGACCTGTGCCGCGAGCTGGGGCTTGCGCTGCTCGGGGATCGCCGCCCAGGCGCCGTCGCCGCTCCAGTAGTCGATGAAGCTGCGCGCCGCGCCGAAGCGGTCGCCGGCATCGAGCGCCGCCGCCGCGTCGGCGACCGCGCGGCGGATGCCGTCGCCGTCGTTCGGCGGCGGCGACGCCTCGTCGATGACCGCGAAGAGCGTCGGCTCGTAGACGACGAGCGCGCCGATGCGCTGCGGCGCGGCGAGCGCCGCCTTCAGCGCGACCGCGGCACCGTACGAGTGGCCGACGAGCGCGATCGTTCCGTCCGCGGCCGCGAGCAGCGGTTCGATCAGCGCGACCTCGTCGGCGAGCGCGATGACACGGTCCGACGGCCACTCGGGCGTGCCGCCGGCGCCGTAGAGATCCGGGGCCAGCACCTGGAAGCGCGGTGCGAGCAGCTCCGACAGATGGCGCCATTGCGCCGAGCTGCTCGCGTTGGCGTGCAGGCAGACGACGCGCGGGCCGCTGCCGGCGCTGCGGATGTGCGGTGCGGTGCCCGGGCTCGCGGCCATCTCAGCGTCGCGCGTAGCTCACCGTCAGCGCTTCCCAGACGTGGCCGTCGGGTTCGCTCCAGTAGACGATCTTGCCGCCGTGCGCGGTGTTGACCTTGCCGTCGGCCGGACCGTGCGGCGTGCTGCGCATCGCGATCCCGCGTTCCGCGAGCCGGGCGACGATGCCGTCGAACGCGGCGTCGTCGACGCGAAAGCAGAAGTGCTGGACCGGGACGTCGCCCTCGAGCTGGTCGACGTCGAAGGTCAGGCCGTCGTTGACGTAGACCGCGGTGAACGGGCCGAAACCGCTCGGTCCCGAAGGCACATCGAGGATCGCGGCGAGCAGCGCCGCCGCCGCGTCGCGGTCGCGCGCGAAGACGATCGTGTGGTCGAGCTCGACGCTCATGGGCGCTCGCGTGTGGTTGCGATGCGACGGTAGCGCGCCCCGGCGCGCCAGGCAATCCGCTTCAGCGAAACAGCGCCAGCATCCGCTCGAGCGCCATCGTGAACGGCGTCTCGAGGAGCGGCAGCGTCACGAGCACGCCGACCAGGCCGACGCCGAGCGTGATCGGAAAGCCGATCGCGAACACGTTCATCTGCTGCGCGACGCGCGAGATGACGCCGAGGACGAGGTTGGCGAAGAGCAGCATCGCGACCAGCGGCAGCGCGATCCACAGGCCGAGCGTGAAGATCTCGGCGCCCCAGCGCTGCGGCTCGAGCGCGCGAACGAAGGCGAACGGCTCGTCGCCGACCGGGAACGCGACGAAGCTCTGCGCCACCGCGGCGACGACGAGCAGATGGCCGCCCATGACGATGAAGAGCCACGCGATCGTGACGCCGTAGAAGCGGCTGACCGCGGTCTGCTCGCCGCCGCTCATCGGGTTGAAGAAGGTCGCGAAGTTCATCCCCATCTGCAGGCCGACGAGCTCGCCGGCGAACTCGACCGCGGCGAACACGATGCGCACCGCGAAGCCGAGCGAGACGCCGATCAGCACCTGCTGCGCCACCGCGGCGATCGCCGCCGACGAGTCGAGCGCAATCGGCGCCACCGGCGGCAGCGACGCCTGCGCGCACAGCGCGACGAAGAACGCGAGGCCGATCCGCACCCGCGCCGGCACGGCGCGCTGCGCGATCACCGGCAACGAGCTGAACAGGGCGATGACGCGCAGGAACGGCCAGAGGAGCGGCGTCACCCAGGCGAGGACGTCCGCCTCGGTGAACGTCAGCACGGACGCGCTCTCGCTAGCCGACCGCGCCCGGGATCGACTGCAGCGTGCGCTGCACGAACTCGACCAGCGACGTCAGCATCCACGGCCCGCAGACCGCGAGCACCGCGACGGCGGCGATGATCTTCGGCACGAACGAGAGCGTCGCCTCGTGGATCTGCGTCGCCGCCTGGAAGATGCTGACGACGAGGCCGACTGCGAGCACGGTGAGCAGGATCGGCGCCGAGACCATCAGCAGCACGTAGAGGCTCTGCTGGCCGAAGGTGAAGACCTGCTGCGCGTCCATCGTCGGGCTACGTGTTGAAGCTCGCGGCGAGCGAGCCGAGGAGGAGGTTCCAGCCGTCGGCGAGGACGAACAGCATCAGCTTGAACGGCAGCGCGATCAGCACCGGCGACAGCATCATCATGCCGAGCGACATCAGCACGCTGGCCACGATCATGTCGATGATCAGGAACGGCAGGAAGACGAGAAAGCCGATCTGGAACGCGCTCTTCAGCTCGCTCGTCACGAACGCCGGGACGAGGACCTTGAACGGCACGTCCTCCGTCTTGGTCCCGGCGTCGAGCCTGGCGAGCTTCGCGAACAGCATGACGTCGGTCTGGCGCGTCTGCTTGAGCATGAAGCCGCGCACCGGGCTCTCGCCGCGCTTGATCGCCTCCTCGAAGGCGATCTTGTTCTCGGCGTAAGGCTGGTACGCGTCGGCGTAGACCTTGTCGATC
>DATJIM010000275.1:0-3898 GCA_035493195.1 Caldimonas sp.
CGCGGTCGGCGAGCGCGCGGTCGAAGGGCAGCCCTTCGCCGATGCCGAAGTCCTTCAGCGACTTGATGAGCGCGTCCTTCTCGAACTCGTGCAGGCCGACGAAGTCGATGTTCGCGATCACCGGCCGCTCCTCGACGATGACGACGGCGACGCCGTTGTCGATGTCGATGCGGACGTCCTTGAAGAGCCCGGTCGCGAAGAGGGCGCGCAGCGCAGCGGCGCCCTTCTCATCGGTGTAGGTATCGCCGATCCTGAACGGCAGCGCCGCGAACACCGTGCCGGCGTCGGAGCGCTGCAGCCCCTCGACGCGAATGTCCTTCAGCACGAACGGCTCGATCGCGAGCGCGGCACCCGCGTGCAACGCGAACGCGATGGCGACCGACAACGAAGAGAGACGGCGGGAACGCGGACGGAAGGGACGGGTCGGGAGCGCGCTGGGAACGTCGATGAGCATGCCGTCGGTCATTGCAGACCCAGCAGGCGGGCCATGTCGTTGTAGAGCGCCAGGGACATCATCATCAGCATGATGGCAACCCCGCCGCGCTGCAGCCTGTCGAGCCACAGATCGGAGACCTGACGTCCCGTCACGGCCTCGAAAAGATAATACATGAGGTGCCCGCCATCGAGGACGGGCAGCGGCAGCAGGTTGAGGACGCCGAGGCTGACGCTGACGACGGCCAGAAAGCCGAGGTAGGTCGCGAGGCCGAGGCGCACCGACTGGCCGGCGTAGTCGGCGATCGTCACCGGGCCGCTCAGGTTCTTGAGCGACGCCTGGCCGACGATCATCTTGCCGAGCATCTTGATCGTCAGCACCGACATCTGCCAGGTCTGCGTCGCTGCCGACGTCAGCCCCTCGATCGGGCCGTAGCGGACCGAGACGAGCTCGGGGCGCATGCCGACCTCCGTGTCGATGCGGCCGATTCGGTTGCCCTTGTCGACGACGACCGCCGCCGTCACGTCGACGTCGAGCAGGGATCCGCCGCGCTCGATGCGCCAGCGCATCGGCTTGGCGACGCCGGTGCTGCCGCTCCTGCGCGTCGCCGCGACGATCTGCGAAGAGTCCTCGACCGGAACGCCGTCGATCGCGATGACGCGATCGCCCTGCTTCAACCCCGACGCGGCGCCGGCACTGCCCGCCTTCACGTTGCCCAGCACCGGCTCGCTGTAGACACCACCGAGGCCGATCTTCTGCATCGTCTTCGGGTCGACGTCGGCGGCGGCGAGCGCGGAGAGCGCGAGATGGACGCGCCGCTGGCCGCGGCCGTCGCGCGCGCTGACGAGCAGGTCGATGTCCTCGCCGCGCAGCAGCGCCTGCGTCATCTGCCAGCGCAGGTCGGTGAGCGAGCGGACGTCGCGCCAGTCCGAGCCCTCATGCGACCACGCGCGCACCCAGTCGCCGGCGTGCATGCCGGCGCGATCGGCGATGCTGCCCGCGACAGGCGGCCCGAGCAGCGCCTTCGGCTCGTCGACGCCGATCCAGTTCGCCGTCGCGTAGAGGACGACCGCGAGCACGAGGTTCGCTGCCGGCCCGGCGGCGACGATCGCGGTGCGCTGCCAGAGCGGCTTGTTGTTGAACGCCCGATGGCGCTCGCTCGCCGGCACGTCGCCTTCGCGCTCGTCGAGCATGCGAACGTAGCCGCCCAACGGCAGCGCGCAGACGACGAATTCGGTGCTGTCGGGCCGCGGCTGACGGCGCCAGAGAACGCGCCCGAAGCCGATCGAGAAGCGCAGCACGCGCACCCCGCACGCGACCGCAACGCGATAGTGCCCCCACTCGTGAACGACGATGAGGACGCCGAGCGTCAGGATGAAGGCGAGGACCGTGACCATCATCGCAAGGTGCAGGCCGACCGGCGCGCCGTCGGGACGATCCTCATCGGGCGAGCCCTTTCACGAATTCGGCGGCGCGCCGGCGCGCCGCCTGGTCGAGCGCCAGCAGCGACTCGAGCGAATCTGCCGCACCCGGCGAAGGCAGCAACGCCTCGACGGTGCGGCAGTTGACCGTGTGAATCCGGTCGAAGCGAATGGTTCCGGCGAGAAACGCCGCGACCGCCTCCTCGTTGGCGGCATTGAGCACCGCGGTCGCTCCCGGCGGCGCGGCAAGGGCATCCCACGCCAGCCCGAGGCTCGGATAGAGACGCAGGTCGGCGGCCTCGAAGGTGAGCGCCGCGAGGGTGCGCCAGTCGATCGCGTCGGCGCCGGAGGCGATCCGGTCGGGCCAGGCGAGGCCGTAGGCGATCGGCACCCGCATGTCGGGCGTGCCGAGCTGCGCGAGCACCGACTGGTCGCGACAGACGACCATCGAGTGGACGATGCTCTGCGGGTGGATGACGACCTCGATCTGCTCGGGCGCGAGGTCGAACAGGAAGTGCGCCTCGATCACCTCGAGCGCCTTGTTCATCATCGTCGCGGAGTCGACCGAGATCTTGCGGCCCATCACCCAGTTGGGATGCGCGCACGCCTGGTCGGGAGTCACGCCGCTGAGCGTCGCCGGATCGCGGCCGCGAAACGGGCCGCCCGATGCAGTGAGGATGATCTTGGCGATGCGCGCGTGCCACGTCGCGCGGTCCTCGGGCAAGCACTGGTAGATCGCCGAGTGCTCGCTGTCGATCGGCAGCAGCGTCGCGCCACCACGCGCGACGGCACGCATGAAAAGCGCGCCGCCGACGACAAGCGCTTCCTTGTTGGCGAGCAGCAGACGCTTGCCCGCCGCGGCGGCGGCGAGGCAAGGGGCGAGTCCGGCGGCGCCGACGATGGCCGCCATCACGGTGTCGACGTCGGGATGCGCAGCGAGCTCGCAGAGGGCGCCGGCGCCGCTCGTCACCACCGTGTCGACGCCGACCCCGCGCAGCCGCGCCGCGAGCGCGCGCGCTTCTTCGCTGGTCGCGACGGCGGCGTGGCGCGGCCGGAAACGAACGCACAGCGCGAACAGCGCGTCGAGCCTGCGGTTCGCCGTGAGCGCGAAGACTTCGAAGCGATCCGGATGTGCGGCGATGACGTCGAGCGTCGCAACGCCCACCGAGCCGGTCGCACCGAGCACGCAGACGCGCTGCCGGCCGGCGTTCGGATCGCGTGCCGCGTTCACAGCATCACCAGCGCGAGCGCGATCGGGAACACCGGCAGCAGGCCGTCGACACGGTCGAGGATGCCGCCATGTCCCGGCAGCAAGGCACTGCTGTCCTTCGCACCGGCGCTGCGCTTGACGAGCGACTCGCAAAGATCGCCGACGACGCTCATCGCGACGAGGAAGACGACGACGAGAACGACGCCGACGTAGCCGAAGCGATTGGCGAGGATCGTGTAGAAGCTCTCCTCGCCGAACTTGCCGGCGGCGTCGATCGCGAGCCACGCGGTGGCGACGACGAGCGCGCCGATCATCCCGCTCCAGACGCCCTCCCAGCTCTTGCCGGGGCTGATCGCGGGAGCGAGCTTGCGCTTGCCGAACGCGCGGCCACCGAAGTACGCGAAGATGTCGGCCGCCCAGACGAGAACGAACGCCGAGAGGATGAAATTGAGCCCGATCGCCTTGGCATTGGCGAGCGCGAGCCACGCGGTCCAGAGCGCGGCCAGCCCGATCGCCCAGCGCAGCACGCGCGGCAGCCGCGGCCAGCCTGCGACGCCGCCGCGCAGCACCCAGGCGCCGCCCAGCACCCAGAGCGCGAGCGCGATCCACCAGGCCAGGCGCGGCGCGGTCGTCGTCCAGCCGGCGTAGAGCGCGAGCGCGCAGGCGGCGCCGAGCAGAAGCGCGAGCGCGACGGCGAGCGGGCCGGCGTCGTTCAGGCGCGACCACTCCCAGCCGGCGAGCGCGATCGCGATCATCGTCAGCGTCGCGAAAGGCCACACCGAGTGGACGATCAGCACCGGGATCAGGAGGGCGAGCAGCACGAGCGCCGTCACG
>DATJIM010000276.1:0-6123 GCA_035493195.1 Caldimonas sp.
GGCCGTGAGCGTCTCGATCGACGCGACGTATCGCATCGTCACCCTGAAGACCGCGAGCGGCAAGGTCGTCGAGGTCGTCGCCGGTCCCGAAGTGAAGAACTTCGACCAGCTCAAGGTCGGCCAGAAGGTCAAGGCCGCGTACAGCGAGGCGCTCTCGCTCGAGCTAAAGAAGGGCGGCGGCAAGCCCCTCACCGTGACCGAGAAGGGCGGCGCCACGCAGGCGGCACCGGGCGCCAAGCCCGGCGCCGGCGGCGCTCGGCAGGTGACGGTCCTTGCCGACGTCGTCAAGGTCGACACCAAGGCGCATCTCGTGACGCTGCGCGGCCCCGCCGGCAACCAGGTCGACCTCAAGGTCGAGGACCCCGAACAGCTCAAGAACATCAAGAAGGGCGACCAGGTCGAGGCGGTGTACACCGAAGCGGTCGCCGTCACCGTCGAACCGGCCGGCAAGTAGCCCGAAGCCCGCGCGGAGGGCACGCATGACCAAGAAGGACCGGGCCGCGAAGGTCGATGCGGCCGTCGCCGAGCCGTCGACCGGCAAGACGCGAGTGACGAACGCGAAGTCAGCGCCGAAGTCTGCCGACAACGCTTCGGCCCCGCTCGGCAACAAGGAATACGAGAAGGCGCTGAAGAAGCTGCACGTCGAGCTTGTCAAACTCCAGGAGTGGGTCGTTCACAAGGGGCTCAAGGTCTGCATCGTCTTCGAAGGCCGCGACGGCGCCGGCAAGGGCGGTACGATCAAGGCGCTCACCGAGCGCGTCAGCCCGCGCGTCTTTCGCGTCGTCGCGCTGCCGGCGCCGACAGAGCGCGAGAAGACGCAGATGTACATCCAGCGCTACCTCGCGCATTTCCCCGCGGCGGGCGAGATCGTCATCTTCGACCGGAGCTGGTACAACCGCGCCGGCGTCGAGCGCGTGATGGGCTTCTGCACGCCCGAGCAGACCGAGCGGTTCCTGCGCATCGTGCCGGCGGTCGAGAAGACGATGGTCGATTCCGGCATCGTCCTGCTCAAGTTCTGGCTCGAGGTCAGCCCCGAAGAGCAGACGCGACGGCTGAAGGCGCGCTTCGAGGACGGCCGCAAGATCTGGAAGCTTTCGCCGATGGACCTGCGCTCGTACAGCCGGTGGTACGACTACTCGCGCGCCCGCGACGCGATGTTCGCCGCGACCGACACGGCGCATGCGCCGTGGCACGTCGCCCCGTCGAACGACAAGAAGCGCGTCCGGCTGAACATCATCAGCCACATCCTGAAGAACGTGCCGTACCGGGAAGTCAAGCGCGAGAAGCCGAAGCTGCCCAAGCGCCAGGATCCGGGCGGCTACCGCGAGCCGAAGTACCCGTACAAGATCATCCCGTCCGTGTACTGAGGCGCTCCGTGGCGCAAAGCTCGGCACGGACTCGCCCCGGGTCGCGCAACGACGTCAGCCGAATTCGCAAACACGATGCTGGAGCAGTTGCGAAGCGCGCTTGCCGACCGGCCGCTCGTGGTCCTCGTGGTCACGTTCGTGGCGATGTCGCTCGCGGCCAGCATCGGCGCGGCACTGGCAAGCAGACGGGTCTTCGACCTCGAAGGGCGCGAGGTCTCGATCGTGGTCGAGACCGCGATCCTTACGCTGCTTGCGCTGATCATTGGCTTCACCTTCTCGATGGCGCTGACGCGCTACGACCAGCGCAAGAATCTGGAGGAAGAGGAAGCGAACGCGATCGGCACTGCGTGGGTCCGCGCCGACCTGCTGCCTGCCGCCGATGCTGCCAATCTGCGAACCGGTCTGAGGCAATACCTCGAGCAGCGAATCGTCTTCTACGAAGCGCGCGATGCAGACGACGTGGCGCGATCGAACGACCGAACGTCGGCACTGCAGACCGCGATATGGGCCGCCGTCGTGGCGCCCGCCCATGCACAGCCCAACCCGGTCAACGCGCTCACGGTGTCGGCGGTCAACGATGTCCTGAACTCGCAGGGCTACACGCAGGCGGCATGGCTCAACCGCATTCCATTCGCGGCCTGGGCGCTGCTCGCCGGGCTGGCGCTCTTCTGCAACCTGCTCGTCGGTTTCGAGGTCGCGCGCGTGCAAGCAGCGCGCGTCGTCCCGTTCGTGCTGCCGATCTCGGTCTCGATCGCGAGCTGCCTGATCGCCGACCTCGAGAGCCCGCGCCACGGGCTGATCCACGTGCAGCCGCAGAACCTCCTCATCCTGGCGCAGTCGTTCCGCGGGTCGTGACGACGCCAGCGATGCACGGCGAGAAACGATGACGACCTCGGCATCTCACGGCGACGATGCATTTCGCCTCGAGACGGCGCTGCGCGACGGCACGTCGGTGACGATCCGGGTCATGCGTCCGGACGACCGCGAGCGCCTCGTCGCCGCGTTCGCGAAGCTCGAGCAGGGCACGATCTACACGAGGTTCTTCTCCCATCTGAAGGAGATCCCTTCGCGCGCGCTCGATCGCATCGCGGAGATCGACTTCGTGAACCTCGCCGGCCTCGTCGCCACGATCGGCGCCAGCGACGACGAGACCGTGATCGGCGGAGCGACCTATGTCGGCGGCACGGCACGGGACGGCACCAGGTTCGCCGAGGTCGCGTTCACGATCGAAGAGGACTTCCAGGGTCAGGGTCTCGCGAGCCGGCTGTTCGCCGCCCTTGCGACGATCGCGAGGCGCCACGGCATTGCCCGCTTCACCGCCGACGTTCTCTCCGGCAACGCCGCGATGCTCGCGGTGTTCCAGCGCGCGGGACTGCCGATTCGCCGCGAGCGCGACGGCGGCGTCCTCCACGTCGAGATCGATCTGGACATGCCCGCGGCCTGACGCGGGCGCGCATTCGGGAGCAGCAGCATGGCAAACGAGCACCGCAACACGCGCTGGTACAAGCACATGGCCGAGATCGACCGCGAGATCGCGGTGCACGCGATCAACTGCAAGGTGCCGATCCTCGATCCAGGCGTGATCGAGCGCGTGCTGAAGAACGACAGCAACGTCTGCGGCACGCAGAACGCGGCGTCGTTCGCCAAGCTGCGGTCACTGCTGATGATGCATTACTCGGTGCGCGACCGTGCCGTCGTCGCGCTCGGCCAGGCCGAGACGGTCGCCATGGTCGGCGAGATCGTCGAGCGGCTGCGCGCGCAGGTCGGCGACAAGCTGGGCAGGCCGCAGTCGGGCTGACGCGACCGGGAGCGCCGCGGACGCGCCTATTCCCTGCCGGCGACCATGCTCTGGATCGTCTGCTCGAGCTGCGGGCTCATCGGCAGGTCGAGGCTGACGCCCGACGGAAGCTTGCGCAGGAACCAGCGCTCGTAGCGACGCCCGATCTCGCCGTCGGCGGCGAGCGCATGGAACGCGTCGGTGACGACGCGCGCGAGCTGCGGATCGTCCTTGCGGTACATGATCGCGTACGGGTCGTACGACAGGAACTCGCCGGTGACGGCGTAGTCGCCCTGCCGCTTGTTCTGCGCAAGCAGGCCGAACAGGAGCACGTCGTCGGTCGCGAAGGCGTCGACCTCGCCTGCCGTCAGCATGGCGAACGAAGCCGCGTGGTCGGGCGCGGTCAGCAGCAAGAAGTCGAGCTTGAACTTGCGCGCGATGTCGCGCAATGCCGCCTCGTTGGTCGTGCCGGCGGTGACGACCACCTTCTTGCCGCCGAGGTCGCGGAACGACCGGATCGGCGAGCCTTTCCTCACCAGCAGCTTGGTCCCGGAGACGAAGATCGTCGGGGAGAAGGCGACCGTCTTGCGACGCTCGATGTTGCTCGTCGTCGAGCCGCATTCGAGGTCGCTCTGCCCCGACGCGATCGACGCGATCCGCGACTCCGACGTCACCGGCTGCCAGCGGATCGCGAGCGTCCGTCCGATCTGGTCGCCGATCGCCTCGACGAGCAGCTTGCACAGGTCGATCGAGTAGCCGATCGGCTCGCCGCGCGGCGAGAGATACGAGAACGGGATCGATGACACCCGGTAAGCGATCGTGATCGCGCCGCTGTCGCGGGCCTTGCGCAACGTGCCGGTGAGCGTCGTCGGCGAATCCTCCTGTTGCGCCGCCGCGGGCACGGCAGCGATCGCCACCGCCGCGATCAGCAGCCAACGCGGACGCACGACGACGCTCACGCCGCCGCCGCGTGCGGCGCCACTCCCGGGTCGATGGGAACGACGCTGGCTTCGGGCTCGGGCAGCAGCTCGCCCTCCCACTTCGCGACCACCGCGGTCGCGATCGAGTTGCCGACCGCGTTGGTCGCCGAGCGTCCCATGTCGAGGAACGTGTCGATTCCGAGGATCAGCAGCAGCCCGGCCTCCGGGATGTTGAACTGGTTGAGCGTCGCCGCGATCACGACCAACGAAGCGCGCGGCACGCCGGCCATGCCCTTCGACGTCAGCATCAGGATCAGCAGCATCGTGATCTGCGTGCCGAGCGGCAGGTGCATGCCGTACGCCTGCGCGATGAAGAGCACCGCGAACGTGCAGTACATCATCGAGCCGTCGAGGTTGAACGAATACCCCATCGGCATCACGAAGCTGGAGATCTTGCGCCTGACGCCGAAGCGGTCGAGCGCTTCGAGGATCTTCGGGTACGCGGCCTCCGAGCTCGCGGTCGCGAACGAGAGCAGGAACGCCTCCTTGATCAGCACCAGCAGCCTGAACACGCGCGGGCCGAGGAACACGAAGCCCGCCCCGACGAGCAGAGCCCAGAGCATGAACAGGCCGAGGTAGAAGTCGCCCATGAAGACGGCGAACTTGAGCAGGATCTCGAGGCCGTTGACGGCGACGGTCGCCGCCATCGCCGCCATCACCGCCAGCGGCGCGAGCTTCATCACGTAGCCGGTGATCCTGAACATCGCGTGCGAGAGTTCGTCGATCACGCTCACCAGGGCGCGCGACTTCTCGCCCATCGCCGACAGTGCGATGCCGAAGAACATCGAGAAGACGACGATCTGCAGGATCTCGTTGTTGGCCATCGCCTCGGCGACCGACTTCGGCACCAGGTGGCTGACGAAGTCCTTGAGCGTGAACTTGGACGTGGCGAGATTCGCCGAGGCGCCGATGTCGGGCAGCGGCAAGCCGACGTTGACTCCCGGCTGCAGCAGATTGGCGAGGAAGAGGCCGAGCAGCAGCGAGATCAGCGACGCGGTGATGAACCAGCCCAGCGCCTTGCCGAAGACTCGCCCCACCGACGCTGCGTCGCCCATGTGCGCGATGCCGACGACGAGCGTCGAGAAGACGAGCGGCGCGATGATCATCTTGATCAGCCGCAGGAACACGTCGGAGACGATCGAGACGTAGCCGGCGACCTGCGTCGCCGTCTTCTTGTCGGGGTAGCTGATGAAGATCATGTACCCGATGACGATGCCCAGCACCATCGCGATCAGGATCCACCCTGCCGGCGGCAGCGATCGTCTCCTCATGGCAACCCTCCTCGGCCCTTGGCCGCGCCACTATCCGCCAACTTCCACGGCTTGTCGAACCGTCAGAGACCGCCGCCCCATCGGTACTGCCACGCCACCGCGACGAGGTCGAAGTTGTTGCCGGTGCGCGCGGAGACGCCGCTGCTGGCGGCGAGCTTGATCGAGTTGCGGCGGTCGACCGGAATCGCGAGCGTCGCGCCGACGCGCCAGTTCTGCTGCAGGTCGTTCTTCGCGGCGCCGTCGATCGACGAGCGGCCGCCCGCGAAGTACGTGACGTCGAACGCCGCCCAGATCCCGGAGCGAAAGCTGTGGACGACGTGGCCCTGGAGCGCAAGGAGCGGATCCTGCTTGCGCGTCGAGCCGCCAAAGAAATCGGTGTTGTCGCCGAAGAACGTGGCCGCGGCCTGGCCTTCGATCGTCCAGCTGCCGATCGCCTTCGAGACGCCGAGCTCGGGCTTGACGGACCAGCGGTGGGTGCCGATGTTGAGCAGGCGGGTCGGGTCGTACTGCGAGAGCGGGACGCCGACCTGCACGCTGGCGCCGACGATCAGGTCCTGCCGGTAGGCACCGAACTCCCGCAGCGTCAGCGCCGGTGCGCCGAGCAGGTTGGCGGAGATGCGAAACGCCGGGTTCGCGAGGCCGTGGATCGAGCGCTGCACGGCTTGCCCCGCGTAGTCGGCCGTCCCGGAAAGCGATGCGTACGGAACGATCGCGTCGAACTTGCCCGA
>DATJIM010000277.1:0-7227 GCA_035493195.1 Caldimonas sp.
GCGGTGGGACCCTTCGGCCATCGTGTCTTCACCGACTCGGCGCCGGTGCTCGAGGTCGAGCTCGCATCGCGCAGCGGCACCGGCTGGCGCGGCAAGCACACCCTCGCGCTCGACCGCGACGGCGGCTCGATGTTCTTCCTCGGCGAGATCTACCTCGACGTCGCCCTGCCGGAAACGCCCGCGGTCGAGGAGCGCTGCGGCACGTGCAGCGCGTGCATCGACGTCTGCCCGACGCGTGCGATCGTCGCGCCGTATTCGCTCGACGCACGTCGCTGCATCTCGTACCTGACGATCGAGCACAAGGGTGCGATCCCGGTCGAGCTGCGCGCCGCGATCGGCAACCGCGTCTACGGCTGCGACGACTGCCAGCTCGTCTGCCCGTGGAACAAGTACGCGCAGGCGAGCCCGCTCGCCGACTTCGACGTCCGCCCGGCGCTCGACGCGCCGACGCTGCTCGACCTCTGGTCATGGGACGAGGCGGCGTTCCTGCGCAACAGCGAAGGCAGCGCGATCCGCCGGATCGGCTTCGAGCGCTGGCAGCGCAACGTCGCGGTCGCGCTCGGCAACGCGCTCGCCGCGACCGGCGACCCCGCGATCGCCGCTGCGCTGGCGGCTCGGCGCGACGCTGCGAGCGCGCTCGTCCGCGAGCACATCGACTGGGCGCTCGCGCCGCGCGAATGCGCCCCGGCGGCGCTGCCGGCATGAGCGTCGCCGCGCTGCTGCGGATCGTCGCGTGTGCGAGCGCGCTCCTCATCGCGCTGCCGGCCGCGGCGGCGAGCGCAACGCGGCGGCGGTGACGCTCGCGTTCCTCGCCGCATGGCACGAGCGCGCGGCAACGCGCGGCCGCTGACCGCGTCGCATCGCCGCGCCCGGCGTCGTGTCGCGAACCGTCGTTCGCCTAGACTCGCGCGTCGCCCACTGCGAAGACTTTGATGCTCCACCGCCGAACCTTGCTCGCGCGCGCTGCCGCCGCGCTCACCTTGCCGCTCGCCGGCGCCGCCTGGTCGCAGGCGTATCCGGCCAAGCCGGTACGGCTCGTCGTGCCATTCGCGGCGGGCGGCACGACCGACATCGTCGCCCGCGTCGTCTCCGAGAAGATCGGCCCGTTCCTCGGCCAGACCCTGATCGTCGACAACAAGGCGGGCGGCGGCGGCTCGGTCGGCGCGACCGAGGTCGCGCGCGCCACGCCCGACGGCTACACGCTCGGCATGGCGACGGTCTCGACGACCGCGGCGAATCCGGCGATCAATCCGAGGATCCCGTACAACCCGCTGACCGACTTCACGCCGATCATCAACGTCGCTGCGACGCCCAACGTGATCGCCGTGCACCCGAGCTTTCCGGCGCGCGACTACAAGAGCTTCGTCGCCGAGCTGAAGAAGAACCCGGGCAAGTACTCGTACGCGAGCTCGGGAACCGGCGGCATCGGCCACCTGCAGATGGAGCTCTACAAGAGCCTGTCGGGGACGTTCGTCACCCACATCCCGTACCGCGGCGCGGGGCCGGCGCTGAACGACGTCGTCGGCGGCCAGGTGCCGATCATCTTCGACAACCTGCCGTCGGCGCTGCCCTTCATCAAGGATGGCAGGCTCGTCGCGATCGTCGTCGCCGCGCCGCAGCGACTCGCGGTGCTGCCCGACATCCCGACGTTCAAGGAGATCGGCCTCGAGCCGGTCAACCGGCCCGCGTTCTACGGCATCTACGGTCCCAAGGGGCTGTCGAAGGAGATCGTCGACAAGGTCCACGACGCCGTCCGCAAGACGCTCGACGACGCCTCGGTGAAGAAGCGCATCGAGGAGACCGGCTCGATCATCATCGGCAACACGCCGGCGCAGTTCGCGGCGCAGATCGCCGCCGAGTTCGACGTCTACAAGAAGGTCGTCGCGGCGCAGAAGCTGAAGCTCGAATAGCGGGCGCAGCCGCGACGTCGCCCGTGCCGACCGAAGCTGCGATCCATGCCGCGAGCGCGGCGACGATCGACCGCTTCGGCGACGCGCTCTGGATCGAGGAAGGGCTCGCAGCGAACACGCTGGCTGCGTACCGGCGCGACCTGACGCTCCTCGCCGACTGGCTCGCGCGCGAGCGCGGCCGCGCGCTCGTCGACGCGAGCGAGACCGACCTGCGCGAGTACGCGGTCGCGCGCCACGCCGGCAGCGCGGCGACGAGCGCGAACCGGCGTCTCACCGTCTTTCGCCGGTTCTTTCGCTGGACGGTGCGCGAGCAGTTGCGCGACAGCGACCCGACCCTCAAGCTCGACGCCGCGCGCCAGCCGTTGCGCGTGCCGAAGTCGCTCAGCGAAGCGCAGGTCGAAGCGCTGCTCGCCGCGCCCGACGTCGAGACGCCGCTCGGCCTGCGCGACCGCGCGATGCTCGAGCTGCTGTACGCGAGCGGACTTCGTGTCAGCGAGCTCGTCCTGCTGCGGACGGTGCGCGTGTCGTTCAGCGAAGGGACGCTGCACGTCGCCGGCAAGGGCTCGAAGGAGCGCCTGGTGCCGTTCGGCGAGGAGGCGCGCAGCTGGATCGAGCGCTACATGCGCGAAGCGCGCGCCGCGATCCTCGCCGGCCGGGCGAGCGACGCGCTCTTCGTCACCGCGCGCGGCGGGCCGATGACGCGGCAGATGTTCTGGAAGCGGATCAAGGCGCACGCGTTCGCCGCCGGCATCGCGGTGCCGCTGTCGCCGCACACGCTGCGGCACGCGTTCGCGACGCATCTGCTCAACCACGGGGCCGATCTGCGCACGGTGCAGATGCTGCTCGGCCACGCCGACATCTCGACGACGACGATCTACACCCACGTCGCGCGCGAGCGGCTGAAGCAGCTGCACGCGCGCCACCACCCGCGCGGCTGAGCGCGGCGCGGCCGGCCGGTTCAGCGCGGTGATCCGGCGGCGCGCGTCGCGTACTGCTGGTACGCCGGCAACGCGACCGCGGCGACGATGCCGATGCCGACGATGACCGGCATCAGCAAGCCGAAGACCGTGACCGCGACGCCGTTCGGCGGCGGCGGCGGACCCCAGCGGTTGGCGCCGCGCGTGCCGCTCTTGAACACCCAGACGAGTCCCACGATCGGGACCATCGCGGCGATGCTCCACCAGCCCGACATGTTCATGTCGTGCGAACGCTGCACGATGAGGACGGCCGCGGCGAACAGATAGGCGAGGAAGCCGAGCACGGCGAGCGCGGTCGTCAGCGCAGAGTCGCGGCCGACCAGCGCGGAGAGAAAGCCGAACCCGAACGCTGCGACGATGAAGAGGACATAGAGACCGAGACCGTAGGCGAGGAAGCGCAGCCTGCCGATGCGGCCGCGTGGCGGCCAGAACCTCACCGGCTGGACGGCATCGCTATCGACATCGGCGACCGTCGTCCGCGGTGCCGCGAAGCGGTTCGCGTCATCCATCGTTCCTCCCGTCCGGCGTCGGTGCGCCGCTGCGACGCGATCATCAGCCGCCGACCGATCCGGCGCTCCCGGGGTTTGCGCGAATCGCGCCGCCGCCTGTCGTGCTCGTCACAATCGTCGGATGGAGCAGGGCTCGGTCGGCATCGTCGGCGTCGGCAACATGGGCTTGGCGATGGCGCTTCGCCTGCGCGATCGCGGCGCCGAGGTCCACGTTCGCGACATCGATCCGTCGCGCGAGGCGCTCGCGGTCGAGGCGGGCGCGCTGCGCGCTGCATCGCCAGCCGAGCTCGCGCGCCGCGCCGAGGTCGTCATCGTCGCCGTCGTCGACGCCGCGCAGTGCGAGGACGTCCTGTTCGGCGACGACGGCATCGCCGCGGCGATGCGCGCCGGCGGCTGCGTCGTCCTCTGCCCGACGATCGCACCGGCGAGCACCGAGGCGATCGCTGCGCGCCTCGCCGCGTCCGCGATCGACACCATCGACGCGCCGATGTCGGGTGGCCCGGCGCGCGCGCGGGCCGGAACGATGAGCCTGATGGTCGCGTGCGAAGAGCGCGTCTTCGCGCGGCGGCAAGGGCTGCTCGAAGCGCTCGCCGACCCGGTGTTCCGGATCGGCGAGCGCATCGGCGACGGCGCGCGAACGAAGCTCGTCAACAACCTGCTCGCCGCCGTCAACCTGATCGGCGCCGCCGAGGCGATCGCGCTCGCCGAGCGCGTCGGACTCGACGCAGCGCGCACGCTCGACGTCATCGAGCACTCGAGCGGACAGAGCTGGATCGGAAGCGACCGCATGCGACGCGCGATCGCCGGCGACCTCGCGCCACGCGCGCACACGACGCTGCTCGCCAAGGACAGTGCGCTCGCGCTCGCGATGGCCGCGGCGGCCGGGGCGGCGCCGCGGCTCGGCGACGCTGCGGCAGCGACGTTCGCCGGCGCGGTCGCGGCCGGTCACGGCGGTGACGACGACGCCAGCCTGCTCGCGTTCGTGCGGGCGAGCGAAGGCAGCTCCGGCTGCTGATCAAAAACATGCATCTGCGCGTGGACGCGACGCGTGCGGATGCGCACGCGGGCGCGGGCGACGGGTGGCCGATTTCCTCCAGGCCAGGCCCGGGGGACATGGAGCAAAGCAGGGTGCCCTGCCGTCCCGATCCCGTGCAGCACCGCGAGCGCGCTTTGTGAGCGCGCCGTCTCAGGCAACCGCGACCGGGATCCTGCCGATCCGCGCCCGCCACTCGCTCGGCCCCGTCTCGTGCACCGACGTGCCGTTGGCGTCGACGGCGACGGTGACCGGCATGTCGCGGACCTCGAACTCGTAGATCGCCTCCATGCCGAGGTCGGCGAAGGCGAGCACCTTCGCCGCCTTGATCGCCTTCGAGACGAGGTACGCCGCGCCGCCGACCGCCATCAGGTAGGCGCTCTTGTGCTTCTTGATCGCATCGATCGCGACCGGCCCGCGCTCGGCCTTGCCGACCATCGCAAGCAGCCCCGTCTTCGCAAGCATCATCTCGGTGAACTTGTCCATCCGCGTCGACGTCGTCGGGCCGGCGGGGCCGACGACCTCGTCGCGCACCGGGTCGACGGGGCCGACGTAGTAGATGACGCGGCCGCGGAAGTCGACCGGCAGCGGCTCGCCCCTGGCGAGCAGGTCCTCGATCCGCTTGTGCGCGGCGTCGCGGCCGGTGAGCATCCGGCCGTTGAGGAGCAGCCGGTCGCCGGGCTGCCACGATGCGACCTGCTCGCGCGTCAGCGTGTCGAGGTCGACGCGCTTCGACTGCTGGTCGGGCGCCCATTCGACGTCGGGCCAGAGGTCGAGGCTCGGCGGATCGAGGTATGCCGGCCCCGAGCCGTCGAGGACGAAGTGCGCATGGCGCGTCGCCGCGCAGTTCGGGATCAGCGCGACGGGCTTCGACGCCGCGTGCGTCGGCGCCATCGCGATCTTGACGTCGAGCACGGTCGTCAGGCCGCCGAGACCCTGCGCGCCGATGCCGAGCGCGTTGATCTTGTCGCAGAGCTCGATGCGAAGCGCCTCGGTCGCGTTCTTCGCGCCGCGCTGCTTGAGCTCGGCCATGTCGATCGGATCCATGAGGCTCTTCTTGGCGAGCAGCATCGCGCGCTCCGCGGTGCCGCCGATGCCGATGCCGAGCATGCCGGGCGGGCACCAGCCCGCGCCCATCGTCGGCACCGTCTTCAGCACCCAGTCGACCAGGCTGTCGCTCGGATTCATCATCGTGAACTTCGACTTGTTCTCGCTGCCGCCGCCCTTGGCGGCGACGACGACGTCGACGGTGTTGCCGGGGACGAGCCGCGTCTCGACGACCGCCGGCGTGTTGTCCCTGGTGTTCCTGCGCTCGAAGTGCGGGTCCCCGACGACCGAAGCGCGCAGCGGGTTGTCGGGATCGAGGTAGGCCTTGCGGACGCCGTCGTCGACCGCGTCCTCGACGCTGCCCGGAAAGTCGGCGAAGCGCACGTCCATGCCGACCTCGAGGAAGACGTTGACGATGCCGGTGTCCTGGCAGATCGGCCGCCGGCCCTCGGCGCACATCCGCGAATTGGTGAGGATCTGTGCGATCGCATCCTTCGCCGCCGGGCCCTGCTCGAGCTCGTACGCGCGCGCGAGGTGCGCGATGTAGTCGGCCGGGTGGTAGTAGCTGATGTACTGCAGCGCGGCGGCGATCGAATCGACGAGGTCGGCGTGGCGGATCGTGGTCATGGCGAGACGGTGCGGAGGCGACCAGCCAGTTTACGAAACGCCGCCCGCTCGGCGCATGGGTAAAAATGGCAAGCAACGACCACGGAGACCCGCCATGAGCGCCGAGCAGCACGTCTATCCTCCGCCCGCCGAACTCGCGAAGAACGCCTGGGTGTCGGGGATGCCCGCGTACCAGGCGCTGTGCGACGAGGCGGCGCGCGACCACCAGGCGTTCTGGGCGCGGCTCGCGCGCGAGCTGATCTCGTGGCGGACGCCGTTCAGGCGCGTCCTCAACGACGACAACGCGCCGTTCTTCAAGTGGTTCGAGGACGGCACGCTGAACGCGTCGTACAACTGCCTCGACCGCAACGTCGAGCAGGGCCGCGGCGACAAGACGGCGATCGTCTTCGAGGCCGACGACGGCACCGTCACCAAGGTCACCTATCGCCGGCTGCTCGAGCAGACCTGCAAGCTCGCCAATGCGCTGAAGGCGCGCGGCATCGTCAAGGGCGACCGCATCGTCATCTACATGCCGATGTCGATCGAGGGCGTCGTCGCCATGCTCGCCTGCGCTCGCATCGGCGCCACGCATTCCGTGGTGTTCGGCGGTTTTTCGGCGCAGAGCCTGCGCGACCGCGTCGCCGACACCGGCGCGGTCGCCGTCATCACCGCCGACGAGCAGATGCGCGGCGGCAAGGCGCTGCCGTTGAAGGCGATCGTCGACGAGGCGCTCGGCGGACTCGGCCTCGCGGTGCGCGACGTCATCGTCTACCGCCGCACCGGCGGCAAGGTCGACTTCGTCGCGCCGCGCGACAAGTGGCTGCACGAGCTGGTCGAGAAGGAGCCGGCGACGTGCGAGCCCGAGTGGGTCGGCGCCGAGCATCCGCTGTTCCTGCTCTACACCTCGGGTTCGACGGGCAAGCCGAAGGGCGTCCAGCACTCGACGGGCGGCTATCTCCTGCACGCCGCGCTGACGACGAAGTGGACCTTCGACCTCAAGGACGACGACGTCTTCTGGTGCACCGCCGACATCGGCTGGGTCACCGGCCACACCTACATCACGTACGGGCCGCTCGCGCTCGGCGGCACCGAGGTCGTCTTCGAGGGCATCCCGACGTATCCCGACGCCGGCCGCTTCTGGCAGA
>DATJIM010000278.1:0-15663 GCA_035493195.1 Caldimonas sp.
ATCCGCAGCGAGACCGACCGCGGGCTGCTCGTCGTCTGCGACCCGCGGATGGCGACGATGGCCTACGGCAGGCGGCTGTCCGCAGCGCTGCCGCCGATGACGCGCCTCGACTCCGAAGACGAAGCGATCGCGTGGCTGCGCGAGCTCGCTGCCGAGAGCGTCGCCTTCTAGCGCGAGCCTCGGCTCACCAGAGCTGCCACCACGGCGTCTTACGCCGCCCCATGACGTCGACGTTCATCGTCGCGTTGGGGAAGTTGGTCTGCAGGACACGCACCGCGTCGTCGCGCAGCTCGGTCATGCCGAGCTTGTCGTAGCTCTGCGCAAGGATGATGAGCGCTTCCTCGGTCGACGGCGAGCGCTGGAACTCCTGCACCGCCTGCTGCGCGCGGTTGGCGGCGGCGACGTAGGCGCCGCGGCGCAGGTAGTAGCGCGCCACGTGCACCTCGTACGCCGCGAGCGAGTTGACGATGTAGTTCATCCGCTGGCGCGCGTCCTCGGCGTACGGCGACTGCGGAAACTGCTCGGTGAGCTGGCGGAACGACTGGTACGAGTCGCGCGACGCCTGCTGGTCGCGCTCGGAGAGGTCCTGACTCGCGAGGTTGCCGAGCAGGCCGAGGTTGTCGTTGAAGTTGACGAGGCCCTGCAGGTAGTACGCGTAGTCGAGTGCCGGGCTCGTCGGATGCAGCTTGATGAAGCGCTCGAGCGCCGACAGCGACTGCGCCTTCTCGCCGCTCTTCCAGAGGTAGTACGCGCGCTCGATCTCGGCCTGCTGGGCGAGCATCGATCCTGCGGCGCGGCCCTCGAGGCGCTCGAGCAGCTTGACGGCCTTCTCGTAGTTGCCCGCCGCGGCTTCCTCCTTCGCCTCGCTGTAGAGGCGCTCCGGGGTCCAGCGCGAGGTGTCGTCGCGGCCGCCCCCTTCGCAACCGGCGAGCAGCGCGGCGGCGATCGAGATCGCCGACACTGCGATCCGCAGTCGCGCGGACGTTCCATTCGTAGTCATCCAGCCGATCTTATATGGCCGATGCATCCCTTCCCGGGCCCGGTGCGATCGCCGCCGGCGAGGCCGACGGCGACGACGGCGATGACGTCACCGTCGAGGAGCGCGTCGCGACGGTCAGCGCCGCGCAGCACGGCGAGCGTCTCGACAAGGCGATCGTCGCGTTCGTCCCCGAGTTCTCGCGCAGCCACCTGCAGTCGCTGGTCCGCGGCGGCGAGGTCGTCGTCGACGGCGCGACCGCGACGAGCCCGGCGCAGCGCGTCCGCGCCGGGCAGCGCGTCGTGGTTCGCCTGCAGCCGACCGCCGAGAGCCGCGCTTACGTCGCCGAGGCGCTGCCGCTCGCGGTCGTCCACGAGGACCGCGACATCGTCGTCGTCGACAAGGCGGCGGGGATGGTCGTCCATCCCGCGGCGGGCAACTGGAACGGGACGCTCCTCAATGCCCTGCTCGCGCGCGACCCGGCGAGCGCCGCGCTGCCACGCGCCGGCATCGTCCATCGGCTCGACAAGGACACCTCGGGCCTGCTGGTCGTCGGCCGCACGCTCGCCGCCGTGACCGCGCTCGTGCGCGCGATCGCCGCGCGCGAGGTGCAGCGCCGTTATCTCGCGATCGCGCAGGGGACGCCGCCGACCGCTCGCTGGAGCGTCGACGCGCCGATCGGCCGCGACCCGCGGACGCGAACGAAGATGGCGGTCGTCGCCGCGGGCAAGCCGGCGCGCACCGACTTCGAGCGCATCGCGGCGCGCGACCGCATCGCGGCGCTGCGCTGCACGCTGCACAGCGGCCGCACGCACCAGATCCGAGTCCATCTCGCGCACGGCGGCATGCCGCTCGTCGGCGACCGTTTGTACGGCGGCGCCGCGGCGCTTGGCCTCGAGCGGCAGGCGCTGCACGCGAGCGAGCTCGCGTTCGCCCACCCGGTCTCGGGCGAGCCGATGGCGTTTCGTTCGGAGCCGCCGAGAGACTTCGCTCACGCCTGGCGCCAGATCGTCGGCGGCTGAGGCTTCCCGGGGTCATCGATCGAAACGCTACAATCGGCCATTCCCTTTCGATGCGAGCGGCCCAGCGGCGCAAAACGCCCGGCCGGGCCGTCCGGCAAGACATCGAGACGTGACCGCACCCGAGGGTGCAACCAACCGAGGCAGGGCTCCTGCCAGACCCGCGGCGCATCCGGCGATGCGCCAAGAGCCGCCGCGATGCGGCCGACGAATTCATGACGACATGAAGACCCTGGATGCCAAGCGCGTCCTCGAGGCGGCGCTCATCTGCTCGAGCCAGCCCATGGCGCTGCGCGAGATGAACGCGCTGTTCGGCGGCGAGGTCGGCAACGACACGTTGCGAACGCTCCTCGCGGAGCTCGCCGACGAGTGCAAGGACCGGGCGATCGAGCTCGTCGCGGTCGCCAGCGGCTGGCGCTACCAGAGCCGATCCGAGATGGCGCCGTATCTGGCCCGCCTCGACCCCGAACGGGCGCCGCGCTACTCGCGTGCCGTGCTCGAGACGCTCGCGATCATCGCGTATCGCCAGCCGGTGACGCGCGGCGACATCGAGGACATCCGAGGCGTCGCCGTCGCGAGTTCGGTGGTGAAGCAGCTCGAAGACCGCGGCTGGATCGAGGCGATCGGCTATCGCGAGGCGCCGGGCCGCCCGGCACTGCTCGCGACGACGAAGCAGTTTCTCGACGACCTCGGCGTCGCCTCGCTCGAGCAGTTGCCGACGCTCGACGGCGCCGACGGCGAGCCGATCGCGACGATCGGCAGCGATCGGCTCACGCAAGGCTCGCTCTCGTTCGTCGAGCCGTCCGTCGATGTTGTCGGGCCGGCCGCCGACGCCACCGGCGACGACCCTCCCTCCGAAGATCACCCTCCCGTCGCTCACCCCGCGGCCGACGCCGACGCCCTGGAACCGCACGCATGAACGCTCCAGCCGATCCATCGCAGTCCTTCGACACCGCCGACGCCCTCGAGCCGACACCGGCATCGCCGACCGGGGATGGCACGAGCGCCGAGCACGGCGCAGGCGCCGACGGCGCGGGCCTCGCCGGACCCCACGGCGAGCGCAGCGGTCGGCGCCGCAACCGGCGCGACCGACGCCGCGGCGACCGCAACGACGATCGCGCGCCGCGCGCGCTGCCGCCCAACTTCGAAGGCCCGTTGCCGCGCCATCTGCAGCCGGTCGAACCGGTCGTAACGACCGAGGTCTTCGCGCAAGTGCTGTCGGGCGAGTTCGACGACGCGGTCGCCGAGCCTGTCGAGGCC
This sequence comes from Caldimonas sp., assembly GCA_035493195.1. Lineage (GTDB taxonomy): Bacteria > Pseudomonadota > Gammaproteobacteria > Burkholderiales > Burkholderiaceae_C > Schlegelella_A. The sequence goes on from DATJIM010000278.1 coordinate 3,256, forward strand.
GAAGCGGCCGAGGAGGACACCAGCAAGCGCGTCCTCGCCCCCGAGCCCGACGCACCCAAGCTGCACAAGGTGCTGGCGCAGGCCGGCATCGGCTCGCGCCGCGACATGGAAGAACTGATCGCCGACGGCAAGATCACCGTCAACGGCGAGCCTGCGCACACCGGGCAACGCGTCTCGTTCGGTGATCGCGTCGAGGTCAACGGCAAGCCGGTGCGGCTGCGCATCGTGCCGCCGCCGGCGAGGATCGTCGCGTACCACAAGCCGGCCGGCGAGATCGTCACCCACGACGACCCGCAGCATCGGCCGACGGTCTTCCGCCGCCTGCCGCGCCTGCAGCAAGGCAAGTGGCAGTCGGTCGGCCGGCTCGACATCAACACCGAAGGCCTGCTCCTGTTCACGACTTCGGGCGGCCTCGCCAACCAGCTGATGCACCCGCGCTTCGGCGTCGAGCGCGAGTACGCGGTCCGCGTCATCGGTGAGCTCGGCGAAGAAGCGCGCGCGAAGCTGCTCGAGGGCGTCGAGATCGACGGCCAACGCGCCGCATTCAAGGCGATCGAGAACGGCGGCGGCGGCGAGGGCCTCAACCAGTGGTACCGCGTCGTCATCACCGAAGGCCGCAACCGCGAGGTTCGCAAGCTCTTCGATGCGGTCGGCCTCACGGTCAGCCGCCTGATCCGGATCCGCTACGGCACGGTCGTCCTGCCGCACGGCTTGAAGCGCGGTGCCTGGGTCGAGCTCGACGACAACGATGTGCGCGCGATCCGTCGGCTGGCGAGCGGCAATTCGAACGGCGAGCGCAGCGACGACCGGGGCGAGGCTGGCGGCAAACGGCGCGACGAGCAACGCGGTCGCGGCAACGAGCGCCAGCGCCCGCCGCGGCGCGACGAGCAGCGCATCGAGCAACGCGCCGAGGAGCGCGCTCCTGCGGAGCGCAGCGAAGAACGCGACGACGAGGAGGACGACTTCGATCCGAGCCGGATCCCGAATCCGCTCCAGCAGACGTTCGACCATCGCTTCGTCCAAGGGCGCAGGATCGGTCCCAACAGCGGCTTCGGTGCCGGCGGCAGCGCGCCGCGCGCGCCCGCAGGCAACAAGGGCGATCCCAAGCAGCCCGATCCGCTGCAGACGTCGCTCGGCTACATCGGCGCCGACGCCTTCCACCGCAAGAACCGCGGCCGTGGCGGCGGTGGCTACGGCGGCGGGGGTGGTGGCGGTGGCGGCGGCGGCCGCCGCGGCCGCTGAGCGCAGGGCAGTCGGAGGCGATCGCCCCTCTACAATCAAAGGCTTTGCCCGAGGGCCCCGGAGAACAAGCCATGGCGGTGGAACGCACCCTTTCGATCATCAAGCCTGACGCAGTCGCGAAGAACGTCATCGGGCAGATCTACTCGCGCTTCGAGGCAGCGGGTCTGAAGGTCGTCGCCGCGAAGATGGTGCACCTGTCGCGCGGCGAGGCCGAGGCGTTCTATGCGGTCCACCGCGCGCGCCCGTTCTTCGGCGACCTCGTCTCGTTCATGATGTCCGGGCCGGTGATGGTCCAGGTCCTCGAAGGGGAGTCGGCGATCGCGAAGAACCGCGAGCTGATGGGCGCGACGGATCCGAAGAAGGCTGGCCGCGGAACGATCCGCGCCGACTTCGCCGCGAGCATCGATGCCAACGCGGTGCACGGCTCGGACGCCAGCGAGACCGCTGCGACCGAGATCGCGTTCTTCTTTCCCGGCATGGACCTGCACAGCCGCTGACGCGCATCCCGCAATGGTCAACCTCCTCCAGTTCGACCGCGGCGCACTCGGCGACTGGTGCGAGCAGCAAGGCGAGCAGCCGTTTCGTGCGACGCAGCTGTTCCGCTGGATCCACCAGCGCGGCGCGCCCGACTTCGCTGCCATGACCGATCTCGCGAAGTCGTTTCGCGAGAAGCTCGTTGCCGCCGCCGAAGTCGCTGCGCTTCCGGTCGCGAGCGAGCAGGTCGCCGACGACGGCACGATCAAGTGGCTGTTCGACGTCGGCGGCGGCGACGCCGTCGAGACGGTCTTCATCCCGGAGGCCGGCCGCGGCACGCTCTGCATCTCGTCGCAGGCCGGCTGCGCGGTCAACTGCCGGTTCTGCGCGACCGGCCATCAAGGCTTCAGCCGCAACCTGACGACCGCCGAGATCATCGCGCAGCTCTGGCACGCCGAGTTCGAGCTGCGCCGCCGCCTCGCGCTCGGCGAAGGCGAACGCGCGATCACCAACGTCGTGATGATGGGGATGGGCGAGCCGCTGCAGAACTACGCCGCGGTCGTCCCGGCGCTCAAGGTGATGCTCGACGACCACGGCTACGGCCTGTCGCGGCGCCGCGTCACCGTCTCGACCTCGGGAGTCGTGCCGATGATCGACCGCTTGCGGGACGACTGTCCGGTCGCCCTCGCGGTCTCGCTGCACGCGCCCGACGACGCGCTGCGCGACGAGCTGGTGCCGCTCAACCGCAAGTACCCGATCGCCGAGCTGCTCGCTTCCGCGCGCGGATATCTCGAGCGCGCGCCGCGCGACTTCATCACGATCGAATACTGCATGCTCGACCGCGTCAACGACTCGCCGGCGCAGGCGCGGGCGCTGCTCGCGCTGCTGCGCGGTGACGGCAGCTCAGCGAACCCTGGGTTGCCGAGCAAGGTGAACCTCATTCCCTTCAATCCATTCCCGGCGTCGGGCCTGGCGCGCTCGCCGGCCGAGCGCGTCGCTGCGTTCGCCAAGGTGCTGCACGACGGCGGCATCGTGACGACGATCCGCAAGACGCGCGGCGACGACATCGCCGCTGCGTGCGGCCAGCTTGCCGGCGAGGTGCAGGACCGGACGCGCGTCGCCGAGCGTCGCGCGCACGCGGCGTCGGCTCGCGTCGCCGCACCGTTGTCGCGACGCCGCGGCCCGGTCGCTGCCGAGCGGGGCCGGGCATGAGCGCGCCGATGCTTCGCGCATCGGGGGCGCGCGCAGCTGCGCTCGCGATCGTCCTTGCCGCGTTCCACGTCGCGTGCACGACGCAGAACACCACCGTGCCGGTCGCCGGCGCGCCCGATCGCATCAACTCGGCCGATGAGGGCGACGCCAAGAAGCGATCGCGCGCGCGCCTCGAGCTCGCCTCGGCGTATTTCAGCCGCGGCGAGACGAAGACCGCGCTCGAGCAGGTCAAAGTCTCGCTCGCCGCCGACCCGACCTATGGCGACGCGTACAACCTGCAAGGCCTGATCTATGCGGCGATCGGCGACCACGCGCAGGCCGAGGGCAGCTTCCGCCAGGCGTTGCAGATCAATCCGCGCGACGCCGACACGATGCACAACTACGGCTGGTACCTCTGCCAGCAGAAGCGCTACCCCGAGTCGAACGTGATGTTCGCGCAGGCGCTCGCCGTGCCGCAGTACCTCGGCGTCACGCGAACGCTGCTCGCGCAGGGCGTCTGTCAGGCGTACGCCGGCCAGCTCGCCGACGCCGAGGCGACGCTTTCGCGGGCGTACCAGCTCGACTCGGCGAATCCGTTCACGGCGACGAACCTGTCCGAGGTCCTTTACCGCCGCGGCGAGTTCGAGCGCGCGCGCTTCTACATCCGCCGCGTCAACTCGCAGCCCGACATCGCCAACGCGCAGACGCTCTGGCTCGCGGCACGGATCGAGAACAAGCTCGGCAACCAGCAGGGCGTCTCGGACTTCGGCGCGCAGCTGCGCAAGCGCTTCCCCGATTCGCGCGAGGCGTCGCTCTTCGCGCGCCGCGCTTTCGATGAGTGAGGTCGCCGACGCCGCCGACACTTCGGCGCCGAGCGCGGGGCGCCTGCTGCGCGAGGCACGCGAGCGCCAGGGCCTGCACATCGCCGCGCTCGCCGCAGCGATCAAGGTCGCGCCGAAGAAGCTCGAGTTGCTCGAGGCGGATCGCTTCGACGCGCTGCTCGATGCGACGTTCACGCGCGCGCTTGCGCAGACGGTCTGCCGCGCGCTGAAGATCGACCCGGCGGCGGTGCTGGTGCTGCTGCCGCCGCCGACTTCAGGGCATCGCCTCGAGCAGGTCGGAAGCGGATTGAACGCGCCGTTTCGCGAGCGCCCCGGCGTCGGCGGTCAGCGCGAAGCGCCGGCGCCGGCGCTCGGCGCGGTGTTCTGGGTCACCGCGCTGATCCTCGTTGCATCGCTCGGCCTGTACTTCGCGCCGCCGCACTGGTTGTCGCTCGCCGAGTGGACTTCGTCGGCAGGCAAACGCTCGCCAGCGGGCCCGGTCGTTGCGCCGGTCGCCAAGACGACCGCGCCGCCGACGTCGGCGACCCCGACTGCAGCGGAGGCGGTGCCGCCGACCGCTGCGGACGCGACCTCCGAGACCGAGCCGATCCCGCCGGGCGCCGAGCCGATCCCGCGCGACGAGCTGCCGGCAGCGCCGACGGCAGCCGCCTCACGCTGACGGTGGCCCGGGTGGCAGCGCTCGATGACCTCCGCTCGGTCCGCGACGACGCCGCCGTCGGCGAGCCGGTCGCGCCCGCGCGGCCGGCGCCGCGGCGCGCGCTGCAAGCCCGCGTCGTCTGGGGATCGAACGTCGTCACCGTCGGCGGCGACGCTCCGGTGCGCGTGCAGTCGATGACCAACACCGACACCGTCGATGCGATCGGCACCGCGATCCAGGTCAAGGAGCTCGCGATCGCCGGATCGGAGATGGTGCGCATCACCGTCAACACACCCGAAGCGGCGGCCGCCGTCCCGCACATCCGCGAGCAGCTCGACCGCATGGGCATCGACGTGCCCTTGATCGGCGACTTCCACTACAACGGCCACCGCCTGCTGAGCGACTTCCCGGCGTGCGCCGAGGCGCTCTCCAAGTACCGCATCAATCCCGGCAACGTCGGCAAAGGCGACAAGCACGACCGCCAGTTCGCGCAGATGGTCGAGGTCGCGGCGCGGTTCGGCAAGCCCGTGCGCATCGGCGTCAACTGGGGCAGCCTCGACCAGGAGCTGCTCACCGCGCTGATGGACGAGAACGCGGGGCGTGCCGACCCCGAGGAGCCGCGGCAGGTGATGTACCGCGCGATCCTGATGTCGGCGCTCGGCTCGGCGCGTCGGGCCGAGGAGATCGGCCTCGCACGCGAGCAGATCATCCTGTCCTGCAAGATGTCGGGCGTGCAGGACCTGATCAGCGTCTACCGCGCGCTCGCCGCGCGCTCCGACTATGCGCTCCACCTCGGGCTCACCGAGGCGGGAATGGGCACCAAGGGCACGGTCGCCTCGACGGCAGCGCTCGCGGTGCTGCTGCAGGAGGGGATCGGCGACACGATCCGCGTCTCGCTGACGCCGCAGCCAGGCGAAGCGAGGACGCAGGAGGTCACGGTCGCGCTCGAGATCCTGCAGTCGCTGGGACTTCGCTCGTTCAACCCGAGCGTGACCGCGTGCCCGGGCTGCGGCCGCACGACGAGCACGACGTTCCAGGAGCTCGCCAAGCAGATCGACGACCACCTGCGCGCGCAGATGCCGGCCTGGAAGGCCCGCTATCCGGGCGTCGAGACACTGAAGGTCGCGGTGATGGGCTGCATCGTCAACGGCCCGGGCGAGAGCAAGCACGCCGACATCGGCATCAGCCTGCCGGGCACCGGCGAGACGCCTGCGGCGCCGGTCTTCATCGACGGTGAGAAGGCGCTGACGTTGCGCGGCGATCGCATCGCGGAGGAATTCCACGCCCTCGTCGAGCGCTACATCGAGCAACGCTTCGGCGCGCACGTCGCGGGCTAGGCCGCGGCGCGGACGACCATGAGCGAGCCCCTGCGCGCCGTCAAAGGCATGAACGACATCCTGCCGCCGGAATCGGCGCGCTGGGAGTGGTTCGAGGACAAGGTCCGGGCGCTGATGCGCCGCCACGGCTACCTGAACGTGCGCACGCCCGTCGTCGAGCCGACGGCGCTCTTCGTGCGCGGCATCGGCGAGGCGACCGACATCGTCGAGAAGGAGATGTATTCCTTCGAGGACGCGATGAACGGCGACAAGCTGACGCTGCGCCCGGAGGCGACCGCCGGCATCGTGCGCGCGATGGTCGAGCACAACGCGCTCTACAACGGGCCGCTGCGCGTCTGGAGCGAGATCGTCGCGTTTCGCCACGAGCGGCCGCAAAAGGGACGCTACCGCCAGTTCCACCAGATCGACGTCGAAGCGCTCGGCCACGCCGGCCCCGATGTCGACGCCGAGCAGATCCTGATGTGCCGCGCGCTGCTCGCTGACCTCGGACTCGCGGTCGGCAGCGACGTCCGCCTCGAGCTGAACAGCCTCGGCCAGCCGGCAGAGCGCAGCGCCCACCGTGCTGCGCTCGTTGCGCACCTCGAGCAACACGCCGACGCGCTCGACGGAGATTCGAAGCGGCGGCTGCACACCAACCCGCTGCGCGTCCTCGACAGCAGGAACCCGGCCCTGCAGGCGACGATCGAGAGCGCGCCGCGCCTGCTCGATTTCCTCGGCGCCGACTCGCTCGCGCACTTCGATGCGGTACGGCGCATCCTCGACGCCGCTGGGCTCGAGTACCGCATCAATCCGCGCCTCGTGCGCGGCATGGACTACTACAACCTCACCGTTTTCGAGTGGGTCACCGACCGCCTCGGCGCGCAGGGCACGGTCTGCGGCGGCGGCCGCTACGACGGCCTCTTCGAGCAGCTCGGCGGCAAGCGCACTCCCGCGGTCGGCTGGGGGATGGGGATCGAGCGGATGCTGCTCCTGCTCGAGGCCGCCGGCGTCGCGATGGCGGCCGCCGCCGCCGATGCCTACGCGATCGTTCCGAGCGACGACGCGCTGCCCGTCGCGATGACGACGTGCGACGCGCTGCGTGCGCTCGGTGTCGCAGTGACGATGTATTCGCCGGGAAGCGAAGGCCGCGCCAGCATGAAGGCGCAGTTCAAGCGCGCCAACGCGAGCGGCGCGCGCTTCGCGCTCGTCTTCGGCGCCGACGAACTGGCGCGCGGCGCCGTCGGGCTGAAGGACCTGCAGAGCGAGGCGACGCCGCAGACGACGCTGCCGCTGCAGCCGGTCGAGCAGCTCGCGGAGCGACTGAAGAGCGCATCGCCGCGCCCTTCATAATCGCGGGCTTCTCTCGCACACCCCATGGCCAGCCATCTCGACCTCGAAGAACAGGAACAGCTCGATCAGCTGAAGGCGTTCTGGAAGCAGTACGGCAACCTCGTCTCGTGGGTGCTGATCGCCGTGCTCGGCGCCTACGCGGCATGGAACGGCTGGAACCTCTACCAGCGCGACCAGGGCGCCAAGGCCGGTGCGCTCTACGACGAGATCGAGAAGGCGGCGCAGGAGGTCGACGCCGACCGCGCGACGCGGATCTTCGCCGACATGCAGTCGCGCTATCCGCGTGCCACCTTCACCGATCAGGCCGGGCTCCTCGCCGCGCGCGTCGAGTCCGAGAAGGGCCAGTACGACGCCGCGAAGGCGAGCCTCGCCTGGGTCGCCGACCACAGCGGCGACGATGGCCTGCAGAGCATCGCGCGGCTGCGACTCGCCGGGCTGCTGCTCGACGCCGCGAAGTACGACGATGCGCTCAAGCAACTCGACGCGATCAAGGCGCCGGAATTCACGGCGCTCGCCGCCGATCGCCGCGGCGACGTGCTCCTCGCGCAGGGCAAGAGCACCGAGGCGCAGGCCGCGTACCTGAAGGCCTGGACGGCGATGGATCCGAAGGTCGACTACCGTCGCCTGATCGAGGCCAAGCTCAACGTGCTCGGCGTTCAGCCCTCGGCGACTGCGGCGAGCGGCGCCGAGGCCGCCAAGTGACGGAGGCGCGCGCGATGCGCGCCGCGCTGCGTCTGCGCGCTCCGCTCGTCGCGCTGCTGTTCGCGACGCTCGCGGTCGGCTGCTCGAGCCTTGCCTCGTTGAACCCGTTCGGGCCCGACCGGCCGAAGCCCAAGGATCTGGAACCGATCGTCGCGCCGATCACCGTGCGCGAAGCGTGGCGGCAGAGCGTCGGCAAGGTCGAGTTCCCGCTCACGATCGCCGTCAACGGCACGACGCTCACGATGGCGGCGAGCGACGGCACCGTGCTCGCGCTCGAGGCCGCGACCGGCCGCACGCTCTGGCGCACGAGCGTCGGAGCGGCGATCTCGGCAGGCGTCGGCAGCGACGGCAACGTCTCGGCCGTCGTCACGCGCGACGGCAACCTGGTCGCGCTCGAAGGCGCCAAGGTCCGCTGGTCGAAGGCGCTCGGCGTTCGCGTCGCGACCGCGCCGCTGGTCGCCGGCGGCCGCATCTTCGTTCTCGGCGTCGACCGCTCGGTGCACGCGTTCGACGCGACCGATGGCCTCAAGCTGTGGCAGGTCGCACGCCCCGGCGACGCGCTGACGCTGCAGCAGTCCGGAGTCATCACGGCCTTCAAGGACACCCTCGTCGTCGGTCAGGGCCCGCGCATGGCCGGGATCGATCCGAACACCTCGACGCTGCGCTGGGAAGTTCCGCTCGGCTCGCCGCGCGGCGCCAACGAGGTCGAGCGGCTTGCCGACCTCGTCGGGCCGGTCGTTCGCGTCGGCGACCTCGTCTGCGCGCGCTCGTTTCAGGCGGCGGTCGGCTGCGTCGACGCGCAGGCCGGCAGCGTCGCGTGGACGAAGACGGTCGGCGGCACCGACGCGATCGCCGGCGACGCCGAGCAGCTGTTCGGCGCCGACGCGTCCGACCGCATGACGTCGTGGAAGACGCCGACCGGCGACATCGTCTGGACCAACGAGTCGCTGATGTTCCGCCGCCTCGGCGCGCCGGCGGCGATCGCGCAGTCGGTCGTCTACGGCGACTACGACGGCACGCTGCACTGGTTCTCGCGCAGCAAGGGCGAATCGCAGGCGCGGCTCGCGACCGACGGCAGCCCGATCACGGTGCCGCCGGTGTCGGTTGGCGGGGTCGTCGTCGTCGTCACCCGCGGCGGCGGCGTCTTCGCGTTCCGTCCCGCGTGAGCGGCCCGCTGCGGCGCTGGCGATGAGGCCTGTCATCGCGCTCGTCGGCAGGGCGAACGTCGGCAAGTCGACGCTCTTCAACCGGCTGACGAAGACGCGCGACGCGATCGTCGCCGACTTCGCCGGCCTGACGCGCGACCGCCACTACGGCGACGCGAGCGTCGGCGGCCACGACTTCATCGTCGTCGACACCGGCGGCTTCGTCCCCGAGCATCCGACCGGGATCGTCCGCCTGATGGCGCGCCAGGCCGAGCAGGCGGTCGTCGAGGCCGACGCGGTCGTCTTCGTCGTCGACCTGCGCGCCGGCGTCTCGGCGCACGACCACGACATCGCGCGCTACCTGCGCAGCGCCGGCAAGCGCGTCGTCGTCGCCGTCAACAAGGCCGAAGGGATTGCCGACTCGCCGCTCGTCAGCGAGTTCTACGAGCTCGGGCTCGGCGATCCACATCCGATCTCGGCAGCGCACGGGCAAGGCGTCGTCGCGCTCGCCGAAGCGGCGCTCGCCGCCGCCGGCGCGCGAGCAGACGCTGGCGCCGACGACGCGGCGGACGATGCCGCCGACGCGCCGATCCGGCTCGCAGTCGCGGGCCGGCCGAACGTCGGCAAGTCGACGCTGATCAACGCCTGGCTCGGCGAGGAGCGCCTCGTCGCGTTCGACCAGCCCGGCACGACGCGCGATGCGATCGTCGTTCCCTTCACGCGCGGCGGCCAGCGCTTCGACCTGATCGACACCGCGGGGTTGCGGCGGCGCGGCAAGGTGTTCGAGGCGGTCGAGAAGTTCTCGGTCGTGAAGACCTTGCAGGCGATCGCCGAGGCGGACGTCGTCTTGCTGCTGCTCGACGCGACGCAGGGCGTCACCGACCAGGACGCGCACATCGCCGGCTACGTCGTCGAGAGCGGCCGCGCCGTCGTCGTCGCCGTCAACAAGTGGGACGCGGTTTCGGCGTACGAGCGCGAGATCGCGCAGCGCTCGATCGAGCAGCGGCTGCCGTTCCTGCGCTTCGCCAGCGTGCTGACGATCTCGGCGGCGCGCCGTCAGGGCTTCGCGGCGGTCTGGAAGGCGATCGCCGAGGCGCACGCGTCGGCGACGCGCAAGATGCCGACGCCGGTGCTGACGCGGCTGCTGCACGAGGCGGTGCTCCACCAGGCGCCCAAGCGCGCCGGCACGTTCCGCCCGAAGCTGCGCTACGCGCACCAGGGCGGCAGCAAGCCGCCGCTGATCGTCATTCATGGCAACTCGCTCGAGCACGTGACCGACGCTTACAAGCGCTTCCTGGAAGGGCGCTTCCGCGCCCATTTCAAGCTCGTCGGAACGCCGCTGAAGATCGAGATGCGCTCCGGGCGCAATCCGTTCGTGGAGAAGGGCCGGTGAAGCATGGCCTTACGCCGCATTGCCGGGATATCCCTGTGATAAGGTCAGCCGCTCCAGAACCACATCACGGAGCCAAACGTGAGCAACAAAGGGCAGCTACTACAAGACCCCTTCCTGAACCTGCTGCGCAAGGAGCACGTTCCGGTTTCCATCTACCTCGTCAACGGCATCAAGCTCCAGGGCCACATCGAGTCGTTCGACCAGTACGTCGTTCTCCTGCGCAACACCGTCACGCAGATGGTCTACAAGCACGCGATCTCGACCGTCGTGCCCGGCCGTGCGGTGAACTTCCAGACCCAGCCCGAAGCTCCCGACCACCCTTGACGCGCGGCTTCACACCCGCACGGTGCCGTTGAACGCGACCCGCCAGAGCGACGGCGACACGCCGGCGCGCGCGATCCTCGTCGGCGTCGATCTCGGCGGCCGGGCGTCTTTCGACGAATCGCTCGACGAGCTCGCGCTGCTCGCCGAATCCGCCGGCGACGTCGTCGTCGAACGCGTCGTCGCGCGCCGCAAGGCGCCCGATGCGACGTTCTTCGTCGGCTCCGGCAAGGCCGACGAGCTGAAGGAGCTCGTCCAGCTGCACCAGGCCGAGGTCGTCGTCTTCGACCAGGCGCTCTCGCCCGCGCAGCAGCGCAACCTCGAGCGCCACCTCGGCGTCGCGGTCGCAGACCGCACGATGCTGATCCTCGAGATCTTCGGTGAGCGCGCGCGCAGCCACGAGGGCAAGCTCCAAGTCGACCTGGCGCGGCTGCAATACCTCTCGACGAGGCTGGTGCGCCGCTGGAGCCACCTCGAGCGGCAGCGCGGCGGCATCGGCACGCGCGGCGGCCCGGGCGAAGCGCAGATCGAGCTCGACCGTCGAATGATCGGCGAGCGGATCAAGAGCATTCGCAAGCAGCTCGAGCGCGTGAAGCGCCAGCGCAGCACGCAGCGACGTGCGCGCGAGAAGAACGAGACGTTCCGCGTCTCGCTGGTCGGCTACACCAACGCCGGCAAGTCGACGCTCTTCAACACGCTCGTCCACGGCGACGCGTACGCTGCCGACCAGCTGTTCGCGACCCTCGACACGACGACGCGCAGGCTCCATCTGCCGGGCGCGGGCCGCACGGTCGCGCTCTCGGACACCGTCGGCTTCATCCGCGACCTGCCGCACACGCTGATCGAGGCGTTCCAGGCGACGTTGCAGGAGGCGGCCGACGCCGACCTGCTGCTCCACGTCGTCGACGGCGCCAATCCCGAGTTCGCTGCGCAGATGGCCGAGGTCGAGCGCGTCCTCGCCCAGATCGGCGCCGCCCACGTGCCGCAGATCGTCGTCTTCAACAAGCTCGATCGCATGGCCGAGACCGAGCGTCCGCGCGTTCTCGCCGACATGATCGAGGTCGGTGCCGGCCGCGTTCCGCGCGTGTTCGTCAGCGCGCTGAGCGGCGAAGGGCTCGAGCCGCTGCGCGAGCGCATCGCCGGTTTCGCTGCAGGCGAGGACTTGAACGCCGAGGCCGCGCCCGCATCTGGCGACGTCCCTGCGGCCGTGCCCGAGAGCGGCGGCGACGACGAAGCGCAATCGCACCGCACCGGCACCTATCATTCGCACGCGTGAGCCCTCGGCTCCGCGTCCCTTCTTTGCGTCGAACCTGCCGATGACCCTGCCAGCCGAGTCCCAACGATCGTCCTTTGCGCGCCGGCTCGCCGCCGTGGCGGCAGCAGGGCGCGCCTGGATCGGTGCGGCGGCGGCGCGCGCGATCGGCCGCAGCGCCGCGTCGCAGCCCGCCGGCGTGACCCTGCTCGACAACAACCGCAACGACGGACCGCCCGATCTCGACGAGCTGTGGCGCGACTTCAACCGCAAGCTCAGCGGCCTCTTCAGCGGCCGCGGCTCGCGACGCGGCAACGGCGGCGGCGACTCCGGCGGCGGCCCGAACTTCCAGCCCAACCTGAAGAGCGCGGGAGTCGGCGCGGCGCTGATCGGCGGCGTCATCGTCCTGATCTGGCTCGGCAGCGGCGTCTTCATCGTCCAGGAAGGCCAGCAGGCGGTCGTCACCTCGTTCGGCCGCTACAGCCACACCGTCGACGCCGGCTTCCAGTGGCGCTTCCCGTATCCGTTCCAGGCGCACGAGAC
>DATJIM010000279.1:0-8529 GCA_035493195.1 Caldimonas sp.
GCGCCGACGAAGCAGTTGTCCTCGACGATCGTCGGGTGCGCCTGCATCGGCTCGAGGACGCCGCCGATCGAGACGCCCATGCTCAGGTGGACGTCCTTGCCGATCTGCGCGCACGAGCCGACGCTGACCCAGCTGTCGACCATCGTGCGCTCGTCGACGTAGGCGCCGATGTTGACGAAGCTCGGCAGGACGACGACGTCGCGCGCGAGATAGGCGCCGTGCCGGATCATCGCCGGCGGCACCGTCCGCACGCCGGTGGCGCGCATGTCGCCCTCGTCGAAGCCCGAGAACTTGGAGTCGACCTTGTCGAAGTACGACATCCCGCCGGCGCTGATCAGCTTGCTGTCGTTGAGGCGGAACGACAGCAGCACCGCCTTCTTGACCCACTGATTGACCGACCATTCGCCGACGGCGAGCCGCTCGGCGACGCGGATGCGGCCGGCGTCGAGCGCGTCGGTCACCCATTCGACGGCGTCGTAGACGATCCGCGGCTGGACGCCACCGGGCCCGGAGGCCCAGGCGTGGTCGATGATGCGGGCGACCTCGTTCAGGGTCGAGGGGTCGATCGCGGCGGCACCTGACTGGCTGCTCTGCGCGCGAACGGTGGAACCGTAGGACATGGAGGCGACTCCGAGAGCTGAAGTTGCGCGGCCGACGATATTCGCGGCCGTCGCCGGCAGCCAGCGGGGCGACTCCAAGCGTGAAAAATTTCGCGCCGAAGTGCGGAGTAATGCTCAGGGACGCGCCGCGGTTTCGCGGCGTGCGTATCGCGCCCGCACCACCGTCGCGAGGACGCCGGCACCCACGATCGCGACCATGCCCGCGGCGGCGAGCCACGTCACGCGGTCGTCGAAGAGGACGACGCCGTACAGGTACGAGAACGCGATGCCGAGGTACTGCAGGCTGGCGGTGACGAGCGTGTTGCCGCGTGCATAGGCGCGCGTCAGCAGCAGCTGCGCGGCAGTCGCGAGCACGCCGATCGCGAGCAGCTGGGCGACGCCGACGAGGCTGTGCGCGTGCCAGCCGGTCACGGTGGCGATCGCGGCGCCGCCGATCGCGCCGCCGATCGAGAAGTAGAAGACGATCCGGCCCTCCGTCTCTCCCGAGCGGCCGAGCGCGGCGACCTGCAGGTAGCCGAGCGCAGAGATCATCCCCGACAACAGTCCCAGCACTCCGCCCCAGAGCTGGCCGTGCTCCATCGTCGGTCGCAGAACGAGAACGACGCCGGCGAAGCCGATGGCGGCAGCGACGCCGAGCGCGTGGTCGGCGGCCCGCCTGCCGACCACCGCCGCCCCGCCGACGACGAACAGGGCGAGCCACAGCGACGACGTGTAGTTCAGCGTCATCGCGGTCGCGAGCGGCAGCGCCGCGATCGAGTAGAACCAGAGGCAGAGCGCGGTCACGCCGGTGACGCTGCGCAGGAGATGGCGCAGGGGAATCGGCGTGCGCAGCGTCTCGCCGCGCCAGCGGCTGACGACGAAGATGAGCACCGCGCCGACGACGCCGCGGTACATCACGATCTCGCCGCTGCTGTAGCGCGCCGCGGCGAGCTTGATGCAGACGCCCATCGTCGCGAAGAGCAGCGCTGCGACGACGACGAGCCACGACGAGGATCGCACGGCGACGTCGGCGGTGCGCTCGCGGGCGCGTCCGGGCGCGCGGCCGTCGCCGGGTGCGCCCGTCGGCGCGCGCTGCGCGGAGCCGCTCAGCGCGGCCTGCCTCTCGCCTCGCCCGGCGCGATCGTCGCGAACATCGTCGCCCACGGGCTCGGCGGCGCGAACCCCTCGCCGCAGTCGTCGCCGACGCTCGTCGAGGCGACACGATCGACCGCGTCGAGGAGCGACTGGCTGAACTTCTGCGCATCGGCAAAGCCGAGCCGGCTCTTGACGTCGTGGTTGACGTCGCGCGCGAGTCCGCCCGGCGAGAGGACGAACTTGTCGAAGTACTGCGTCTGCGCGTAGAGCGCGATCTTCTGCGCCTCGAGGTAGCCGCCCATCGCGTCGTCCTTGAACGACATCCACGTCATCTCGACGGTCGGCGGCGCGGCGTGGGCCGGGGCCGCGCACGCGATCGCGAGCGCGGCGGCGGCCAGGCGGGTGGCAGGCATGAGAACTCCTCGGCTTCGAAGTCGTTGCCGAACGAGCGTAGCGCCGCCCCGGCAGGGCTGCCACGGGATGGACCCGATCCGAACGTGCTCGCATGGAGCGTTGTCGCGAAGCGCGAACTTTGCTAGCGTCTGCGCCCCATCGACAGGAGCCGAGATGACCGCCGCTGCGAACCCGAACCGCGCGCTCTGGGAAAAGGGCGACTTCACCCGCATCGCCGAGACGATGCGCGACAGCGGCGATGCGCTCGTGCGCTCGCTCGGCATCACGCGCGGCATGAAGGTCCTCGACCTGGGCTCGGGCGACGGCACGACCGCAGTGCCCGAGGCGCGGCTCGGCGCCGACGTCCTCGGCGTCGACATCGCGAGCAACCTCGTCGCCGCCGGCAACCGTCGCGCCAAGGAGCTCGGCCTCGCCAACCTGCGCTTCCAGGAAGGCGACGCGTGCGAGCTGCGCGATCTCGCCGACAGGAGCTTCGATCTCGTCGTCACGATCTTCGGCGCGATGTTCGCGCCCAAGCCGGTCGAGGTCGCGAAGGAGATGGTCCGCGTCACCAAGCCGGGCGGCCGCGTCGTGATGGGCAACTGGATCCCGGGCGACCCGACGCTCGTCGCCCAGATCCTCAAGATCAGCTCGGCGTATTCGCCGCCGCCTCCCGAAGGCTTCGTCAGCCCGATGACGTGGGGCGTCGAGAGCCACGTCCGCGAGCGCTTCGCGGCTGCCGGAGTTCCGGGCGATGCGGTGCGCTGCGTCCCCGAGACGTTCACGTTCGACTTCGCCGGCAGCCCCGAGCAGTTCGTCGCCGACTTCCGCGACTACTACGGCCCGACGATGAACGCATTCGACGCGGCCGCCAGGAACGGTCGCGCCGACGCCCTGCAGCGCGAGCTCGAGGCGCTGTTCCGCGCCCACAACAAGAGCGGCAGCGCAACGCGAACGGTGATCCCGGCGACCTACCTGCGCGTCACCGCGACGGTCGCCTGAGGCGAGCGCCTCGCGCGTCAGCGCGCGGTCGCCGCAATCCGCTCGGCGAGCGCGACGAGGCTGCGGTCGCTGCCGAACGGCCCGACGAGCGAAATGCCGAACGGCACGCCGAGCCGCTCGCCGAGCGGCAGCGAGATCTGCGGACACGCCGCCAGCCCCGAGATGCAGAGCATGCGGATCGCACGGTTGCGGTAGTCCTCGAGCGCGCTCTCCTCGGCGGCGGCGAGCGGCGCGACGTCGGGCATCGTCGGCATCACGAGCACGCCATCGGCGCCGACGAGCGCGTCGAAGTGGGCGCGAAAGCGAGCACGGAACGCCGCGGCGTCGGCGACCTGCGCGTCGGTCACCGCGCGCGAGAACGCGAAGCGGTCGCGAACACCCGGCCCCATCGGCGGCGCGAAGCGCTCGATGACGGCGCCGTCGCTCTGCCATGCCTCGCGCGCCTGGAGATGGCGAAAGCTCCAGTACATCGCATCGAAGCCGTCGAGGACGACCGTGACTGGCGCCGCCGCGCCGAGCAGCGACTCGATCCGCGCCCGCGGCGCACGCAGCGCATCGGCCGCCTGCGGCGCGAGCAGCGCCCAGACGTCGGTCGGCGCGAGCAGACGCGGCTTCGCCGGCAGCGGTGCAGGATCGGCGCCGAGCAGGACCTCGGCGACGCGCGCGTACGTCGCGACGTCGCGCGTGAACCAGCCGCAGGTGTCGAAGCTCGGCGAGAGGTCCATCACGTTCGCGAGCGAGATGCGGCCGTGCGATGGACGCAGGCCGACGAGGCCGCAGTGGCTCGCCGGTGCGCGCACCGAGCCGCCGGTGTCGCTGCCGAGCGCGAAGTCGCACAGGCCATTCGACACCGCCGACGCCGACCCCGACGACGAGCCGCCGGCGATGCGATCGGGCGCGGCGCCGTTGACCGGCGCGCCGAAGTGCGCGTTCTGGCCGTTCATCGAGAACGCGAACTCGTCGGTGATCGTCTTGCCGACGAAGCGCGCGCCGGCGTCGAGCAGCCGCTGCACCGCGGGCGCGGTCGTCGTCTTGATCCCCGACATCGCGAGCACGAACGGCTGGCCGCCGCTGGTCGGATAGCCGGCGACGTCGTAAAGGTCCTTGACCGCGAACGTCAGTCCGGCGAGCGGGCCGTGGTCGGCGTGGCGGACCGGCGCGTCCGGATACGGCATGAAGGCGCGGGCGGCGTCGCGAAGCATCGTCATGGCGGTTCTCCTGTGCGGAGATTCTTGCCCGACGCGATCCACCTCGCCACTGGGCGACACTCCCGACCATGAACGAAGGCGTCCTCGCAGGCATCCGCGTCCTCGACTTCGGCCGCTTCATCGCCGGCCCGTTCTGCGGCGCGCTGCTCGCCGACCACGGCGCCGACGTGATCCGCATCGACAAGGTCCGGGGCAGCGAGGACCGCTTCGTGCTGCCGCTGGCCGCCGGCGGCGAAGGCGGCCTCTACATGCAGGTCAACCGCGGCAAGCGGTCGCTCTCGCTCGAGCCGACAACGCCCGAGGGACGCGAGATCGTGCGCAAGCTGATCGCGCGCAGCGACATCGTGATCGCCAACATGCCGGAGTCGACGCTGAAGTCGATGGCGCTCGACTACGCGAGCGTCGCGGCGATCAACCCGCGCGCGATCCTGGTCGCGACCGATGCGTTCGGCAGGACGGGGCCCGACGCGCACAAGGTCGGCTTCGACGGCATCGGCCAGGCGATGTCGGGCGCGGTGTTCATGAGCGGCGACCCGGGCGCGCCGCGCCGCGCCGGCGTCAACTGGGTCGACTTCGGCACCGCGATCGGCGCTGCCTTCGGTGCGCTGCTCGCGCTGATCGCGCGCGAGCGCACCGGCCGCGGCCAGGAGGTCAACGGCTCGCTCATGGCGACGGCGCTCACCGTCTCGAACTCGATCCTGATCGAGCAGGCGATCGCCAAACCAGATCGCGTGCCGCAGGGCAACCTCGGCTACGCGTCGGCGCCGGCCGACCTCTTCCAGTGCGCCGACGGCCGCTGGCTGATCGTGCAGGTCGTCGGACAGCCGCTCTGGCGGAAGTTCTGCGCGATGCTCGGCGCCGAGGACTGGCTCGCCGATCCGCGCTTCGCCGACGACCGCGGCCGCGGCGAGCACGCGCACGTCGTCAGCGAGCGCCTCGCCGCGTGGTGCACGGCGCGTCCGCGCGCCGATGCGTTGCGGGCGATGGAAGAAGCGCGCATTCCCGCCGGGCCGGTGCACAGCCCGCAGGAAGCGCTCGACGACGCGCACGTCCGCGCGAGCGGCGTGCTGCGCCAGATCGCGTACCCCGGTGCCACGCGAGCGGCACCGGTGGTCGACACGCCGATCCGTCTATCGGCGACGCCGGGTGCGATCCGCGGCCGCGCGCCGCTGCTCGGCGAGCACAGCGACGCGATCCTCGCCGAGCTCGGCTACTCGGAGGCGCAGATCGCGCAGTTGCGCGCGTCGAAAGTCATCTAGCGCTTCAACGCGCCGCCGCGGAAGAACGCGTTCAGCTCGGGACCCGGGGTCGCGCCGGCGAGGCCGTCGAAACGGCCTTGCGCGAGGCCGCGCGCTGCGCGCAGGAACCCGGCCCACGCCGCGCGTGCGAGCCCGCCGCCGACGCTGATCCGGCGCACGCCCATCGCGGCGACGTCGGCGAGCGTCCAGTCGGTCGCGGCGCCGAGCAGCAGGTTGACCGGCTTGGGCTTCACCGCCGCGACGACGGCGTCGATCTGCTCGCGCGTGTGGATGCCGGGCGCATAGAGACAGTCGGCGCCGGCGTCGGCGTACGCCTTCAGGCGCGCGATCGTGTCGGCGAGGTCGGGCCGGCCGACGATGAAGTTCTCGGCGCGGCCGACGAGCAGCGTGTCGCCGCCGCTGCCGTCGATCGCGGCGCGCGCCGCGCGCATCCTCTCGACCGCATCGGCGACGGCGCGCAGCGGCTGCTCGGCATCGCCGGTCGAGTCTTCGATCGAGAGTGCGGCGACGCCGGTCGCGATCGCCATCCGCACGCTCTCGGCGACGCCTTCGGCGGTCGTCGCGTAGCCGCCCTCGAAGTCGGCGTTGACCGGCAGGTCGGTCGCTTCGCAGAGCGTGCGCAGGTGGGCGAGGACGGCGTCGCGCGAGCTCGTGCCGTCGGCGTGGCCGGTCGACCAGGCGAACCCGGAGCTCGTGCTCGCGAGCGCCTGGAAGCCGAGCCCCTGCAGCATCAGCGCGCTGCCGATGTCCCAGGGGTTCGGCAGCACGAAGCAGCCTTCGGCGTGCAGCGCGCGGAACGCGGCGCGCTTCTCTTGGACGGTGCGGGCCATGGCATCTCCGGTCGGTGAAACAGCGACGGCCGCCGCGGTCGCCGCGCCGGTCCGGACGCAATGGTGCCACCTGCCCAGGGCGCCGGGTTCACGAGGGCTGCACGCGGGTCGCACGCTGTCACCACGTCGATGCCCACTGAAACGCGGTCGACATCGGCTCGCTACCGAAGCGGCGGCACCGTGCCGTCACCGAGGCAAGATCGCGACCAGCCGCAGCGAGCAGGGTTCGGCACGCGCCGAACGACGTGCGGTCCGGAGCATGACATGACCTCACATCCAGACGTTACGGCGGCGCATTCGAACCGCGGGGCCAGCGCCAAGCATCCCGGCTTCCTGCGGCTGCTCAACGCGTTCTCGATCGTCACGATGGCGATGACGGTGCCGCAGGCGGTCGCCGTCTGGCGTGGCGACGCGGCCGGCGTCTCGCTCCTCTCGTGGGCGGCCTATCTCGTCTCGGCGTGCCTGTGGATGGTCCACGGCGTTCGCGAGGGCGACAAGGCGATCTGGGTGCCGTGCATCGGCTGGATCGCGCTCGATGTCGCGATCGTGCTCGGCGTCGTGCTGCACGGCTGATCTGCGCCGCTCATTGCGGCGATCGCCGCGGCGCGAAGAAGACGTCGAGACAGGGAAATTCGTCGCCGGCGACGATGCAGTTCCAGAGGAAGACGGCGAAGCCGAGGTCGCCGGTCCAGAGCGACGCGTGCAGCTGGCCGAAGCGGACGGCGTCGCGCTCGCACTGTCCGATGCCGTGCATCGCGAACGCGCGGGCGCGCGCGAGCCAGCGCTCGTCCCCGGTGCGACGGAAGAGCTTGAGGAACGCATAACCGTTGCCGCCGGTGCCGTGACAGAGGTTGGCGCCCTTCACGAGCGGCCCCGCCTGCCACGTCATCTCGCCGCCGGCGAGGAGCAGCTGATCGAGCGTGCCGCCGGGCAGCCCGGCGAGCGCGATGACGAAGCCGGGAGCGCCGTGGCAGAACTGGACCAGCGCGCGCGGCGGCGTGTCTGCGGGCTCGACCAGGTAGGTCCGCCAGTTCGCGAGATCGCCCTCGACCGTCGCCGTTCGCGCGACGGTGTTCGCGATGCGCTGCTCCCACTCGTGCCACTCGTCCGCGGGCAGCAGGTCGCGTCCGCGAACCACGACCGCGGCCGTCCCGACGAAGCCGTGGACGGCATCGATGAAGGTGCTGCGCCGGCCATACATGTCTTGCGTCCAGAAATGGCAGGCGTGCTCCGTCGACCACTCGAGCTCGCTCGCGAGCGCACGCGCCGTCGCGCGAAACAGCTGCGACCATCGTTCGTCGCGGGTGTGGCGAGCGAGGAAGAGCGCGATCAGCATCGTTCCCGGCGCACCCCACATCAGCTCGCGCGCGGGGTGGTGCATGTTGCCGCGGACCAGCTCCTCGATGCGCGCGGCGAGCGCGTCGCTCGGCGCGAGGTCGTACGCGAGCAGCAGCAGCGCGATGTCGCCGATGAGATACGAAGCGAACTCGGTGCCGCCGAACGACGCCTGCCATTCGCGATGGCGCTGCAGCGCCAGCTCGACCATCGCGGAATCGATGCTCGCGGCGGTCACGCCGAGGGCGTGCAGGTGATGCAGCGCCCACAGCACGCCGCAAGCGCCGTGGTAGAGCTCGCCGTGCAGCTCGCGCGCGGGTGCGCCGTCGCGCGGGTGCACCGGCCGCACGACGCCGTCGCCGAAGCGCGCAGCGGCGTCGGCGGCGATCCGCTCGATCAGCGCGCGGGCGCGCGGCTCGTCCCACGCGAGCTGCGTCAGCGGCTCGTGGCGGCCCGGTTCGAACAGCACCTCGTTCTCCCGATCGGTTGCGGCGCGAAGCACGAAGATACTCGACGCTTCGAACGGTCGGTCCAGGGAGGTCGGCATGAACGAATCGCGCTTCACTGCGGCGCAGCAAGGCGTTCCGCTCGCCGAGGCGATGCCGAGCCGCACCGCCGCCGCGGCGGCGCAGGCGAAGCGCCGCGCTGTCCACGCCCGCGGCGTCGTCAGGCGTTCGCGCGCCCCAGCCGGCGCGACGCTGCCGGCGCCGGCCGCGCTCTCGACCGCCGAGCGGCTGCGCCTGCTCGACGCCTTCGAGACCGTGATCGGCGGCGTGTACACGCACCTGCCGCTCAAGCGCGCGCGCTA
>DATJIM010000280.1:0-2313 GCA_035493195.1 Caldimonas sp.
CGCTCGCTCTGCCAGTAGACGTCGTCGCCGCCGAGCCCGTCGAGGTTGGCACGGTTGAGGACGCGGGCGAGGACGAACAGCAGGTCGCTCAGGCGGTTGAGGTACTGGCGCGCTTCCGGCCGCACCGCATCGCTCGCTGCCAGCGCGACGAGCGAGCGCTCGGCGCGGCGCGCCACGGTGCGGCCGACGTGGGCGAGCGCGGCGCTTCGCGTCCCGGCCGGCAGGATGAACTCCTTGAGGCGTGGCAGGCCGGCGTTGTAGTGCGCGAGCGCTTCGTCGAGGCGAGCGACCGCTTCGGCTTTGACCAGCGCGTAGCCGGGAATCGAGAGCTCGCCGCCGAGGTTGAAGAGCTCGTGCTGGACGACGACGAGGAGCGCGCGGACGTCGTCCGGCAACGGCTCGGCGAGGAGCACGCCGAGGCTCGAGTTGAGCTCGTCGACGTCGCCGAGCGCGGCGATCCGCGCATGGCTCTTGGCGACGCGGCTGCCGTCGCCGAGGCCGGTCGTGCCGTCGTCGCCGGTGCGGGTCGCGATCTGCGTCAGCCGGTTCGCCATGGTCGAGCCATCGTAGCAGCGGCGCCCCGCGCAGATGCGGGTCCAGGGCCGCTTCCTACAATGCCCGTTCGGCCGCGCCGCCGAGGAGCCCGCCATGAACGCACCGCTGCCCGCCCACCTGCTGCCGAAGATCGCGCCGCGCCCGGTGCCGCCCGAGATGATCGAGGCGCTGAAGGCGCGCTTCGGCGATCGCTGCTCGACCGCGCGCGCCGTGCGCGAGCAGCACGGCCGCGACGAGTCGCCGATCGACGCGCCGCCGCCCGAGGCGGTCGTCTTCTGCGAAAGCACCGACGACGTCGTCGCCGTCGTCCAGCTCGCCGACCGCCATGCCGTCCCCGTCATCCCCTTCGGCGTCGGCTCGTCGCTCGAAGGGCACCTGCTTGCCGTCCAGGGCGGCGTCTCGGTCGACGTCTCGCGAATGAACAAGGTGCTCGCCGTCAACGCCGAGGACCTCACCGTCACCGTGCAGGCGGGCGTCGTCCGCACGCAGGTCAACGACGAGATCCGCCACACCGGGCTCTTCTTCCCGATCGACCCGGGCGCCGACGCGTCGATCGGCGGCATGTGCGCGACGCGCGCGAGCGGCACCAACGCGGTCCGCTACGGCACGATGCGCGAGAACGTCCTCGGCCTCACCGTCGTCACCGCGAAGGGCGACGTCGTCCACACCGGGACGCGTGCGCGCAAGTCGTCGGCGGGCTACGACCTGACGCGGCTCATGGTCGGCAGCGAAGGCACGCTCGGCGTGATCACCGAGATCACGCTGCGCGTCTATCCGCTGCCCGAAGCGATGTCGGCGGCGACGTCCACCTTCCCGTCGATCGACGCCGCGGTGCGGACCGTGATCCAGATCATCCAGATGGGAATTCCGATCGCCCGCTGCGAGCTTCTCGACGCCCACGCCGTTCGCGCCGTCAACCGCCACGACAAGCTCACCCTGACGGAGGCGCCGATGCTGCTGATGGAGTTCCACGGCAGCGAGGCAGGCGTTGCCGAGCAGTCGGCGGCCGTGCAGGAGATCGCGAGC
The DNA here is from genome assembly GCA_035493195.1 of Caldimonas sp. Classification (GTDB taxonomy): domain Bacteria; phylum Pseudomonadota; class Gammaproteobacteria; order Burkholderiales; family Burkholderiaceae_C; genus Schlegelella_A. The sequence continues at coordinate 1,582 of DATJIM010000280.1, forward strand.
GAGCACGGCGGCGAAGGCTTCCAGTGGGCGACCTCGGCCGAAGAGCGCAAGAAGCTCTGGGCCGCGCGCCACCGCGCCTACTTCGCCGGCCTGCAGATGAAGCCCGGCTGCCGCACGGTGACGACCGACACCTGCGTGCCGATCTCGCGCCTCGCCGAATCGGTGGTGCAGGCGTCCGAGGAAGCCGAGGCGGCGGGGATGATGCACTACATCGTCGGCCACGTCGGCGACGGCAACTTCCACATCGCCTATCTCGTCGACCCCGGCAAGCCCGAGGAGCGCGAGCTCGCCGAGCAGCTCAACGAGAAGGTCGTGATGCGCGCCCTCTCCTTCGAGGGAACGTGCAGCGGCGAGCACGGCGTGGGGCTCCACAAAATGGAGTTCCTGAAGAGCGAGGCCGACGCGGGCTCGATCGAGATGATGCGGATGATCAAGCGAGCGCTCGACCCCAAGAACATCATGAACCCGGGGAAGATCTTCGCGCTCTAGCGCGAAGATCTTCCCGGTTCCCGGGGGAGGGGCCGACCCCGTTGGGGTCGATTACGAGGCCGGGCCTTCTGGAGGGGCGATGGACCAGTGCGACGACACGTCGCCCCACTGATCGACGCTCTCGAGGTTGACGCCGAAGCCCCAGAGCCGGGCGACGTGCTTGAGGACTTCCTGCGCGCTCTCGTGCAGCGGCCGGTTGTTGTGGCGCGTGTGGCGCAGCGTCAAGGCGCGGTCGCCACGCAG
>DATJIM010000281.1:0-3445 GCA_035493195.1 Caldimonas sp.
CCGGATTCTTTCAGCTCTTCGCTAAGGACGTTCAGCAGGCGGCGGACTTCAACCTGATCGCGCATCGCATCGCGGAACTGTCGCTCAACCCTGGGATCTGCGCGCAGGACGGCTTCCTCACCAGCCACGTCATCGAGTCGCTTCGGCTGCCCGAGCGCGAGCTCGTGAAGCAATACCTCGGTGATCCGGCCGACGTGATCGCTTCCCCCACACCGGCACAACGGCTGGTGTTCGGCGACAAGCGTCGGCGGATCCCCGAGCTATTCGATCTCGATCATCCCGCGATGCTCGGGGTCGTGCAGAACCAGGACAGCTACGCGCAGGGCGTGGCAGCGCAGCGGCCGTTCTACTTCGATCACGTCGCGTCGCTCGCCGACACCGCGTTCTCCGAGTTCACGCTGCTCACTGGGCGCCGCTACGCGCGCGCCCAGGGCTATCGCATCGACGACGCCGAGTACGTCATCGTCGGTCAGGGCTCCGTCGTCGCCAACGCCGAAGCGGTCGCCGATTACCTGCGCGAGGCGAAGCATCTTCGCGTCGGCGTCCTCGACATCACCATGTTCCGACCGTTCCCGGCCGACCTGGTGTCGGTGATGCTCCGCGGCAAGCGCGGCGTCGCGGTGCTCGAGCGCGTGGATCAGCCGCTCGCCGTCGACGCGCCGCTGCTCCGCGAGATCCGCGCGACGATGACCAAAGCGCTCGAGAACGGCCGGGCGGCGCGCGGTGCGACGCTTCCCTACGCCGGCATCGAGCGGTTCGCCGCCGCCGAGCTGCCCGAGTTCTACTCGGGATGTTTTGGACTCGGCAGCCGCGATCTGCAGCCGGGCGACATCGTCGCGGCGGTGGAGAACATGCTCCCCGGCGCCGCGCAGCGACGACAGTTCTACCTCGGCATCGATTTCCTCCGTACGAACACGCATCTCCCCAAGCTCGAGATCTGGCAGCAGCAGCTGAAGGACGCGTACCCGCACGTCGGCGAGTTGTCGCTCGCCAGGGCGGGCAACCTCGACCTCATGCCCGCGGGCACAGTCTCGCTGCGCATCCACTCCGTGGGCGGATGGGGCGCGATCACGATGGGGAAGAACATCGCCGCCACCGTGTTCGATCTGCTGGGCCTCAACGTCAAGGCGAATCCCAAGTACGGCTCGGAGAAGAAGGGTCAGCCCACGACCTTTTACGCGAGCTTCGCGTCGGAGCCGATCCGGCTCAACTGCGAGCTGCGCCACGTGAACGTGGTGCTGTCGCCCGACCCGAACGTGTTCCGCCACTCGAACCCGCTCGCCGGCTTGGCCGACGGCGGGGCATTCGTCATCCAGAGCGATCGGTCGCCCGACGAGTGCTGGGCGTCGCTGCCGGCGCCGGCGCAACGCGAGATCAAGGAGCGAAAGCTGCGCGCCTACGTGCTCGACGGCTTCGCGATCGCCGGAGATGAAGCCTCGGACGCCGAACTGCGCTTCCGCATGCAAGGCGCGGCGTTCATGGGCGCGTTCTTCGCCGTCTCGGGCCTCGCCGAGCGGAACGGACTGGATGACGCCAAGCTCTTCGCCGGCATCGGTCAGCAACTCGCCAAGAAGTTCGCCAAGTACGGCGAGCGCGTCGTCGCCGACAACGTGCGCGTGATCGAGCGCGGATATCGCGAGCTGAAGCCGATCGACGTCGCGGCCGCGGCGGTCCGTGACGACGACGTCGCAAGCATTCCGAGCATCCCGGACATGCTCGATGTTCCGGAAGCCGAGCAGGGCATCGCCAATCGCGGGCGCTTCTGGGAGCAGGTTTGCTTCCTCAACAAGACCGGCAGCGATGGCATTGCCGACCCGTTCGCCGCGATCAGCGCGATGCCCGCCGTGACCGGCGCGGCGCGCGACATGACCGACGTGCGGCTCGAGGTGCCGGAGTTCATCCCCGCCAACTGCACCGGTTGCAGTCAGTGCTGGACGCAATGCCCCGACTCGGCGATCCCCGGCCTCGTGACCGACATCGATCAGCTGATCGAGATCGGCATCGCCACCGCCGCGAATGGCCGCACGCTCGACCGCGTTCGCCAGATCTCCAAGCACCTCGCCAAGGAAACGCGCCGTGTGCTGCAGGTCGAGCAATACGTCGATTTCACGACGACGCTCGATGCGGCCTACGCATCGGTCGCGGCGAAGCTCGACTGGCAGGGCGACAAGCGCACCGAGCTGGACGCCGATTACGCGCAACTGCGGGCCCGCCTCGCCGGCTTTCCGATCGCCAAGACGTCACCGTTCTTCGACCGGCCGGAATCGAAGCAGGCCGGCAGCGGCGGCCTGCTTTCGGTCACGATCAATCCCGAAGCGTGCAAGGGCTGCAACCTCTGTGTGGCGGTCTGCCCGGACGAAGCGCTCGTCACGGTCAAGCAGGAGCCGACGGTCGTTGCCAAGCTGCGCCGCAATTGGGAGCTCTGGAACAAGCTTCCCGACACGCCGGATCGCTTCGTCAACGTGAGCGACATCGACGAAGGCATCGGCGTCCTCTCGTCGCTGCTGCTCAAGAAGGACAGCTACCGCTCGATGGTCGGGGGCGATGGCGCGTGCATGGGCTGCGGCGAAAAGACGGCCGTGCATCTCGTCATCTCGACGATTCACGCGTTGATGCGCCCGCGCGTCGCCGCGCTCGTCTCCAAACTCGATACGCTCGTCTCGAGTCTCGAAGCAAAGGCGCGCGCGCTCGTCGCATCGGGCGCCGATCTCGACAGCGCGTCGGCGGCGACGAACGGCGAAGTCTCGGTGCCGCTCGATGACGGCAAGCGCGCGCAGATCGAGCTGCTCACCAGAACGCTGCACACGATCAGCGATCTGAAATGGCGGTATACCGAAGGCCCCAGCGGCGACGGCCGCGCCATGATGGGTATGGCCAACAGCACGGGTTGCTCGTCGGTCTGGGCCAGCACGTATCCGTACAATCCGTATCCCTTCCCCTGGGCCAATCACCTGTTCCAGGATTCGCCCTCGCTGGCCGTCGGCATCTTCGAGGGTCACATGCGGAAGATGGCCGATGGGTTCGCGGCGATTCGTCGCGCCGAGCTGCTGGCCTCCGACGCGTACGACGCAGGGCGCGACGAGCCGGTGCTGTCGAATCTCGACTGGCAGCACTTCACCGACGATGAGTTCGATCTCTGCCCGCCAATCGTGTCGATGGGCGGCGACGGCGCGATGCTCGACATCGGCTTCCAGAACCTGTCACGCCTGCTCGCGTCCGGAAAGCCGATTCGCGTCATCGTGCTCGACACGCAGGTCTACTCGAACACCGGCGGCCAGGCCTGCACGAGCGGCTTCACCGGCCAGATCTCCGACATGGCGACCTACGGCAAGGCGCTGCACGGCAAAACCGAGGTGCGCAAGGAGCTCGCGCTCGTCGCGATGGCGCACCGCGGCGCGTACGTGCTGCAGTCGTCGCAGGCATCGGCGTCGCATCTCGTGGCCGG
>DATJIM010000282.1:0-9047 GCA_035493195.1 Caldimonas sp.
TGACGGCGTCGTAGACGTTCGCCCAGACCGCGCCGGCGCCGCAATGCACGGCGCGCTGCGGCGCGACGCGGCCCGCGCAACTCGCGGGCACGAAGGCGTCGTCGATCCGGACCTCGTTCATCCGCCGCGTCCAGACGAGCAACGAGTCCGCAGCGTTCGACGTTCCCTGGTAGCTGTGGCCGCCGCCCTTGACGACGAGCCGAACGCGACGCTCGCGCGCGAAGTCGACCGCCGCCGCGACGTCGGCGGCGTTCCGGGCGACGACCGCGTAGGCGCTCGGCGACGTCGTCCACGCGTCGACCCAGCCGTACGTCTGCGTCAGCGCGACGTCGTCGCCGATCGCCCACGGGTTGGCGGGCGAGCGAAACAGCGCGTCGCAGGTCGGCGACTGCGGGTCGTTTCGGCACGCAGCGAACGGCGACGCGACCTTGACCAGCGCGCCGCCGACCGCCGCGTTCAAGCGCTGCCAGTCGGCGTCGCTCGGCCACCCGGGATCGCCGGGACGCACGCGCGGCTTCGCGTCCGCAGCAGCGAACGCTGCGAGCGGCGCGGCACTCCCGAGCGCGACCGGCGCGGCGGCGATCGCGCCGAGCAGCCTTCGCCGCCGCTCACCTACCATTCGCCGCTTCGCTTCGCCCACGTCGCTCCATGACCGCATCGATTCCCGCGAGCCGTCGCTGGCTCGCACTCGCCGTCGTCTGTCTCGGCGTCGTCATGGTCGTGCTCGACGCGACGATCGTCAACGTCGCGCTGCCATCGATCCGCGCCGACCTCGGCTTCACCGAGGCGACGCTGGTCTGGGTCTTCAATGCCTACCTGCTGACGTGCGGCGGCTTCCTGCTGTTCGGCGGCAGGCTCGGCGACCTCTACGGCCACCGCCGCGTCTTCATGGTCGGCATCGTCGTCTTCACCGGCGCGTCGGCGGCGTGCGGGTTCGCGAACGCGCAGCTGACGCTCGTCGTCGCGCGCGCGGTGCAGGGCGTCGGCGGCGCGATCGTCGACGCGGTCGCGCTCGCGCTGCTGATGCAGCTCTTCGTCGAGGAGCGCGAGCGCGCCAAGGCGATGGGCGTCTACAGCTTCGTCTGCGCCGGCGGCGGCTCGATCGGCGTCCTGCTCGGCGGCGTTCTGACCGAGGCCTACGACTGGCATTGGGTGTTCCTCGTCAACGTGCCGATCGGCGCCGCGGTGCTGGGCCTCTGCGTCGGGCTGTTGCCGAAAGCCGACGCGGCGCGGCAGCGCGTTTCGCTCGACGTCGGCGGCGCGATCACCGTCACGGTCGCGCTGATGCTCGCGGTCTACGCGATCGTCGGCGGCAACGAGGCCGGCTGGGCATCGCCGCGCACCCTCGGCGTTCTCGCCGCGTCGGCCGTCTTGCTCGCCAGCTTCGTCGCGATCGAGGCCCGCATCGCATCGCCGCTGATGCCGCTGCGCCTGTTCCGCTCGAAGACGCTCTGCGCGGCCAATGTCATCGCCGTGCTCTGGTCGGCGGCGATGTTCGCCTGGTTCTTCCTCTCGGCGCTCTACCTGCAGCGCGTCCTCGGCTACAGCGCGATGCAGGTCGGCCTCGCGTTCCTGCCGTCGAACCTGATCATGGCGGCGTGCTCGCTCGGCATCTCGGCGTGGGTCGTGCTCCGCTTCGGCATCCGCGCGCCGCTCGTCGTCGGGCTCGTCTGCGCTGCCGCCGGCCTGGCCCTTTTCGCGCGCGCTCCGGTCGCAGGATCGTTCGTCGTCGACGTGCTGCCGGGAATGCTGCTGCTCGGCGTCGGCGCCGGGATCGCGTTCAACCCGCTGCTGCTCGCCGCGATGCGCGACGTCGACGAGAGCGAGTCGGGGCTCGCGTCGGGGATCGTCAACACCGCGTTCATGATGGGCGGCGCGCTCGGCCTCGCGGTGCTCGCGAGCCTCGCCGCGGCGCACTCGGGATCGAGCGAGACCGCCGACGTCGCGGCATTGAACGGCGGCTACCGGTTGGCGTTCGGCGTCGGTGCGTTGTGCGCAGTGCTCGCGGCTGCGGTCGCAGCGCTGCTCATCCCGCTGCGCGCGCGGCCCGAAGAAGCGCGTTCGCACGTCGCACGATCGTCGACGAGCTCGGTCGAGACGCCTTAGCGCGCGTTCGACGCCGCATCGGCGCCCGCTCAGCCTCGAAAGTGGCACGCGACGCGGTGCCCCGGCCGGCTCTCCTTCAGCACCGGGTCCTCGCTGCTGCAGATCGGGAACTGCGCGATCGGGCAGCGGGTGTGGAAGTGGCAGCCCGACGGCGGCCGGATCGGGCTCGGCACGTCGCCCTGCAGCGGAATGCGCTTGCGCTTGACCTGCGGGTCGGGGATCGGCACCGCCGCCATCAGCGCCTCGGTGTACGGATGCAGCGGCTTCGTGTAGAGCTCCTTCGCCGGCGCGATTTCGACGATGCGGCCGAGGTACATCACCGCGACGCGCGTGCTGATGTGCTCGACGACCGAGAGATCGTGGGCGATGAAGATGTAGGTGAGATGGAGCTGGCGCTGCAGGTCCTCGAGCAGATTGATCACCTGCGCCTGGATCGAGACGTCGAGCGCCGAGACCGCCTCGTCGCAGACGACGAGCTTGGGGCTGACGGCGAGCGCGCGCGCGATGCCGATCCGCTGTCGCTGGCCGCCCGAGAACTCGTGCGGGTAGCGGCGCATGTGGTCGGCGTTGAGGCCGACCGTCTCGAGCAGCTCCACGATCCGCGCCTCGTACTGGGCGCGCGTCTTCGCCAATCTGTGGATCGTCAGCGCCTCGCCGACGATCGCGCCGACCGTCATCCGCGGGTTGAGCGACGCGTACGGGTCCTGGAAGATGATCTGCATGTCGCGCGCGAGCGCACGCAGCTCGTCCTTGCCCGCCCGCGTGACATCCTTGCCTTCGAACCAGACCTCGCCCGAGGTGGGCTCGATCAGGCGCAGGATGCAGCGGCCGGTCGTGCTCTTGCCGCAGCCCGACTCGCCGACGAGGCCGAGCGTCTCGCCGGCAGCGAGCTCGAAGCTGACGCCGCTCACCGCGTGCACGGCCTCGACCTCGCGGCTGAGCAGACCGCCCTTGATCGGGAAGCGCTTGACGAGGTCCTTGACCTCGAGCAGCGGCGCGCTCACTGCGCCGCCTCCGCCGCGGACTGTGCCGCGGCCGGCACGTGGGGCGCCGGAAAGACGTCGAAGATGCAGCGCACCTTGTGGCCGGGCACCGGCTCGCGCAGCGCGGGCGTCGCGGCGACGCATTCGGCCACCGCGTAGCGGCAGCGCGCAGCGAAGCGGCAGCCTTCGGCCGGCGCGATCAGCTTGGGCACCGTGCCGGGAATCTGCTCGAGCCGCACCTTCTCGACCGCGGCGGTGTCGATGCGCGGGATCGAGCGGATCAGGCCTTGCGTGTACGGATGGCGCGGTCGCGCGAACAGCGCCTCGACCGGCGCCTCCTCGACGACCTGGCCGGCGTACATGACGACAACGCGCTGCGCGACCTCGGCGACGACACCCATCGCGTGGGTGATGAGCAGGATCGACATGCCGAGCCGCTCCTTCAGCTCGGCGAGGAGGTCGAGGATCTGCGCCTGGATCGTGACGTCGAGCGCGGTCGTCGGCTCGTCGGCGATCAGGAGCTTCGGGTTGCACGCGAGCGCCATCGCGATCATCACGCGCTGGCGCATGCCGCCCGAGAACTGGTGCGGGTAGTCGCGGACGCGCCGCTCGGGAGTCGGGATGCGGACGAGCGCGAGCATCTCGACGGCGCGGTCGAACGCGGCCTTGCGCGACATCCCTTCGTGCAGGCGCAGGCTCTCGGCGATCTGCTCGCCGACCGTATAGACAGGATTGAGCGACGTCATCGGCTCCTGGAAGACGATCGCGATCTCCTTGGCACGCACGCGCCGCATCTCCTCGCTGCCCGCGACGACGAGGTCGCGGCCCTGCCAGAGCACCTCGCCGCCGACGATCTTTCCGGGCGGCATCGGCAACAGCTTCAGGATCGTCATCGCGGTGACGGTCTTGCCGCAGCCCGACTCGCCGACCACGCTGACGGTCTCGCCGCGGTCGACCGCGACGTCGACGCCGTCGACCGCGTGCAACCAGCCGTCGTCGGTCTTGAAGTGCGTCTTCAGGCCGCGGATCTCGAGCAGGCGCCGCGCGGGAGTGCCCTCGGCGATGCGCGCTGCGCGCGACGGCGACGTCTGCAGGATCGGGCGGGGAGCTCCGGTCGCCATCACAGGACCTTGCGCGGATCGAGCGCGTCGCGCAGGCCGTCGCCGACGAAGTTGATGCACAGCACCGTGAGGAAGATCGCGGTGCCGGGGAAGAGCGCCCAGTGCGGTGCGATGTCGAGGTACTCCTTGCTGTCGAAGAGGATCCGACCCCAGGTCGGGATGTCGGGCGGAAAGCCGAGGCCGAGGAATGAGAGCGTCGACTCGAGGATGATGGCCGCTGCGACGTTGATCGTGCCGGCGACGATGACGGGGCCGAGCGCGTTCGGCAGGATGTGGCGCGTGACCTGCCGAGGCACCGAAGCGCCGAGCGCGCGCGCCGCCTCGACGAACTCCTTCTCGCGCAGCGAGAAGAACTGCGCGCGCACGAGCCGCGCGACCGACATCCAGCCGAACGCGCCGATGACGACGACGACGAGCATGAAGACGCCGATCTCGGGGCCGAACACGTTCTTCAGCGCGTCGCGGAAGAGATAGGTGAGGACGAGCAAGAGCGGCAGCAGCGGCAGCGAGAGGAAGAGGTCGGTGAGCCACATCAGCGCCGCGTCGATCGCGCCGCGCGAGATGCCGGCGACGGCACCGATCGTGACGCCGACGACCATCGACATCAGCATCGCCGACAGGCCGACGGCGAGCGAGATGCGGCCGCCGTAGAGCACCCGCGCGAAGACGTCCTGGCCGAGGTCGTCGGTGCCGAAGGGATGGTTCGCGCTCGGCGTGTTGAGACGCGCGCTGAAGTCGATGTCGTTGATCTGCACCTTCCAGACCAGCGGACCGAAGGCTACGAGCACGACCATCAGCGCGAGGACGACGAGCCCGAGCACGGCGAGCCGGTGCCGCCTGAAGCGGCGCCACGCCTCGGCCCACGGCGAGACGCTTCGCCGCGGCCGCGCCTGCGCCTGCACGCGCGGCTCAGCGGTAGCTGATGCGGGGGTCGAGCCAGCCATAGAGGAGGTCGGCGAAGAGGTTGAAGAGGATCACCAGACACGCGAAGACGAACGTCACCGCCATCACGACCGGGGTGTCGTTGCGCTGGATCGCGTCGATCAGGAGCGAGCCGATGCCGGGCACGCGGAAGATCTGCTCGGTGACGACGGCGCCGCCGAAGACCTGCGGCATCGTCAGCGCGATGAGCGTCACGACCGGAATCATCGCGTTGCGGACGACGTGCTTGAGGATCACCGCGCGCTCGCGCAGCCCTTTGCTGCGCGCCGTCGTCACGTAGTCGAGGCGGATGACGTCGAGCGTCGCCGAGCGCACGTAGCGCGTCCAGCCTGCGCCCTGGAACAGTCCGAGGACGGTGATCGGCATGATCGACTGCTTGAGCTGCTGCACCCACCAGTCCCAGCCGGTCGCCGATAAGTCGGCGCGGTAGACGAACGGCAGCCAGTCGAGCTTGATCGAGAAGAGCAGGATCAGCAGCAGACCCGTGAAGAAGGTCGGCAGCGAGAAGCCGATCAGGGCGAACGTGCTCGCGATGCGGTCGAACCAGGAGTAGGGCCGCGCCGCCGAGTAGATGCCGACCGGCAGCGCGATCAGCAGCGCGAGCACCTGCGATGCGCCGATCACGGCGAGCGTCACCGGCACGCGCTGCAGGATGAGCGTGTCGACGTTGACCCGGCTGATGAACGAGAACCCCCAGTCGCCGTGCAGCATCGCGACGAGCCAGCGGAAGTAGCGCTGCCAGATCGGATCGTCGAGACCGAAGTGCTTGCGCAGCGCCGCCTGCACCTCGGGCGGGATGTTCGGGTTGAGCGCCATCTCCGAGAACGGGTCGCCGGGAGCGAGCGCGAGCACGGTGAAGAGGACGATGCTGATGCCGAGCAGGCTCGGCACCGCGATCAGCAGGCGACGAACGAGATAGTGGCCCACGCGTCGCTCAGGCCTCGGCGTACCACTCGGCGATGCCGCTGAGCGCGTTGTCCCAGCCCGAGAGCGACGCGACGATCTGGCGGCCGAGGCCGTAGATCGACGGCCGGTACACGATCGGGATGATCGCGTGCTCGCGGCAGGCCAGGTCGTTCATCGCGATCAACAACGCCGTGCGCTTGACCGGGTCGAGCTCGGTCTGCGATTGCCGGTACATCCGGTCGTATTCGTCGTTGCGGTAGCGCCCGCGGTTGACTCCCTGCCACTTGTTCGCCTTGCCGGCCATCTGCCACGACACGAACCACTGCATGAACGTGTCCGGATCGGGCGGCCGGCCGGCGACGGCGTACATCTCGAGGTCGGCGAGGAACTTGCCGTAGGTGTCGGGGTTGCCGACGTCGGACGAGAAGAACACCGCAGCGGCGATCGCCTTCAGCTCCACCTCGATCCCGGCCTTGGCGCACGACTGCTTGACGATGTTCTGCACCTTCTGGCGCACCGAGTTGATCGACGTCTGGAACAGGAGCTTCAGCCGGCGGCCTTGCTTCTGGCGGATGCCGTCGGCACCGCGCGTCCACCCGGCCGCATCGAGCACGGCGTTGGCGCGCTCGACGCTGAAGTCGTCCTTGATGTTGGGGCTGTTCAGGCGCGACGGATTGTTCAGGATGTTGGGCGTCGCGACGCCGGCGCGGCCGTAGACGAAGGTGTGGATGCTCTTGCGGTCGACGAGGAGGGTCAGTGCCTCGCGCACCGCCGCATCGCTCAGGATGGGATGGCGCGAGCGCGGGCTCGACCGCTCGCCGTCGACCTCGCTCCACGGATCGGCGTGGTTGATGTTGATCACCTCGACGTCGCCGCCCGGACAGGCGACCACGCGGCCCTTGCGGCTCGCCTCGAGGCGGGTGAGAACGTCGTCCTCGACCTGCAGGTTCCAGCCGAAGTCGTACTCGCCGGTCTGCAGCACCGCACGCGCCGCCGACGTGGCATCGCCGCCGCCCTTCAGCTCGACGGTGTCGAAGTGCGGGCGGTTCGGCGCGTGGTAGTCGCGATTCAACTCACCACGCACGAGGTCGCCCGGCTTGAAGTCGACGAACTTGTAGGGGCCGGTGCCGACCGGCTTCAGGTTGTTCGGAGCGTCGCGCGATTTCGCGCCGGTGTACGACTCGAACAGGTGCTTCGGGATGAGCGTCACGTTCGCCGCCTTGTCCCAGATCGGCGAGGCCTTCTTGAAATCGAAGCGGACCGTGTGACTGTCGACGCGTGTCACGGCGGCGATGTTGTCGAAGTCCGCGATCGTGGTCGCGGCCGTCTGCGGGTCTGTCGCGTACGCGAAATTGAAGACGACGTCGTCGGCGGTGAACGGCCGGCCGTCGTGCCAGCGGACGTCCTTCTTCAGCGTCCAGGTGACCGAACGGCCGTCGGCGGCGATGCCGCCGTTGGCGCGGCTCGGGATCGCGGCGGCGAGAACGGGAGCGAGGTTGGCGTCGGGGTCGTAGCGCGCGAGCGCCTCGTAGAAGAGCCAGCAACCCTCCTGGTCCTTCGCGCCGATCCCGAAGTGCGGGTTGAGGAGCGTCGGACCTTGCCAGAACAGCAGCTTGAGCGCTCCGCCGCCGCCGCGCTTCGTCGGCTTGTACGTCGGTTGCGGCTGCGCGTGCGCGACGCCGGCGAAGGCGAGCAGCGCCGATGCGGCCGGCGCAGCGACGCCGAGCGATGCGAGCCGGGCGACGAACTCGCGCCGCGGCAGCCGACCACCACGCACGTCTTCGGCCCATTCGCCGAGGGCGCGCGCGTCGAACGCGGGGCGATCGTTCGCCATCTCGAGATCGCTTGGCGCGGGCGGCGAGCGCCGCCCGCCGACGGCGTCAGGCAGCGCCGCCTTCGCGATACCAGTTCTGCAGCAACGAGAAGTCGAGGTCCCAGCCCGAGAGCGACGTCACCAGCCTCAGGTTGCCGCCGCGCACGCGCGGCCGGCTGATCAGCGGAACGACGATCCACTCGTCGACGACCATGTCGTTCATCTTGATGTAGATCGCCGCGCGCTTGACCGGGTCGAGCTCCTGCTTGCCGGCCGCCGCGAGCTTGTCGTACTCGGGGTTCGAGTAGCGGCAGATGTTCCGCCCGGCCCACTTGTTCGCCTTCTGCGATGCCTCGGCGGAGATGTACTGGTCCATGAAGCGCTCCGGGTCGGGCGCGGTCATGGTCGTCGTGTACATCTGCATGTCGCACCAGAACTTGCCGTAGGTGTCCGGGTTGGCGACGTCCGACGAGAAGAACACCGACGCCGTCACCGACTACAGCTCGAGGTCGATGCCCGCCTTCTGCGCCGCCTGCTTGACGATCGCCTGCTCCTTCTGCCGCGTCGCGTTGATCGACGTCTGGTAGACGAACTTCATCTTCTTGCCGTTCTTCTCGCGGATGCCGTCCGAGCCCTTCTTCCAGCCGGCCGCGTCGAGCAGCTGATTCGCGCGGTCGACGTTGAACTCCCAGCGCGTGTTCGGCGAGCGGTAGCGCGACGGGTTGTTCACGAAGTTGCCGGTCGCCTTGCCGGTGCGACCGTAGATGTAGTCCTGCATGCTCTTCTTGTCGCACAGCATCGCCACGGCCTGGCGCACCGCCGGCTCGCTGAACGCGAAGTGCTTGCTCTTGGCGCTGCCGCGCTCGCCGTCGACCTCGTTCCACGGGTCGGTGATGTTGAGCTGGATGAACTCGATGTCGCCGCTCTGCACGATGTGGACCTTGCCCTTGCCGCCGGTCTCCATGCGCTTGAGCACGTCGTCCTCGACCTGCAGGTTCCAGGCGTAGTCGAACTCGCCGGTCTGCAGCACCGCGCGCGCCGCCGAGGTCGCGTCGCCACCGCCCTTCATCTCGATCGTGTCGAAATACGGCCGGTTCGGCATGTGGTAGTTGGTGTTGATCTCGCCGCGGACGATGTCGCCCGGCTTGAACTCGACGAACTTGTAGGGACCCGTGC
>DATJIM010000283.1:0-9827 GCA_035493195.1 Caldimonas sp.
ACGCAGCTGCCGAAGATCGCGCTCGCGATCGGCCGCGGCAGAGCCAACGGCGGCGGCTGGATCGGCCACACCCAGCCGCGGCGGATCGCGGCGTCGAGCGTCGCCAAGCGAATCGCCGACGAGCTGAAGACGCCGCTCGGCGACGTCGTCGGCTACAAGGTCCGCTTCCAGGATCGGCTGGCGCCGAGCGCGAGCGTCAAGCTGATGACCGACGGCATCCTGCTCGCCGAAACGCAGAGCGATCCGCTGCTGAGGGCGTACGACACCATCATCGTCGACGAAGCGCACGAGCGCAGCCTCAACATCGATTTCCTGCTCGGTCACCTCAAGCAGATCCTGCCGCGCAGGCCGGACCTGCGCGTCGTCGTGACGTCAGCGACGATCGACGCCGAGCGCTTCGCCGCGCACTTCGCGAGTCGCGACGTGCCGGCGCCGGTGATCGAGGTCTCCGGGCGGCTCTATCCGGTCGAGATCCGCTGGCGCCCGTTCGAGGAGAGCCGCGACCACGACCTCGGCGACGCAATCTGCGAAGCCGTCGACGAGCTCTGGCGCGGACCCGACGCGGCAGGCAGCGGCGACGTCCTCGTCTTCCTCCCCGGCGAGCGCGAGATCCGCGACGCTGCCGAGAAGCTGCGCAAGCACCATCCTCCCGGAGTCGAGGTGCTGCCGCTCTTCGCGCGGCTGTCGCAGCAACAGCAGGACGACGTGTTCGCGCCGCACAGCGCGCGCCGGATCGTGCTCGCGACCAACGTCGCCGAGACGTCGCTCACGGTGCCTGGGATCCGCTACGTCATCGACGCCGGCACCGCGCGCGTCAAGCGCTACAGCTTTCGCAGCAAGGTCGAGCAGCTGCCGATCGAACCCGTGAGCCAGGCGTCGGCGAACCAGCGCGCGGGACGGTGCGGCCGCGTCGCCGAGGGCGTCTGCATACGCCTCTACGACGAGGCCGACTTCGCGGGGCGTCCGAAGTACACCGATCCCGAGATCGTGCGCTCGTCGCTCGCCGGTGTCATCCTGCGCATGCAGTCGCTCGGTCTCGGCAGCGTCGAGGAGTTCCCGTTCGTCGAGGCGCCGCCGCGGCGCGCGATCGCCGACGGCTGGCAGCTGCTGCACGAGCTCGGCGCTGCCGACGAACGCAACGCGCTCACCGCGATCGGCCGCGAGCTCGCGCGGCTGCCGCTCGACCCGCGCATCGGCCGCATGATCCTCGAGGCGCGCAACCGCGAGGCGCTGCGCGAGGTCCTCGTCGTCGCGAGCGCGCTCAGTGTCCAGGACGTCCGCGACCGCCCGCTCGAGCAGCAGCAGGCCGCCGACCAGGCGCATGCGAAGTTCGACGACGAGAAGTCGGAGTTCCTCGGCACGCTCAAGCTCTGGAGCTGGCTCGAGCAGTCGCGCGGCGGGCACGGCGAGCACAGACTCTCGAGCCGCAAGCACGAGCAGCTGCTGCGCGAGAACTTCGTCTCGCCGCGGCGCGTGCGCGAGTGGCGCGACGTGCACGCGCAGCTGCAGACGGTCGTCACCGAGCACGGCTGGCGGCTGAACGCGACGGCGCCGACGTACGAGCAGCTCCACCAGTCGGTGCTCGCAGGGCTGCTCGGCAACATCGGCACGAAAAGCGACGAGGACGAGTCGTACCTCGGCGCGCGCGGCATCCGCTTCTGGCGCCATCCCGGCGCGCGGCTGTCGAAGAAGCCGGGCAAGTGGATCGTCGCGGCCGAGCTGGTCGAGACGACGCGCCTCTACGCGCGCGGCATCGCCGCGATCGACCCGCGCTGGCTGCCGGCGCTCGCCGGGCACCTCATCAAGACGCAGCTGCTCGAGCCGCACTGGGAAAAGAAGGCGGCGCAGGTCGTCGCGCTCGAGCGTGCGACGCTCTACGGCATCGTCGTCTACGCCAACCGGCGGGTCGACTTCGGCAGCGTCGACGCCGCCGCCGCGCGCGAGATCTTCATCCGCGAAGCGTTGGTGGCGGGCGACTGGGACACGAAGCTTCCGTTCATGGCCGCGAACCGGAAGCTCGTGCGCGAGGTCGAGCAGCTCGAGCACAAGTCGCGGCGGCAGGACGTGCTCGTCGACGACGAGCTCGTGTTCGCGTTCTACGACCAGCAGCTGCCGGCCGACATCACCGGTGGCGCCGCGTTCGAGCGCTGGTACCGCGACGCCGTCAAGCGCCAGCCGAGGCTCCTGATGCTGACGCGCGATGAATTGATGCGCCACGAGGCGGCAGGGATCACGACCGCGGCGTTTCCGAAGACGATCCGGCTCGGCGGCATCGACTGCGCGACGAGCTATCTGCACCAGCCAGGCGACCCGCGCGACGGCGTCACCGTGACGCTGCCGATCTACGCGCTCAACCAGGCGAGCGAGGAACGCTGCGAATGGCTCGTCCCGGGGATGCTGAAGGAGAAGGTCGTCGCGCTCGCGAAGACGCTGTCGCAGCGGCCGCGGTCGCGACTGGTTCCGCTGCCCGAGGCCGCGGACGCGTTCATCGCCGAGACCCCGTTCGGCGAAGGCAGCCTCATCGACGCGGTCGCCGCGCACGCTGCGGCGCGCACGGGGCTGCCGCTGCGTCGCGCGGATTTCAGGCTCGAGCAGTTGCCGCCGCATCTCGCGATGAACCTTCGCGTCGTCGACGAGCACGGCCGCCAGCTCGGCGAATCGCGTCACCTCGCAGGGTTGAAGGCGAGCCTCGGCGCGCAGGCGCGTTCGGCGTTCCAGACTCTCGCCGCGCTGCGCCTGCCGGCACAGTCCGCCGTGGCGCCGGTGGCAGCGACGACGCCGGCCGCCGAGCGCGTGCCGGCGCGCGCCGCGACGGTTGTCGAGCGGTCGGCAGCGGCCGCCGAGTCTGCGCGCGCCGCGTACACCGCGTGGACCTTCGGCGAGCTGCCCGAGCTGATGGAGCTGAAGAAGGGCGGCCAGACGCTGGTCGGCTATCCGGCACTGATCGACAAGGGCGATCACGTCGAGATCGAGGTCTTCGACGAGCCAGACGCCGCGCGCGAAAAACATCGCGCCGGCCTGCGGCGCCTCGTCGCCCTGCAGTTGCGCGATGGGCTGAAGTCGCTCGACAAGAGCCTGCCCGACCTGCAGCGAGCGGCGATGGCGTTCCTGCCGCTCGGCACCGCCGACGAGCTGCGCGCGCAGATCGTCGAGGTCGCGCTCGACCGCGCGTTCCTGGCCGAGCCGCTGCCGCACGACGCGGCGTCGTTCGCGCAGCGGATCGACGAAGGGCGGGGGCGTTGGGTGCTGATCGCGCAGGAGGTCGCGCGCCTCGCCGCCGTCGTTCTCGGCGAGTGGCAGGCAGTGCAGAAGAAGATCAAGGACGCGCGGCTGCCGAAGGACGTCGCCGACGACGTCGCGCAGCAGTTCGCGCGGCTGGTCCCCAAACGCTTCGTCGCAGCGACGCCCTGGCAGCGGCTCCAGCACGTGCCGCGCTACCTGAAGGCGATCGCCGCGAGGATCGAGAAGCTCCGAGCCGACCCCGAGCGCGATCGGGCGCGGATGGCCGAAATCCGGCCGCTCGAGCAGCGCTGGCTGAAGAAGCGCGCCGAGCGTCGCGGCGCGCGCGACGAGCGCCTCGACGACTTCGGCTGGTGGCTCGAGGAGCTGCGCGTCGGTCTCTTCGCGCAGGAGCTGAAGACCCCGCAGCCGGTGAGTGCCAAGCGGCTCGACAAGATCTGGGCGCAGGCGTTCGCCTGAGCGACGACGGAGACTCGACGTGGCGATCTCGGCCCTCCGCAAGCTCTTCACGAGAAAGCCGCCGGCAGCGGAATGGACCGTGGTGCCGGCGACCACCCGCGAGATCGACGACGTCGTCCGCCACTGCCGGCGCCTCGTCAGCCGGCGCGCGCTCGTCGCCGCCGGAGTCGCGATCGTGCCGCTGCCCGGCGTCGACTGGGTGACCGACGTCGCCGTGCTGGTTCGCGTCATCCCCGAGATCAACACCGCGTTCGGCCTCACTCCCGAGCAGATCGAGCGGCTCGCTCCCGACCGTCGCGTCGTCGTCTACAAGGCGATCTCGGCTGCCGGCAGCGTCCTGATCGGCAGGATCGTCACCCGCGATCTCGTGATGCACGCGCTGCGCATCGTCGGAGTGCGGCTGACGACGCAGCAGGCGGCGAAGTACGTCCCGGTCGCGGGGCAGGTCGTCTCGGCGGCGCTGACGTACTCGGCGCTGCGCTACGTCTGCGAGCAGCACATCCAGCAGTGCGTCGCGATCTCGAAGCTGCTGATGCTGCCCGCGTCGCAGGCGGCCGACATCGCGTCGTAACGACGGTCCGGACGCAGGGTCGCCTCGTACAATCGCGGCCGTTCGGGGCGTAGCGCAGCCTGGTAGCGCAACTGGTTTGGGACCAGTAGGTCGCGAGTTCGAATCCCGCCGCCCCGACCACGGCGGCCTCACGGTCAGTGTCGCGGTAGCTCAACTGGATAGAGCAGCGGCCTTCTAAGCCGCAGGTTACAGGTTCGATTCCTGTCCGCGACGCACTCTCGACGTCCCTGGATGCGCCGTTGCGGCACGGTCACGTCGCCTTCCGTCCATCCTCCGCAGGAAGCGTGGCTCGTTTGCTGCGGCTAAGCTCGGGTCCGGAGAGCCGGTACGAATGCAGAGACCCGCGAGATGCCCCTCGCCGCCGAACGCGGATCCGCCACTGTCAAGAAGAGGCGCTCGCTTGGGGCGCGCGGTTGCCGTCGCGGCAATGCTGGGTCTCGCTTCGGCTGCAGCGTCCGCCGCCGACGTTCCGAAGACGAAGGTCCTCACCTGCAAGGACGCACAGGGCCGGCCGGTGATCACCGATTCGAGCGACCCGCGCTGCTACACGCCGCCGCCGACTCCGGACGAGGTGGCGAGGCAGGAAGCCGAGTTTCGCGACCAGATGGAGAAGTACAACGCCTGCAAGGCGTCGCAGCGCAGCGACGCCACCCTGCTCGGGCGCTACCCGGACCGCGCGGCACACGATGCGGCGCGTCAGAAGGCACTTGACGGTCTGACGACCCAGCGGCGAATCAACGAAGACCGGATCGAGCAGTTGCAGAAGGACCGCAAGCGCCTCCTCGAGGAGGCCGAGTTCTACCCCGACGGCAAGCTGCCGATGAAGCTCAAGCGCGATCTCGACACCAACGGCGCTTCGCTCGAGGCTCGCAAGCAGGCGATCGCGACGCTAGCCGGCGAGGAAGCGAACATCAACAAGTTCTACGACGAACAGCTCGCCAGGCTGAAGATCCTGTGGTCGCCCAAGCCGGGCGACATCCGCGCGTGCGTGCAGCCGCGGATCGTCAAGCAGCAGGAACCGGCGCGCTGACTCAGCGCCGCTCGTACTGCTTCGCGCCGAACAGCACCTCGCGCTCGGCGTCGGTGCGAAACGGCTTGCGCAGGCTCGCGAGCACCTCGACGCCGCGCTGCACCGCCGGCCGCGCGGCGACGCGATCGAACCACCGCTTCAGATGCGGGAAGTCGGCCCAGTCGATGCCCTGGTTCTGCCACGAGCGCAGCCACGGGAAGATCGCGATGTCGGCGATCGAGTAGTCGTCGCTGGCGACCCAGTCGCGGCCGGCGAGCCGCTTGTCGAGGACGCCATAGATGCGCTTTGCCTCGTTGCTGTAGCGCTCGATCGCGTAGGGGAGCTTCTCGGGAGCGTAGAGCCGGAAGTGGTGTGTCTGGCCGAGCATCGGCCCGACCGAGCCCATCTGGAACATCAGCCACTCGAGGACGCGATAGCGCGCGCGGAGGTCGTCGGGCAGGAAGCGGCCCGTCTTGGCGGCGAGATAGAGCAGGATCGCGCCCGACTCGAAGAGCGAGATCGGCTCGCCATCGGGACCTTCGGGGTCGACGATCGCCGGGATCTTGTTGTTCGGGCTGATCGCCAGGAACTCGGGGGCGAACTGCTCGCCGGCGCCGATGTTGACGGGAATTGCACGATATTCGAGGCCGCACTCCTCGAGCATGACGTGCACCTTGTGGCCATTGGGCGTGGCCCACGAATACACTTCGATCATCGCTTTGCGTCGCGTCCGTTGGTGTCGGCGCGCACGCGCCCGGCGCATCACTCTAGTGGAACGGAGACGGCCATGCTCGACTCGATCAAATCGTTGATCGAGCGCGCGATGCGGCGCGCCGAAGGCGACGCCATCGCGGGCTGGGCGCGGCGCACCGGCTACGTCCACAAGCGCGAAAAGGACGGCGACGGCTTCGCGATCGAAGGCAGCTTCGACGGCACGCCGTGGCGGATGGAGTGGGGCCGTCCGCAGCGGCGCTACATCGAGGGCCGCGAGCTGCGCATGCGCATGGTGCTCGGCGTATCGCCCGACCTGCAGATGCTGCTGATGACGCGCTCGCTCAAGGAGAAGCTCGCGAGCGAGGCGTTCGCGCTGGCGACGCAGAGCAACCAGACGGCGCTCGACGACAGCGTCGGCGAAGAGACGCGCTGGCTCGTCGTCTTCCCGAAGGTGCCGCTCGGTGAGTCGCAGATCGTGCGCAGCTGCTACGGCCTGGTCGCGAACCACCGCCACGAGGGCATCGCGTGGCTCGAGGGCCCGCTCGCGCACGCGATCGAGCGCGCCGCCACGACGTGGTTGAGCGCGCAGCCGCCGTTCCTGTTGATGACGCTGCGCGGCCGCCTCTACCTGCGCCTGCAGCTCGAGAGCGCCGACGAGGACGACGTCGCCGCGGCGCTCACGCTCTTCGGCATCGCCGGCGCCGCCGCGCGCCGCGTCGCGCGCACGCACGCGCCGGTCGACCCGGGCGCGACGACGTGGACGACGTCGACCGCGTGGCAGACGCTGCCGTACGACCCGAAGGAAAAGCGACCGTCGTGACCACCGGGCTCCGCAGGAGCCCGCGTCTCCCTCTCGGAGGAAGGGGAGCGAAGCGGGAGGGAGCAACCTTGCGGCGAAAGCCGGGGCGCTCCGGCGCCGTGGCTAGGCGTGCTTGCCCAACTCCATTTTCGCGATGGCGTTCCGATGCACCTCGTCGGGGCCGTCGGCGAAGCGCAGCGTCCGCGCGTGGGCGTAAAAGCTCGCGATCGGGAACTCCTGCGAGACACCGCCGCCGCCGTGGACCTGCATCGCCCAGTCGATGACGCGGCACGCCATGTTCGGCGCGACGACCTTGATCATCGCGATCTCGGCCTTGGCGGTCTTGTTGCCGGCGACGTCCATCATCCACGCCGCCTTCAGCGTCAGCAGACGTGCCATGTCGATCTGGCAGCGTGCCTCGGCGATCCGCTCGCGCGTCACGCCTTGCTCGGCGACGGTGCGGCCGAACGCGACGCGGCTCGATGCGCGCCTGCACATCAGCTCGAGCGAGCGCTCGGCGAGCCCGATCAGTCGCATGCAGTGGTGGATGCGCCCCGGCCCGAGGCGGCCCTGCGCGATCTCGAAGCCGCGCCCTTCGCCGAGCAGGATGTTCGCGACCGGCACGCGGACGTTCTCGAACAGCACCTCCATGTGGCCGTGCGGCGCGTCGTCGTAGCCGAAGACGTTGAGCGCGCGCACGACGGTGATTCCCTTGGCGTCGGCAGGGACGAGAACCATCGACTGCTGCGAGTGCCTCGGCGCGTCGAGATCGGTCTTGCCCATGAAGACGTAGACGGCGCAACGCGGATCGCCGGCGCCGCTCGTCCACCACTTGCGGCCGTTGATGACGTACTCGTCGCCCTTCCTCTCGATGCGTGCCTCGATGTTGGTCGCGTCCGACGACGCCACCGCCGGCTCGGTCATCGCGAAGGCGCTCCTGATCTTGCCGTCGAGGAGCGGCTCGAGCCAGCGCTTTTTCAGCTCGGGCGAGCCGTAACGCTCGATCGTCTCCATGTTGCCGGTGTCGGGCGCCGAGCAATTGAAGACCTCGCTCGACCACGGCACGCGGCCCATGATCTCGGCGAGCGGCGCGTACTCGAGGTTCGAGAGGCCGAAGTCGCGGCCGCTGTGCTGCGCTGACTTGCCGCCGGCGGTCGGCGGCAGGAACAGGTTCCACAGCCCTTGCGCGCGTGCCTTCGGCTTCAGCTCCTCGATCGTCTTCAGCGGCGTCCAGCGCTTGCCGGCCTTGGTGTTGGCCTCGAGCTCGTCGTCGTAGCGCTGCTCGGCGGGATAGATGTACTCGTCCATGAAGCGCAGCAGCTGCGCCTGCAGTTCCCTCGTCCGCGAGGAGTATTCGAATTCCATGGTGGTCTTTCGTTGGTGAAGAAAGGGCCCTTCAGCTCTGCTGCGCGATCCGCCAGCCCATCTCGGCGAGCGGCCGCGCTCCGGCTGCCGACTGCCGCGCCTGCGCGCTCGACGCGGTACCGGCCTCGATGCGCTTGGCGATGCCTTGCAGGATCCCGGCGATGCGGAACAGGTTGTAGGCGAGATAGAAGTTCCAGTCGGCCATCACTGCATCCGGCTCGCCGCGGCCAGTGCGCTCGCAATAGCGGCGCACGTACTCGCGCTCGCTCGGAATGCCGAGCGTCGCGTGGTCGAGGCCGCCGATGCCGCGCGCGCCGTGGCCGCCGCCGGGAACGATGTGCCACGACATGCAGTGGTAGCTGAAGTCGGCGAGCGGATGGCCGAGCGTCGACAGCTCCCAATCGAGCACTGCGGCGATGCGCGGCTCGCTCGCGTCGAAGACGAGGTTGTCGAGGCGGAAGTCGCCGTGCACGATCGTCACCTGCGTCTCGTCGCGCGCGCTCGCCGGGATGTGCGCCGGCAGCCACTCGATCAGGCGGTCCATCGCCTCGATCGGCTCGGTGATCGACGCCTGGTACTGCTTGGTCCAGCGCGCGATCTGGCGCTCGAAGTAGTTGCCGGGCTTGCCGTAGTCGGCGAGGCCGACCCTCGTCGGATCGACCGAGTGGAGCGCGGCGATGACGCGGTTCATCTCGTCGTAGACCGCGGCGCGACCGGACGGCGTGAGCGAGGGCAGCGACTGGTCCCAGAGGACGCGGCCGTCGACGAACTCCATGACGTAGAAGGCGCGCCCGATGACGCTCTCGTCCTCGCAGAGCAGATGCATCCGCGGCACCGGGACCGCGGTGTCGGCGAGCGCGCGCATGACGCGGAATTCGCGCTCGACCGCGTGCGCCGACGGCAGCAGCTTCGATGCCGGGCCGGGCTTGGAGCGCATCACGTACGTGCGCTTCGGGGTCAGCAGCTTGTAAGTCGGATTCGATTGGCCGCCCTTGAACTGCTCGACCGAGAGCGGGCCGGCAAAGCCGGGCAGGCAGGCGGCGAGATGGCGTTCGAGCGCAGCGACGTCGAAGGCGTGCGATTCGGCGACCGGCTTGGTTCCGGTGTTGGCTTCGGGCGTGGTCATCGCGTCATTGTCGTCCCGCGCGAGCACCGCGCTGCGATCGCGACAGCGAATCAGCGGTTGGCGATCGCGAGGAGCTTGTCCCGCGAGAGGACGACCAGCCGCGTCGGCTCGATCCGCACCGCGCCTTCGCGCTCGAACCCCTTCAGCTCCTGATTGACGCGCTGCCGCGACGCGCCGAGCAGCTGTGCGATGTCTTCCTGCGCGAGCTGCAGGCCGATCCGGATCTCGTCGCCCTGTTGCACGCCGTAGCTGCGCGCGAGCAGCACGATCTGCTTGGCGAGCCGCGCTGAGAGCGGCAGCGTGTTGAGGTCCTCGACGGTGTCGAACAGCAGCCTGAGGCGCCGGCAGTTGAGCCTGAGCAGCGCGTCGTAGAGCTCGACGTTGTGCGCGAGCAGGTCCTTGAAGTCGGCCTTGCGGACGACGAGCAGCGTCGTCGGCCCGTGCGCGTTGGCGTCGTGCGTGCGCGGCATGCCGTCGAAGAGCGCGATGTCGCCGAACCACGTGCCGGGCTCGGCGTACGTGAGCGTCACCTGCTTGCCGGACA
>DATJIM010000284.1:0-9451 GCA_035493195.1 Caldimonas sp.
GAGATCGCCGACGAGCTCGGCCTGCACGAGTCGACGATCTCGCGCGTCACGACCGCCAAGTACATGGCGACGCCGTTCGGCACGTTCGAGCTCAAGTACTTCTTCGGCTCGTCGCTCGGCACCGACGCCGGCGGCGCCGCGTCGAGCACCGCAGTGCGCGCGCTGATCCGACAGATCGTCGCCGCCGAGGACCCGAACAAGCCGCTCTCGGACAGCCAGATCTCGCAGATGCTCGACGAGCAGGGCATCCACGTCGCCCGCCGCACGGTGGCGAAGTACCGCGAAGCGCTGAAGATCGCGCCGACGCAACTGCGCAAGGCGATGTAGGCGCCGCAGCGCGACCGGGAAGATCAGCGCGCAGGCTCGGTGCGCGCGAACGGGATCGTCGTCGAATCGACGTCGATCAGCGGCCCGAGCTCCCAGACATTGCGGTAACCGTAGTCGTAGAGCGCGACGAAGGTCGAGAGGTTGAGCGAAGCGCTCGCGAGCTTCCTCGGGAACGGGCTCTCCGCACCGCGGAAGTTGTTGTTGCAGTAGATCAGGATGCGCACGTCCCTGTCGGGCAGCAGCGCGGCGAGCGACTCGATCGCGATGTCGGAAAAGCTCAGATGCATCGCGCCGTCGACGTGCAGCTCGTCGTACTTCTCCTTGCTGCGCGCGTCGAGCACGACCGTTCCCGGCTCGCGACTCATGCGCACGAACTCGGCCTCGGAGATGCGATGCTGCTCGCGCTCGGCGAGCGCGGCGCCCGCGACGCGGAGGAACGCGGCCGGATCGATCGCAGGGCTGACAATCGCCGGGGCCGTGTCGGCGCTCTGCGCGGCGGCCGCGAAGCTCGCGAAGAGGATGATCGTCAAGACGATCAGCTTCGTCATCACCGGACGTGCCATGCGCTGCCCTCGTTCGCCGTTGCGGCGGTTCCCCATTGAACGTCGCCGACGTCGCGGCTGTTGACCCGCCGGTTCGCCGCTTGCCCATCTCGATTCGATGCCTCTGCCCTTGTTCCTCCCCTGCGCCGCCGGCGTCGAAGCGCTGCTCGAGGCCGAGGTCCGCGCCCTGCTGCCGGATGGCGACGTGCGCGCCGCGCGCGGCGGCGTCGCGCTCGCGGGCGATCCGCACGAGGTGATGGTGCTCAATCTCGAGAGCCGGCTGGCGCAGCGGGTCCTGATCGAGGTCGCCGAGGGCGCCTACCGCGACGAACGCGACCTGTACGAGCTCGCCCGCGCGGTCGCCTGGTCGGACTGGATCACTCCGCAGCAGACGCTGCGCGTCGACAGCACTGCGCAGCGCAGCCCGCTGCGCAGCCTCAACTTCGCCGCGTTGCGCATCAAGGACGCGATCTGCGACCGCATGCGCGACGAGCACGGCGTGCGGCCGAACGTCGACACCGCGCGGCCCGACCTCGCGATCGTCCTCCATGCCGGCGCCGAGCGCGCGGCGGTGTACGTCGACAGCTCGGGCGAGTCGCTGTTCAAGCGCGGCTGGCGCGAGGACCAGGGCGACGCACCGCTCAAGGAGACGCTCGCCGCCGCGATGCTCGCCGCCGCCGGCTGGCGCGGCACGCCCGACTGCGGCGGCGCGCTGCACGACCCGTGCTGCGGCTCGGGAACGATCGCGATCGAAGCGGCGCAGCTCGCGATGGGGATGGCGCCCGGGCGGTTGCGCCGCTTCGCGTTCGAGCGGCTGCTGCCGTTCGCCGACCGCGAGCGGCGCGCCGACTGGCAGCGGCTGAAGTCGAACGCCGCGGCGCGCGTGCGCGCAGCGGCGGTGCCGATCGTCGCGAGCGACGTCTCGTTCCGCATGGTCGACTTCGCCCGGCGCAACGCCGCGCGCGCCGGCGTTGCGGAGGCGATCGAGTTCCACGGCGGCGATGCGCTCGAACGGCCGGCGCCGGCGCTGCCGGCCGATCTCCCGGGCACGCTGATGGTCAACCCGCCGTACGGCGAGCGGATCGAGGTCGCGGGCAAGGCAGCGAGCGCGCGGCGGCCCACGCAGTCGATCGAGCGCGATGCGCCCGACGATTTCTTCGCCCGTCTCGCCGCCCACTGGAAGCGCGCGTACACGGCGCACCCGGCCGGCTGGACAGCGTGGATCCTGAGTCCCGATCCGAAGCTGCCGAGCGCGATGCGCCTGAAGGAGTCGCGCCGCGTGCCGATGTGGAACGGGCCGATCGAGTGCCGCCTGTTCCGCTTCGATCTCGTCGCCGGCTCGGCACGAACGGCTAGGAAGCCGGCCTGAGCTCGCGGCGGCGGCGCGCGGCGAACCAGGCGAGCGCCGTCGCGGCGAGCAGCACGGGAACGATCGAGCCGATGTTGATCCACGTCCAGCCCTGCGTCGTCACGAGCGCGCCGGAGCTGAACGAGGTCACCGTCATCGTCGCGAAGATCGTCGTGTCCATCGCCGCCTGCGCGGTCGTCTTCTCCTCGGGACGGTAAGCGGTCGTGACGAGCGCGGTGCCGCCGATGAAGAGGAAGTTCCAGCCGACGCCGAGCGTGAGCAGCGCGACGACGAAATGCGCGAGATCGATTCCCGACAGCGCGACCGCGATGCAGACCGCGTTGAGAACGACGCCGATCGCCATGATCGGCAGCGCGCCGAAGCGCTTGACGAGACTGCCGGTGAAGAAGCTCGGCACGAACATGCCGAGCACGTGCCACTCGAGGACGAGCGCGGTGTTGGCGAACGGGTGCGAGCACATCGCCATCGCGATCGGCGTCGCCGCCATCAGCAGGTTCATGACGCCGTAGCCGAACGCGCACGCGACGGCGGCGACGATGAACACCGGCTGCGCGACGATCTGCGCGAGCGGGCGGCCCGGCGCCGCAGCGGTGCGCGCCGGCAGCGGCGGGAAGCGGATCGCCGAGACTGTCGCCAGCGAGCAGAGCGCGACCAGCGCGAGCGCAGCGTAAGCACCGGCGAATTCGGTCGGCAGCAGGTTTCGCGTCAGGCGCGCGAGATTCGGCCCGGCGACGGCGCCGAGGATGCCGCCGGCGAGCACCCACGAGATCGCACGCTCCTTGAACTCGGGCGCGACGATCTCGGTCGCGGCGAACCGATAGAGCCCTGCGTTGGCGTTGTAGTAGCCGGCGAGCATCGTCCCGGCGACGACCAGCCAGAAGTGGTGGTGCACCGCCGACCACGCGCACAGCGCGGTCGACGCGATCGCGACGGCGAGACCGACCTGGAAGGCACGCCGGCGCCCCCACGCACGCTGATGGCGAGCGACGAGCCCGGCGAAGAGCGCACCGCCGGCGACATACGCCGTCACCGGCAGCGTCGCCAGCCACGCGCTCGGCGCGAGGGCGAGACCGACGAGGCCGTTGACCGCGATGAAGGCGACGTTGTTGGTGAGAAAGAAGCCCTGACAGAGCGTCAGCAGCAGCAGCGCGCGGTTCATCGCCGATCGCCCGTCGTGCCGAGCGAACGCACGGCGAGCCACGCGAGCCATGCGAGCGGAGCGGTGTCGGCGCGCAGCACGCGCGGGCCGAGGCCGACGCGGACGAACCCTTGCGCCAGCGCCGCCTCCTCTTCGGCGGGCGCGAGCCCGCCCTCGGGGCCGCTCAGGACGACGATGCGCGGCGGCAGCATCGCTTCGGACGCGGCGCCCGCGAGGACAACGCGCTCGGGGTCGACCGCCGATGGATCGAAGCTCAGGACCAGCCGCATGCCGGCGCGCGCGTCGTCGCTCGCGGCGAGCCAGTGCGCGAGCGGCGCGATCGGCAGCACGGTCGCGACGCGCGCGCGCCCGCACTGCTCGCTCGCCGACGCCGCGACCGACTGCCAGTGGCTCCGACGCAGCTCGGCACGCTCGCCGGCGAGGCGGAGCACCGAGCGCGCGCAGACGAGCGGCTGGATCGCGGCGGCGCCGAGCTCGCCGGCCTTCTCGACGAGCGCGTCCATGCGGTCGTTCGCCGGCATGCCGATCGCGAGCGTTACCGCGCAACCGAGCTCGCGCTTCACCGCGACCGGCGTGCCGACGCGAACGACGGCGCGGCTGCGGCCGACCTCGATGAGCTCGCCGGGCCAGTCGGCATCGTCGCTGCCGTTGAAGAGGACGAGCGCGTCGCCGCGCGCGAGGCGCAGTGCGTGGACATGGCGCAGCGCGGGCGCCGGCAGCACGACGGCGTCGCCGACGGCGAACACTGCGGCGACGTAGATGCGCGGCGTCATGGGCTGCTCACGACCGCGTGCCGACGTCGCGAACGCGGCCGAGCCAGCGCCGCGCGACGCGGCGAAACGCGCGCGCGATTCGCCAGACGAAGGAACGGCGCAGCGTCGCCATGACGCGCTCGCGCGTATCGCGCCACCAGTACACGGTGCGCGCAAACCACGGGAACGTCATCAGCTGCGCCTCGACGAGGATGAAGAGGCGGCCGACGAACGCCGTGCCGACGATCTTGGCGGCGACGATGACCGAGATGCCGAGCGTCGCGCGTCCCTCCTGGATCAACCACAGCGCGACCAGCTTGACGGGAAAGAGGAGCACCGCGGGAACGAGAAAGAGCGCGAGCGCGACGCGCCGGGGCGCGTTGCGGATCGCCTGCTCGAGCGCGGCCAGTGGCGGCCAGCGCGCGATCGCGGCGGCGAGCGCCGCGAGCGGCCGCCAACCCCACTCCTCGATGAAGATGACGACGACGAGGAGCAGGAGGAGGACGAACCGAAACGGCCGCCACAGCCAGTGCGCGACCTTGCGGACGCCTCGGTGCGCAGGCCGCACCGTCTCGCGATCAACCGCCGTAGAGCGTCCTTTTCGCCTCGGCGGCGGCGCCCTCGCCCTTGCGGTCGCGAATCTGCTCGATCACGCGCTGCGCGACGTCGCGCAGCTCCTCGATCGTCGACGCCTTGTCGACCGCGAGCGTCAGCGTGAACCCGCGCAGGCCGAGCTGGCTCGAGATCAGCTTGGTCAGCGCCGCGGTGAACTCGCTGTAGTCGAGCGCCTTCGTCTCGAGCGGCAGCGGCATCGTCGGGCGCGTCGTCTCGAAAGCGGTCGCGCGCGCCGGGTTTCCCGTCGTCACCGCGCCCGAGGCTGGGGCGATCAGATCGAGCTTGCGCAGCTCCTGGAAGTCGTTGGCGGTGATGCCGGCGAGGTTGGCGAGGAGCATCTCCTCGGACTTCACGCCGTCGATGAGGAGCAGCAGGTTGCGGCGCGCGCGTTCCTTGACGAGCGCCCTGTTCTGCATCTCGGCGCGCCCCGCGTCGGTCTTGACCCAGATCACCCCAGTGTTCCCGTTGCCTTCGAGCGTGCGCGAGCGGCCCTGACAACCGCGGAATGTATCAGCATGCCCATTCGCGACCGTTCCGCTCGCGCGCTCGTCAGGCCTTGTCGCGCAATTCGCGACGCAGCACCTTGCCGACCGGCGTCTTCGGCAGGTCGGTGCGGAACTCGACGATCTTCGGCCGTTTGTAGCCCGTGAGATTTGCCTCGCAGTAGGCGCGCACCGCGGCCTCGGTGACGCTCGGGTCCTTCCTGACGATGACCAGCTTGACCGCCTCGCCGGCCTTGCTGTCGGGAACGCCGACCGCGGCGCACTCGAGGATGCCGGGCATCTGCGTGACGACGTCCTCGACCTCGTTGGGATAGACGTTGAAGCCGCTGACGAGGATCATGTCCTTCTTGCGGTCGACGATCTTGAAATAGCCGCGCTCGTCGACGACGCCGATGTCGCCGCTGCGAAAGAACCCGTCGGCGGTCATTGCCTTGGCGGTTTCGTCGGGCCGCTGCCAGTAGCCGGCCATCACCTGCGGCCCCTTGATCGCGATTTCGCCGGGAGTCCCCATCGGCACCTCGTTGCCGTCGTCGTCGAGCAGCTTGAGCTCGGTGTTGGGCATCGGCAGGCCGATGTTTCCGCTGTACGCGGTGCTGTCGACCGGGTTGCACGTCGCCGACGGCGACGTCTCCGAGAGGCCGTAGCCCTCGACGATCGGGCAACCGGTCTTCTCGAGCCAGAGCTTGGCGGTCGCGCTCTGCACCGCCATGCCGCCGCCGACCGAGATGACGAGCCCGCTCCAGTCGACGCTGCCGAAGTCGGGATGGTTGGCCATCGCGTTGAACAGCGTGTTGACCGCGGGAAAGCTGTGGAACTTCTCGCCTTGCAGCGACTTGAAGACGGCCGGCAGGTCGCGTGGATTCGGAATGAGGATGTTGGCGCCGCCCATCCGCATGCCGAGCATGATGTTCGTGTTGAAACCGAAGATGTGATAGATCGGCAGCGCGCAGATCGTCACGATCTGCTCGCCGGCCGGGATCTTCTTCAGCGCCGGCTGGTACCACGCCTCGGACTGCAGGATGTTGGCGACGAGGTTGCGGTGCAGCAGCACCGCGCCCTTGCTGACGCCGGTGGTGCCGCCGGTGTACTGCAGCACCGCGATGTCGTCTGGGCCGACCTGCGCCTGCGCCAAGGGCTTGCTGCGCCCTTCGGCGAGCGCGTCGTTGAAGCGGACCGCGCCCGGCAGCTCGAACGCGGGGACGAGCTTCTTCGCCTTGCGGACGACGTAGTTCACGATCAAGGACTTCGGGAAGCCGAGCATGTCGCCCATCGCGGCGAGCAGGACGGTCTTGGTCGGCACCGCTGCCATCACCTGCTGCAGCACGTTCGCGAAGTTCTCGAGAACGATGATCACCTTCGCGCCCGAGTCCTTGAGCTGGTGCTCGAGCTCGCGCGGCGTGTAGAGCGGGTTGACGTTGACGACGACGAGACCGGCACGCAGGATCGCCGCGATCGCGACCGGGTACTGCGGCACGTTCGGCATCATCACGGCGACACGATCGCCGCGCGCGAGGCCGCGCGATTGCAGCCAGCCGGCGAGCGCCGCCGACGCCTGGTCGACCTCGCGAAAGCTGATCGCGCGGCCCATGAACTTGTAGGCCATGCGGTCGGCGTAGCGGCGAAAGCTCTCATCGAGCAGCGCGACGAGCGACGGGTACTGGTCGACGTCGATCTCGGCAGGGACGCCGGCCGGATACTGCTTCAACCAGACCTTCTCCATCGCCACGCTCGCTCGTTCACGATCGAGCGGCGATTCTGACGGACGGTCCTCGCAGGCGGCTTAGGGTGTTCCACGCTTTCTCGTGGCACGCGGCCGTTCAGGCCAGGCTCGGGGGACATGGAGCGGAGCAGGGCACCCCCGCGCCGATGCCGCGAAGCAAAGAATCACCGCGGGTTCGCTGCGCGCACCGAGCTCTCGGTCTGGACCGGCGCGTTGACGTCCCAGCCGCCGCCGAGCGCCTGGATCAGCGTGATCGCGCTGACCTGGCGGTTGACCGCGACCTGGACGAGCGCGCGCCGGGCCGACAGCGCCGACGCCTGCGCCGTGACGACGTCGGTGTAGCTCAGCTGACCGGCGCGGTAGCGATTGAGGATCTGCTGCTCGGTGAGATCGGCGGCGTCGGACGCGGTCTTCAGGAACGCCGCCTGCTCGGCCTGCGCGCGCGCGTTGGCGAGCTGGTCCTCGACCGCCTGGAACGCGGTCAGCACCGTCTGCCGGTAGCGCGCGATCGCAGCGTCGCGCGCCGCCTCGGCGCCGGCGACGCGCGCCGAGGTCGCTCCGGCGTCGAAGATCAGTTGGCTTGCCGTCACTCCGATCGACCACACCGCGGCGGAGACCGAGAACAGGTCGCCGATCCGCGCGCCGCCGTTGCCGATCGACGCACCAAGCGTGACGCTCGGGAAGTACGCCGAGCGCTCGACGCCGATCCGCGCGTTCGCCGCCGCGACCTGGCGCTCGGCAGACGCAATGTCGGGGCGGCGCTGCAGCAGGTCCGACGGCACGCCGAGCGGCACGCCCGGAACGACCGCGCTCCATGGCGCCGGCGCGATCGTCACCGCGCCCGGCGCCTTGCCGGTCAGGACGGCGATCGCGTGCTCGAAGCGCGCGCGATTGGCACGCACCGTCGTCAGCGACGCGCGCGTCGTCGCCAGCTGCGTCTCCGCCTGCAGCACGTCGGTCTTGGCGACGACGCCGGCGGTGTAGCGGTTCTGCGTGATGGCGAGCGCGCGCTCGTAGCCTTCGATCGTGCGCGCGAGCAGGTCGGCCTCGAAGTCGGCCTCGCGCAGCGAGAAGTAGTCGATCGCGAGCTCGCCCTGCGCCGACAGCCGCGCCGCGGCGAGGTCGGCCACGCTCGCCGACTCGCTCGCGCGCGCGCTCTCGACCGTGCGCGAGACGCGGCCCCAGAAGTCCGGCGCCCAGTCGCCATTGACCGAGACGTTGAACCGATTGCCGGCCGTGCTTTGCGCGACCGACGAGTTGCCGCCCTGGACCGTGCCGCCGCCGGTGCGCTGGGCGCTCAGCGATCCCGACACCGACGGGAAGTACGACGCGCGCGCTTCCTTGACGAGCGCCTGCGCCTGTCGATACGACGCGACCGCCGCGGCGATCGTCTGGTTGGCGGCGTCGAGCTCGCCGGCGAGGCGCGCGAGCTCCGGGTCGTCGAACAGCCGCCACCAGTCGCCGCGGTCGAGCGTGTCGGCCGGCGCCGCCGGCAGCCACGTCGCGCCGCCGTCCTGCGGCGCTTCCTTGTACGTCGGCGCCGTCGGGGCATCGGGACGGATGTAGTCGGGGCCGACTGCGCAGCCGGCGAGCGCGGCCGCGAGCAGCGCCGCGACGATGCCTGTCGTCCTGGCGTTGCGGCAGCTCACGACGACGCTTCCGTGGCCAAAAGCGGCGCGGGCGGCGTCGCGTCTTCGCGCTTCCTCTTGCGCCGCAGCTTGTCGAGCACGACGTAGACGACGGGCGTCGTCAAGAGCGTCATGACCTGGCTCGCGATCAGGCCGCCGACGATTGCGACGCCGAGCGGGCGCCTGAGCTCGGCACCTTCGCCGAAGCCGATCGCGAGCGGCAGCGCGCCGAGCGCGGCGGCGAGCGTCGTCATCAGGATCGGCCGGAAGCGCAGCAGCGATGCCTCGCGCGCCGCCTCGACCGCCGTGAGGCCGCGCGTGCGCTCGGCCTCGAGCGCGAAGTCGATGATCAGGATCGCATTCTTCTTGACGATGCCGATCAGGAGGAACACGCCGATCAACGCGATGATGGAGAAATCCATCCCGAACAGCAACAGCGCGATCACCGCGCCGACTCCCGCCGACGGCAGCGTCGAGAGCACCGTCACCGGATGGACGAGGCTCTCGTAGAGCATGCCGAGGACGATGTAGATGACGACGATCGCGGCGACGATCAGCATCGCCTGCTGGCCCTGCGACTGC
Source organism: Caldimonas sp. (assembly GCA_035493195.1). Taxonomy (GTDB): domain Bacteria; phylum Pseudomonadota; class Gammaproteobacteria; order Burkholderiales; family Burkholderiaceae_C; genus Schlegelella_A. Next base: position 9,198 of record DATJIM010000284.1, read on the forward strand.
TGCGCCGCGAGCGCGGTGCCCTGAAACGAGCCGCGCACGTTGGTCGGCATGCCGATCGCTGCCTCCGCTTCGCCGATGGCGCGCGTCGCGTCGCCGAGCGTCTTGCCGTCCGCAAGGTTGAAGGAGATCGTCGTCGCGAGCTCGGTGTCCTGGTGGTTGATCGCGGTCGGCGTCGCGCGCTCGCGGATGCGCGCGACGCTGGCGAGCGGAACGAGCGAGGTCACGCTGTTGGCGAGCGCGTTGCCGGTCGAAGG
>DATJIM010000285.1:0-8198 GCA_035493195.1 Caldimonas sp.
CCGACGACGGTGTCGTCGATCTGGAGTCCGGAGGGGGTGGTTTGCATGGAACGTTCCGGTGGTGGCGAGATGCGGACGCCGCGGCGCGGATCATGCCCGAGGGGCGATGCGGCCGGGCAGCCAGCGCTCGCGCCACGCGCGAAGCGCCGAGTCGAGCCAAGGGGCAACCTGCGTGCCGTCGGTGGCGATGCCGAGCACGCCCGCCGCGGCGCGCAGCGCGGCGAGCGGGTCGGCGAGGTCGAGCGGTCGCGCGCCGGTCTGCTTCGCCAGCTTGCTGCCGTCGTCGGCGAGGACGAGCGGCGTGTGCAGATACCGCGGGGTCGGCAGTCCGAGCACGCGCTGCAGCACGATCTGGCGCGCCGTGCTGCCGACGAGGTCCTCGCCGCGCACGACGTCGGTGACGCCCTGTGCCGCGTCGTCGACGACGACGGCGAGCTGGTACGCGAAGACGCGGTCGGCACGTTGCAGGACGAAGTCGCCGACCGTGCGCGCGACGTCTTCGCGCTGCGCGCCGAGCCGGCGGTCGTGCCAAGCGACGACGCCGTCGCCGCTGCCGGGCGACGATTCGACGCGCAGCCGCATCGACCGCTCCGACTTGCCGCGCAGGCCGTCGCGACACGTCCCCGGGTAGACGCGCTCGCCGCCGCCGCTCTCGGCGCCGGGCGCCAACGCCGCGAGCGCGATGTCGCGGCGGCTGCACCCGCACGGATAAGCGCGGCCGAGCTCGACGAGCCGCGCGAGCGCCGCTTCGTACAGCACCGTGCGGTTCGACTGCTGCACCACCGCGCCATCGGCAACGAGGCCGAGTCGCTCGAGCTGCGCGACGATCGCCTCCGCGGCGCCGGCGACGTTGCGCGGCGCATCGAGGTCCTCGATCCGCACCAACCACGTGCCGCCATGTGCGCGCGCGTCGAGCCACGATGCCAGCGCGGCGACGAGCGAGCCGGCGTGCAGCAGCCCGGTCGGCGAAGGCGCGAAGCGGCCGATGTAGCTCGCTGACACGCTAGCGCGCCGCAGCGTCGCTCGTCGCACCGCCGTGGCGTTCGAGCAGCGCGCGCCGCGTCGTCGCGCTCTCGAGGCGGTCGAGCCACCAGCGCAGCGCAAGGCCGAGCTGCGCCTTGCCGCCGTGGCCGGCGGGCGAGCGCCACGCGTAGCCGAGCGGAACGGTGCGGCGCACGCGCTCGACCTGGCGGACGACAAGCCGGCCCGCCTCGATCGCTTCGCGCGCCATCGGCTCCGGGACGAAGCCGCAACCGACCCCGCGCGCGAGCGCCTCGATCTTGTCGCCCATGTCGCTGACGGTGAGCACGTCCTGGCCGGGAAGCAGGTTGACGGTCAGCGGAACGAGGCGATGCGCCGAGTCGGCGACCGCGACCGCGCGGTGGCGGACGATCTCGGCGTCGCCGATCGGCTCGCTCGCGCTCGCGAGCGGATGGTGAGGCGCGACGACGAAGACGAACTCGAGGCGGCCGAGCTCCTTCAGCGTCACGCCGGCGGACAGATCGCGCTGCGTCGTGACGCCGATCGCGAGGTCGGCCTGGCCGGTGACGAGCGCCTCCCAGGTCCCGGCGAGGACTTCGGTGCGGACGCGCAGCCGCGTCGGCGACGCCATCGCCGCCATGTCGCTCGCCGGAGCGCGCGACCGCGCCGCCTTCGGATCGATCGTCGTCGCGTCGGCGTAGAACGCGGCGCACAGGTCGAGCACCGTCGCGCGCGAGACGACGTCGTCGACGGAAATCGTGAGCTGCGTTTCCCAGCCGCAGGCGACGCGCTTGACGCGGTTGGCGACGGCGTCGATCTGCTCGAGCAGGCGGCGGCCTTCGTCGAGCAGTTCCTGGCCGGCGGCGGTCAGCGTCGCCTGCCGCGAGCGGCGGTCGAAGAGGAGGACGTCGAGGGCGTCCTCGAGCTGGCGGACGTTGTAGGTGAGGGCGGAAGGGACCTTGCCGAGCTCGCGCGCGGCGGCGGCGAAGCTGCCGCTGCGGGCGATCGCGTCCATCATCGTCAGCGCCTCCGGGGTGAGGACGTTGCGCGGCTCGGGGCGGGATCCTGCGTTCACGGCGCGTTCATCTTATTTGAACGCAAGCTTCAACCCCCGGCAGCCGCGGCGCCCGCGGCGTGGCGCACCATGTCGACTTAGCGGAGCACCCGATGATCACCTTGCGCAAATCGTCCGAACGCGGCCACGCCGACCACGGCTGGCTCGTCAGCAAGCACAGCTTCTCGTTCGCCGACTACCACGACCCGAAGCACATGGGGTTCGGCAACCTGCGCGTCATCAACGAGGACCGGATCGCGCCCGGCAGCGGCTTCGGCACGCACGGCCACCGCGACATGGAGATCGTGAGCTACGTCCTCGCCGGCGAGCTCGCGCACCGCGACAGCATCGGCACCGGCACGGCGGGCGGCGCTACCGGCGTGATCCGTCCCGGCGACGTCCAACGCATGAGCGCCGGCCGCGGCGTCCAGCACAGCGAGTTCAACCACGCGCCGAACCAGGAGACGCACTTCCTGCAGATCTGGATCGAGCCGAACGTCCGCGGCATCGCGCCGAGCTACGAGCAGAAGCACTTCGACGACGCCGCCAAGCGCGGGGTGCTGCGCCTGATCGCTTCGCCCGATGGCCGCGACGGCTCCGTGACGATCCACGCCGACGCGTCGATCTCGGCCGCGCTCGTCGACGGCGGCGAGACGATCGAGCGCGTGCTCGATCCGCGCCGCAAGACGTACGTTCACGTCGTTCGCGGCAGCGTCGACGTCAACGGCCGCCGGCTCGACGCCGGCGACGCCGCCGGCCTCGTCGACGAGCGCTCCCTTGCGCTCAAGAACGGCAACGGCGCCGAAGTCCTCGTTTTCGATCTCGCGGCCTGAGCGCCAGCGATCTCCGCCATCCTCCACCATCAAGGCAACGTCATGAGCACTCCGACCCAGAACATCACCGTCCTCGCCGGCCGCATCCTGCTCGGTCTCCTTTTCCTCGTCTCCGGGTTCGGCAAGATCGCCGGCTTCGACGGCACCGTCGGCTACATCTCGGCGCAGCACCTGCCGCTGCCCGCGCTCGCCGCGGTGCTCACGATCGTCGTCGAGGTCGGCGGCGGCATTGCGCTCGTCACCGGCCTGTGGACACGCCAGGCGGCGCTCGCGCTCGCCGGCTTCACGCTGCTGACCGCGTTCATCTTCCACGCGTTCTGGTCGGCGCCCGACGCGGCGACGACGATGCAGCAGATCCAGTTCCTGAAGAACCTCTCGATCGCCGGCGGCCTGTTCGTGCTCGCCGCCTTCGGCCCGGGCCGGATCAGCCTCGCGGCACGTCGCGCTGCCGCCTGACGTTCGCCCGCCGGATCGTCACTGCGACGCGCGGACGACGCGGCCGTTGAGCGGTTGCAGCGGCCGCGCGTTCATCGGATAGGCCTTGCCGAAGCGCGCGATCTCGCCGGTCGACAGCTGCGACGGGCTCTTCAGCACGTACCAGGTGACGCCTTCGCTGCACGGCGGCGTCGTCAGCGAGCCCGCGAACGTGTAGTAGCTGCGGTCGCGCGGCAGCAGGTCGGCAGGATCGATCTGCATGCCCTGGAGTTCGACTTCGGCCTCCTTGTGGACGGGGAGGTTGCTCCAGAGCGCAGCGATCATGGGATTGGTGTCGCCTGCCTTCAGCAGGACGGCGACGACCGCGAGCTTGCCGGCGTCGTCCTTGTGGACGAGATGGACGACCATGTCGCGCCGCCTGCCGTCGATGCTCTCTTCGCTCGGCTTGTGGAAGTGGAACTGCTGCAGCTCGTAGCGGTGGCCACCGATGGTGATCGCGTCGCCGGCTGCGGGAACGACCTGAATCGTGTGCCCGTTGTCGACGATCTTCGCCGCGCCGGGCTTGTACGCGAACTCGATCGCCGGCAGCGGTTCGCCCTGGATCGCCTTGGTGCGGATGTCGATCGGCGACTGCGCGTGCCCGGTCTTGCAGCCCGCGAACTCGGGCTCGAGCGAGGCCCAGTGCGCCGGGCCGCCGTGGCCCCCGTAGCTCCAGTGCGGCGCGGCGCCGGCGGCGAGCGCAGTCGCTGCCGGGTAGACGAGCGCTACGAGAGCGAGCAGCGAACGACAGACGCGACGTTCGGTCATGGAGTCCTCCTCCTGTCGGGCGAGGACGAAAGTATCGCAGCGGCGCGCCTACACTCGCGCACGTCGCGAACCCTCGCGGCATCGAGAGAACCGAACGCATGCCGCGTCGTGCACTCGTCCTGTGGCTCGCAGCGCTTCTCGTCGGCGGTTGCTCGCGCGACACGCCGATCGGCTACCAGGGCTGGGTGGAGGGCGAATACGTCCACGTCGCATCGCCGATCGGCGGTCGCCTCGAGCGCCTCGCGGTCGAGCGCGGCCAGACGGTCGCCGCGCGCGCACCGCTCTTCCAGCTCGAGGCCGACGAGGAGACGGCCGCCAGGCAGCACGCCGACGAGCAGCTGCGCGCCGCCGAAGCGCAGCTCGCCGATCTGCGGCTCGGCAAGCGCCCGCCCGAGGTCGGCGTCGTTCGCGCGCAGCTCGTCCAGGCCGAAGCCGCAGAGGCGCAGGCGGCGCAGCAGCTGCGGCGCGACGAGGCGCAGCTCGCCGCCGGCGGCATCGCGCGCGCGCAGGTCGACGATTCGCGCGCCAACCTCGCGATCAAGTCGGCGCGCGTTCGCGAGCTCGCGGGGCAGATGCAGGTGACGCGCCTGCCTGCGCGCGACGAGCAGATCCGCGCCCAGGAGGCGCAGGTCGCGGCCGCGCGCGCGACGGCGAGCCAGGCGGCCTGGCGGCTGGCGCAGAAGCTGGTCGTGGCGGCGCAGCCGGCGCTCGTCGCCGACACGCTCTTTCGTGTCGGTGAGTGGGTGCCGCCCGGAAGCCCGGTCGTCCGCTTGCTGCCGCCCGCCAACGTCAAGCTGCGCTTCTTCGTTCCCGAAGCGATCGCCGGCGGCGTCCGGCCCGGCCGCAAGGTCGTCGCGCGCTGCGACGGCTGCGCGAGCGACGTCGCCGGCGAAGTGACGTGGGTCGCGAACGAGCCCGAATACACACCGCCGGTGATCTACAGCAACGAGACGCGCGCCAAGCTCGTCTTCCTCGTCGAGGCGCGTCCGGCGGCGAGCGCCGCCGCGCTTCGTCCCGGCCAGCCGGTGGCGGTGACGCTGCAATGACCGCTGCCGCGGCGGCGAGCGATGCCGCGATCGACGTGCACGGGCTCAACAAGCATTTCGGCGACAAGCACGTCGTCGTCAATCTGTCGCTGCGTGCCAACCGCGGCGAGATCCTCGGCTTCCTCGGCCCCAACGGCAGCGGCAAGACGACCTCGATCCGCCTGATGTGCGGACTCCTGACGCCCGACTCCGGATCGGGCACGTGCCTCGGCTACGACATCCGCACGCAGAGCGACCAGATCAAGCGCCACGTCGGCTACATGACGCAGCGCTTCTCGTTCTGGGAGGACCTCTCGATCCGCGAGAACCTCGACTTCGTCGCCCGCATGTACGACATGCCGTCGCGGGGCGAGGCCGTCGACCGCGCGCTCGCCGACCTGCGGCTCAGCGCGCGCGCGTCGCAGCTCGCCGGTTCGCTCTCGGGCGGCTGGAAGCAGCGGCTCGCGCTCGCCGCGTGCATGCTGCACCGTCCCGAGCTGCTGCTCCTCGACGAGCCGACCGCAGGAGTCGACCCGAAGGCACGCCGCGAGTTCTGGGAGGAGCTGCACGCGCTCGCCGCGAGCGGCGTCTCGATCCTCGTCTCGACGCACTACATGGACGAGGCCGAACGCTGCCACCGCCTCGCCTACATCGCGTACGGCAAGCTGATGGCGCTCGGCACCGCGGCCGAGATCGTCGCCGCGCAGAAGCTCGCGACGTGGAGCGTGCAGGGCGGCGACCTCGGCGCCGTCGCCGCCAGGCTCGAGCGCGAGCCCGGCGTCGAGCAGGTTGCGGCGTTCGGATCGGCGCTGCACGTCACCGGAGGCGACGCGGCGGCGGTCGAGGCGGCGCTGCGCCGCGCGACCGCAGAGAGCGCGAGCCGGATCGCGCCCGCCGAGACCGGACTCGAGGATGTCTTCATCCACCTGATGGGCAAGTCCGCGGAAGCCGAAGGCGCGCCGCGATGAGACGCTTCTCGTTCCACCGCTGGTGGGGAATCGTCGACAAGGAGTTCCTTCAGCTCCGGCGCGACCGCATCACGTTCGGGATGATCGTCGGGATCCCGATCGTCCAGCTGCTGCTCTTCGGCTACGCGATCAACACCGAGCCGAAGCAGCTGCCGACGGCGGTCGTCGTCGGCGAGCAGAGCGAGTTCACGCGCAGCTACCTCGCCGCGATGCGCACGAGCGGCTACTTCGAGTTCGTCGGCGAGCTGGCGAGCGAGAGCGCCGCCCGCGACGCGCTGGCGCGCGGCGACGTCAAGTTCGTCGTCAGCTTTCCGGTCGACTTCACGCGAAGGCTGCTGCGCGGCGAGCGGCCGGCGGTGCTGATCGAGGCCGACGCCACCGATCCGTCGGCGGCGGGTCCGGCCCTCGGCGCCGCGCGCGAGCTCGTCGCGAGCGTCGCGCGCAAGGACCTGCGCGGCGCGCTCGCGCCGCTCGCCGGCGGCGGCGCAGCGCCGTTCGACGTCCGCATCCACCGCCTCTACAACCCCGAAGGGCTGACGCAGCACAACATCGTCCCCGGGCTGATGGGCGTCATCCTGGCGATGACGATGGTCATGATGACCGGCCTCGCGATGACGCGCGAGCGCGAGCGCGGCACGATGGAGAACCTGCTCGCGATGCCGACGCGGCCGCTCGAGGTCATGACCGGCAAGATCGTCCCCTACGTCTTCATCGGGCTGATCCAGGTGTCGATCATCCTGCTCGCGGCGCGCTGGCTGTTCGACGTTCCCTTCCTCGGCAGCGTCGCGGTGCTGTACGCGGTCGCGCTCGTCTACATCAGCGCCAACCTGACGGTCGGCATCACGCTCTCGTCGATCGCGCAGAACCAGCTCCAGGCGATGCAGCTGACGTTCTTCTACTTCCTGCCGTCGATCCTGCTGTCGGGATTCATGTTCCCGTTCGAAGGCATGCCGCGCTGGGCGCAGGCGATCGGCTCGGTCGTGCCGGCGACGTACTTCATGCGCTCGGTGCGCGGCATCCTGCTCAAGGGCAACGGCTGGGTCGACCTCTGGCCGCACCTCTGGCCGATGCTGCTGTTCACGGCGATCGTGATGACGATCGCGCTTGTCTTCTACCGCAAGACGCTCGACTGATGAAGCGCGTCGCCGCCGTCGTCACGATCGCGCTCGCGGGCTGTGCCGCCGAGCCGCTGCGTGCGCCCGACATGTCGATGCCAGCGGCCTACACGGCAGCACCGCTCGCCGCGCAGACGGCGTCGGCGCCGGCAGTGCACGGGGGCGACGCACAGCGCTTCGCGTGGGGCCGCGACATTCCGGCCGAATGGTGGACGCTGTTCCGCTCGCCGACGCTCGACGCGCTCGTCCGCCGCGCGCTCGACGGCAGCCCGACGCTCGCGCGCGCGAGCGCGAAGCTGCGCGAGGCGAACGAACGGCGCGAAGCGCGCGCCGGCGACACGCAGCTTCCGCGCCTCGACGCCAAGCTGTCGGCGAACCGCGTCGACGTCCAGCCCGAGGCGCTCGGGGCGCCGGCGCTGCCCGTCTCGACGCCGCTCAACCTTTACCTCGCGTCGGTCGCGCTCTCGTACCACTTCGACCTGTTCGGCGCGACGCGCAGCGAGCTCGACGGCCTGCGCGCCCAGGTCGACGCCGAGCGCTACGAGCTCGAGGCGGCGCGCCTGATGCTCGCCGGCAACGTCGTCACCGCGGCGATCCGCGAGGCGTCGCTGCGCGAGCAGATCGCGGTCGCGAACGAGATCGTCGCGCTCCAGGAGCGGCGGCTCGCCATCGTCGAGCGGCTCGAAGCGCTCGGCACGGCGGCGCACGCCGACGTCGAAGCGCAGCGTCTCGAGCTCGCGCAGACCCGCGCGCTCGTTCCCGAGCTCGAGCGCCAGCTCGCGCAGGTGCGCCATCGCCTCGCCGCGTACGTCGGCGCGCCGCCGGCCACGGCCGAGCTCCCCGAGCTGCGTCTCGCCGACCTGCAGTTGCCTGCCGAGCTGCCGCTCACGCTGCCGTCGGAGCTGGCGCGCCAGCGCCCCGACATCCGCGCCAGCGAGGCGCTGGTGGAGCGCGCGGCGGCGAACGTCGGTGTCGCCACC
>DATJIM010000286.1:0-2538 GCA_035493195.1 Caldimonas sp.
GCGCACGACTATCTCTGGCGCATCCACCAGCAGGTTCCCGCCGCCGGCGAGATCGTCATCTTCAACCGCAGCCACTTCGAGGACGTCCTCGTCCCAGTCGTGCGCGGCTGGATCACGGACGCCGAGAAGGAGCAGCGCTACGCGCAGCTCAACGACTTCGAACGCATGCTCACCGAGACGGGGACGGTGATCCTCAAGTTCTTCCTCCACGTCTCGAAGGAAGAGCAGCGCCAGCGGCTGCAGGCGCGGCTCGACGACCCGACCAAGCACTGGAAGTTCGCGATCGCCGACCTCGACGAACGCAAGCGCTGGGACGACTACCAGGCCGCGTACGGCGAGATGATCGCGGCGACCGGAACGTCGTGGGCGCCGTGGACCGTCGTCCCCGCCGACTCGAAGACGCACCGCAACCTGATGATCGCGACCGCGGTCGTCGATGCGATGCGCGCGCTCAAGCTGCGCTATCCGCCAGGCGATCCGGCGCTCGCCGGCATCCAGGTGCCGTGAGGCGAAGAAAGGCCGAGCCATGACCGAGCTCACTGCCGACTACAAGGCGCTCGCCTCGTACCGACCGCAACACAAGGTCCGCTTCGTCACCGCGGCGAGCCTGTTCGACGGCCACGACGCCGCGATCAACATCATGCGGCGCATCCTGCAAGGGATGGGCGCGGAAGTGATCCACCTCGGCCACAACCGCTCGGTCGACGAGATCGTCACGGCGGCGCTGCAGGAGGACGTCCAGGGCATCGCGATCAGCTCGTACCAGGGCGGCCACGTCGAGTACTTCAAGTACATGGTCGACCTGCTGCGCGAGCGCGGCGGCGCCGGCATCCGCGTCTTCGGCGGCGGCGGCGGCGTCATCGTCGCGAGCGAGATCGCCGAGCTGCAGGAGTACGGCGTCGAGCGCATCTACAGCCCCGAGGACGGCCAGAAGATGGGCCTGCAGGGAATGATCGGCGAGATGCTGATGCGCTGCGACGTCGACCTCGCGGTCGGCGCGCCGACCTCGCTGAAGGAGATCCGCGGCAACGGCGAGCCCGAGCGGCGCGCGCTCGCCCGGCTCATCACCGCGCTCGAGAGCGGCGCCGCGGCGCCGGCGCTGCGCGACGAGCTGCGCGCGGCCGCCGAGAAGACGAAGACGCCGGTCGTCGGCATCACGGGGACGGGCGGCGCGGGCAAGTCGAGCCTGACCGACGAATTGATCCGGCGGCTGCGGCTCGATCAAGGCGATCGGCTGCACATCGCCGTCATCAGCATCGATCCGTCGCGGCGCAAGACCGGCGGTGCGCTGCTCGGCGACCGCATCCGCATGAACGCGATCGCGCCATGGAGCTCCGGGCCGCGCGTGTTCATGCGGTCCCTGGCGACGCGCGACTTCGGCAGCGAGATCAGCGCTGCGCTGCCCGACGTTCTCAGCGCCGTCAAGGCCGCAGGCTTCGATCTCGTCATCGTCGAGACCTCGGGGATCGGCCAGGGCGACGCCGCGATCGTCCCGCTCGTCGACGTCCCCGTCTACGTCATGACGCCCGAGTTCGGCGCCGCGAGCCAGCTCGAGAAGATCGACATGCTCGACTTCGCCGAGTTCGTCGTCATCAACAAGTTCGACCGCAAGGGCGCCGCCGACGCGCTGCGCGACGTCGCCAAGCAGGTGCAGAGAAACCGCGGCGCGTTCGCCAAGCCGCCCGGCGAGATGCCGGTGTTCGGGACGATGGCGAGCCGCTTCAACGACGACGGCGTCACGTCGCTCTACCACGCGATGCTGCCGCGGCTCGCCGCGCTCGGCCTCGCGGTGAAGGCGAGCACGCTGCCGAACGTCGAGACGCGCCACAGCACGCATCAGGTGCCGATCGTGCCGCCGTCGCGCGTCCGCTACCTCGCCGACATCGCCGACGGCGTGCGAGCGTACAAGCGCGAGGCGATCGCGTCGGCGCGGCTCGCGCGCGAGGTCCAGCAGCTGCGCGCGAGCGCGCAAATGCTCGGCGACGCCAAGGTCGACAAGGGCAAGGCCGCGGTCGACGCGCTCGGCAAGCTCGCCGACGAGCGCGAGGCGAGGCTCGACGCGCGCGCGCGCCAGCTGCTCGCGATGTGGCCCGACATGCAGCAGGCGTATGCCGGCGACGAGTACGTCGTCAGGATCCGCGACCGCGAGATCCGCACGTCGCTCGTCCACACGACGCTCGCCGGCAACAAGATCCGCAAGGTCGCGCTGCCGACGTACGAGGACGCGGGCGAGATCCTCAAGTGGCTGCTACTCGACAACGTCCCCGGCTCGTTCCCGTACACCGCGGGGACGTTCGCGTTCAAGCGCGAGAACGAGGACCCGACCCGGATGTTCGCCGGCGAAGGCGACGCGTTTCGCACCAACCGCCGCTTCAAGCTGCTCTCGGCGGGGATGCCCGCCAAGCGCCTGTCGACCGCGTTCGACTCGGTGACCCTCTACGGCAACGACCCGGCGCGCCGACCCGACATCTACGGCAAGGTCGGCAACTCGGGCGTCTCGATCGCGACGCTCGACGACATGAAGGTGCTCTATTCCGG
>DATJIM010000287.1:0-10955 GCA_035493195.1 Caldimonas sp.
AAGAACTTCGCCGCGCTGCTCTCGAGCTGGTCCTCGGCCTCGATCTTGAGGACGTCGAGGCCGAAACCGCTGTCGGGAAGCTTGAGCACGCACGGCAGGCCGAGCGTCGCGATCACCTGGTCGAGGTTCTCGCGGTGCACGATCATCGTCTTCGGCTCGGGAATGCCGTGGCGGCTCATCAGCTCGCGCAGGTAGACCTTGTTCGTGCACTTGAGGATCGAGTCGGGGTCGTCGACGACCGGCATGCCGAGCGACTCGGCCCGGCGCGCGAACTCGTACGAATAGCCGGCGACGTCGGTGCCGCAGCGGATGAGAAGCCCGTCGAACTCGGCGAGGCGCTCGAGCGCGTCGGGGCCGATCACCTCGGCGACGAGTCCGACCGACGGCGCAGTGTCGACGAACCTGCGGATCGCTTCCTCGTTCGACGGCTTGTGTTGCTCGGCGGCGTCCCAGAGGATCGCGACCTTCGGCTTGGCGTCGGCAGCGCCGGTGCGCGCCTCGCGCGACGCCTCGCTGCCGGTGACGAACGCCTTCGCAGCGTCGAGCAAGAACGCACGGTGCTGCGCGGGCACGTCGGCGACGCCCATCGCGGCGATCTTCTCGAGCGTCCAGCGGCCGCCGTCGCGGCGAAAGCGCGTCCTCAGAAGCGGTGCGCGCACGTTGGCGAAGAGCTGCTCGGCGAGCGGCTGATGCCGCTCGGCAGGATCGCGGCCGAAGTACGCGTCGAGCTCGAAGCGGTCGCTCTCGTCGTGGTGAAGCGTCTCGTTGGCGAGCTCGTCGATCGCCTCGGCGACGCGCTGGACCTGCTCGTCGGACTTCAGGTCCTCGACGGTCTTGACGTCGGGAAGCGGGCGATGGCCGCGCGCCTCCGCGAGCAGCGAAACGTAGTAGCCGCGGCCCTGGTAGCGGTCGGCGCGGCACAGGTTGATCAGCTGCGCGTCGCCGGCCGCGCCGCCGGCGGCGTCGGCGAGATAGCTGCGCGCGCTGACGACGCTCGAGCCGGGAAGCTCGAACGGCCAGTCCTGGGTGCGGTCGATGACGAAGACGGTCTTCACGAAGGGCGTGGATGGAATGGCGCGAAGCCCGCATGTTCGACGAGCCTCTTCCGCGGTGCAGTCGGAGGCGGACGACAACGGGCGTCAGCGAACGACGACGTCGCCGCATGCGACGCACGCGGCGACGGTACGTCGCTTGCCCATCGACGGGCATGGACCACGATCCAGGCACGAACTCGCCGCCGCCGGCAGCACCCGCGCCGTCGAGCGAAGAGAGCGACGTCCGGGCGCCGTCCTCCGACCGCGACGACACCGGCGCCGACGAGGAGCACGTTCGCGACGTCGACCCGCACCCCGACACGCCCGACGATTTCGACGACGACGCGAGCTCGCCGCGCGAGAGCATCGAGACGGTGCGCGACGCCGGCGGCGACGACGACGACGATTGACGTCGCCGCGGTCGGGCGTCAGCTCACGCGTTTCGCGGCGTCGGGGTCCGGCTTCTTCGACAGCCCGTCGACGACCGTCACCCAGTCGACGTGGGTGTCCCAGTACGCGTGCGCCTGCGGCGCACGGTCGACCGGATCGTCGAAGTTCGCGAGGACGGCGTGCAGTTCGCCCGGCCAGCGCGGCGAACGAAAGAAGAGCGTGCTCCCGCACGTCGCGCAGAAGCCGCGCTCGCCGCCGGTCTCGGCGCGGTACCACGTCAGCCGCCGCTCGGCGTCGCGCAACTCGACCTTGTCGGCGTCGAGGCCGACGAAGGTGACGAACGCCGCGCCATGCGCGCGCCGGCAGCGCGAGCAGTGGCAGTGCGCGACCCAGCGCGACGGCAGCGTCGCGACGAAGCCGACCGCGCCGCACAGGCACTTGCCGCCGGCGGTCGCGGAGGCCGGACTCACGGCTTCACTTCCATGGCCCGTGGTTGTACCGCTTGTTCGGTCACAAAAGACAAAGCGCCCGCGTCGTCCCTGTCCGGAACGACGCGGGCGCGATCGGCCCGCAGCGAGCCGCTATTTCAGCACGTCGCTCGCGATCGCCTGGTTGACCAGCGTGGCCCAGTCGTCCGCCGCGCCGGGCGGCAGCGCGACCGTGCACAGCGCTCCCATCGACGCTGCGGTGATGCCCGCGTTGAGGTAGCCCTTGCACGCCGCGTTGTCGGCGGCCTTGCGCACGGCGGCGACGTAGCCGTCGTGGTTGCCGTAGCGCTCCTCGAGCGACAGGCGCGGATCGCCGCTGGTGAGCCGGTCCGCCTTGTGGATCGCGAACGGCACCATGCCGCCGACGTAGTTGCAGACCTGGCCGGCGTGGAACGGCTGCGGGTTCGTCGTGTTGAAGCCCTTGTCGTCGGGCCCCGCGGTGATGTTCCAGCCGAGGTAGGTGCCGAGCGGTGCGTCGCGCTGCACCGTCGGGACGCCACCCATCTCGTTGCCGTCGGCGTCGACGCGCGGCACCATCATCTTGATCACCGCGTCGATCGGCGGCGGCTCGTTCGTCGGCACGCCGGTGGCGTTGTACTCGTCGAACAGCGGCCCCCAGTTGTAGTCCAAGATCGGGAAGACGAAGTTCTCCGGCGCGAAGATCGAGTCCGGAATTCCGGGGACGCCGCTCGGGAAGCCCATCGCCGCCTTCGTCGGCTCGACGAGATCGCGGCTGTTCTTCGGGCCCTTCATGTGCGGCCAGATGCTCTCGGGCGGCTCGACTCCCTTCGTCACCCAGTCGCGCAGCGCGAGCCGCATGCGATTGGTGAGCCCGGTCGAGGGCACGGGGTTCGCACGCAGCGTGCCGCGGCCCCAGTTGTTGCCCGGGCAGTTCAGCGGCGTTTGCGTCACGTCGGCCGGGTTCTGCGTCGTCGCGCCGTTGCCGCCGCCGTGTGTCGAGCTCGGCAGGTAGTAGCGGCGCACGTTGTCGGGCAACGGGATGTCGGTCTTCGGGTCGGTGCCGACCCACGACGTCGTCATCTTGAGCGCGAACACCTCCGACCCACCGAACGTCTCGACGATCTTGGGACACGTGTCCGAGCGCTCGCAGCGGAGAAGGATGCTGCCCGGGCGCTCGTTGCGCACCTGGTCGGGCCAGACGTGCCACCACTGCGGACCCTCGCTGCCCATCTGGTAGAGCTCGAGCACGCCGTCGGGCTGGCCCCAGCGCGAGTTGTTGGCGACGCGGCGCCCGGCGATGATCGGCCACGCGCCTTCGTGCACGATGCGGCCGGCCTCGTCCTCGTTCATGCCGAGGAAGATCAGGTGGCGCACGAAGTTGCCCGACTGCGACACACCGCGCACGATCGCCGACTTGATCGAATTGCCGAGCGGATTGGGCGTGCCCACGTCGTCGGCCGTCGAGTAGCGGAAGAACGACTGCACGTCACGGAACGCGGCTGTCCCGACGCCGAGCACGTACGGATTGATGACCGTGTACTCCAGCTGATAGAGCTTGGTCGCATCGAAGCCGTTCTTCAGGCAGACGCCGACCGGCAGCGCCGTCACGGGCAGAGGCGCGTCGAAGGTGGAGCCGGTGCCGGTGCCGCAGTACTTCCAGTCGGTCGACGGAACGACGCCGCCGTTCGTGCTGTCGAGCGTCACGTTGCCGTTGACCGTCTCCTTGGTGTGGACGCGCAGCACGTCGCCTGCGTGCGTCGGATCCGCAGGGAAGTACGGGATCGGGTTGCCCATCACGTTGAGCGGCGCCGAGACCTGACCGCTGCGGTTGACGATGCGGCCGATGAGTCGGCCCGTCACGTTGGTCAGCACCGGCACCTTGACGTAGTGGTGCGCGAAGGTGCCCGTGCAGCCCGGGGCCAAACAGGTCGGATCGGTCGTCGGCAGCGACGTCCCGCCGGCGTTGTCGCCCTGCCAGGCGCTCAGCAGCTGCACGTCCATCGCCGCGAACGAGTCGGCCGGAAAGCCGACGTCGCCGCCGCGGTTGGGAACGTCGTGCCACATGACGCCGCTCGCGGTCGTCATGTCCTTGGGCTTGCGCAGTACGAAGCTCGCGACGTAGGTGACCTTGCCCGACGCGTCGCGCGCGAGCGGGTTGGTGATGTCGGTGATGAGCGCGTTGTGCGGGTTGGCGGGATCGATCTCGCCGAAGGCCCGACCGGTCAGCTGCTCGTACGCCGGCTGGTTGTTGATGGCGGCCGTCGCGTCGATCACGATGCGCGTGACGCGCGCCTGCACCGGCGCCGTCGTCGCGACGCCGGCGAAAACCGCAGCTACCGCGCACAGCCGCCAACCGGCGCTGCGCAGCCTCAACTCACCCATGGATGTCTCCTCTGACTGATGCGCGGGAATCGCCGCGCGCTCCCTAGCGCCGCTCGCCTCGACCGTCGGATCGGGACGAAGGCCGTCGTTACACGGGGAGTTTATGAGGTGTATACCTGAGGCCGCTTAGGGTATACGTTAGCGGCGTCTGGCACCTGCATTGCTCGCAGCGCCGGACGCAATTCTGTGGGGAAGCGCGGCGACGGGTCGGGGCGCGGTCAGGCGCCGGCGAGCGCTGGAACGCGATCGGTGTCCCCCGCCGAAGCATCCAGCCGCGACAGGCTCGACACGAGATCGGCGAAGCGTTCGCCTTGCACGAGGACGTGGTTCCTCACGCTGGTCACGAGTTGCTCCGCCGTCCCGGAACGCAAGGCATCGACGATCGCCTGGTGCTCGTCGAACGAGCGCTGGATCCGGTTGCGCACGCGCAGCTGCAGGCGACGGTACGGCCGGAGCTTGCGCTGCAGCGCGGCGGCCTGCTCGAAGAGAAAGCTGTTGTGAGACGCCGTGTAGATCGCGTAGTGGAAGCGCTCATTGGCATAGAAGTACGCGTCGGCATCGCGCGCAACGACGGCGCCCTGACAAGACGCATGCGCGCTCTCGATCGCCGCCAGCTCTTCCTCGGACATCCGCCGCGAAGCGAGCTGTGCGCACATGACCTCGAGCTCGGCCATCACCTCGAACATCTCGATCAGGCGCTGAGGCGGGACGCGGGTGACGACGGCTCCGCGCCGCGGGCGTGCCTCGATCAGACCTTCGCCGAGCAGCAGGTTGAGCGCTTCACGGACCGGCGTTCGCGACACGCTGAAGCGCTTCGCGAGCTCGGCTTCATCGAGGCGCGAGCCGGGCAGGAGCTTGCCGGTGGTGATCTCCTCCTCGATCGCTTCGCGCAGTCGGTCCGAGATGCGGCTCATGGTCCGCCCGATTTTAGGGCTTCCCTGACATGTCACCGACCATTCGTATGCGCAATCGTCAAATGTGGGGAATACGCCATGTGCTGTGCATACGAGACATGACAGCATGTATTCATCTCGCTCCAGTTCCCCGGCGGTACCCGGAGCCGGTGACTTCCAACTGGACGGCTGGGCGGTGAGCTCCAAGGCAAACGGCTTTCTCACGGGACTGACTCGCTGGTGGGGCAGCAAACGTGTCGCCACGACCGCAGATTTCGAGTCGATGGCGTGGGACCTGCTCTCGGGCAAGGGCGAGGCGTCGGGCGTCGCGCTGGCCGCGAGCCTGCTCGCCGCCTACCGCGCGCTTCCGCGCGTCGAGCAGCGGCGGTTCTTCGGGCTGCTGGCAACGCGCTTCGGACCCGACCTGCAGATCGTGCAGAGCGCGATCGCGGACTTTTTGCACACCCCCGACTCGTCGGCCGCCACGCGCCTGCACGTCCTCGCCGAGCCCCGCCGCCAGGAGCTGATCCGGCGCATGAATCTGGCGCCGCACGGGACGAGTCAGCTCGTCGCGATGCGAGAGGACCTGTTGATGGCGATGGCCGAAGACCCCTCGCTGATCGCCGTCGACGCCGACTTCCGCCATCTCTTCGCGTCCTGGTTCAACCGCGGATTCCTCGAGCTGCAACGGATCGACTGGTCGACGCCGGCCCACATCCTGGAAAAGATCATCCGCTACGAAGCCGTGCACGCGATCACGAGCTGGGACGACCTGAGGCTTCGTCTCGAACCGCTCGACCGCCGCTGCTTCGCGTTCTTCCACCCGGCGCTCACCGGCGAGCCGCTGATCTTCGTCGAGGTCGCGTTGACGACGACCGTGCCGACCGCGATCGCGCCGCTCCTGAGCAGCGCGCGGGTGCCGGTGCAGCCGGAACGCGCGACGACCGCCGTGTTCTATTCGATCTCCAACTGCCAGCGCGGCCTGCGCGGAATCTCGTTCGGCAACTCGCTGATCAAGCAAGTGGCCGAAGACCTCAAGCGCGAGCTGCCGTCGCTCGGCACCTTCGTCACGTTGTCGCCGTTGCCCGGCTTCTGCCGATGGCTCGAGACAAAGCGCGGCGACGATCCTTCTTCCGAGGCGAGCCTCGCTCTCGCCGAAATGCGTCAGGCGGGCTGGCACCGGACGCCGTCGCACGAACTGCGCGACGAACTCTCGCGCGCAGCCGTTCGCTATCTTTTCGAGGCCAAGGACGCGAGCGGCAAGCCGATCGATTCGGTCGCTCGCTTCCACCTCGGCAACGGCGCCCGCCTCGAGCGGCTCAACTGGATGGGCGACGGCAGCGACAACGGCTTGCGTCAGGCGGCCGGCTTCATGGTCAACTACCTGTACGACCTCGCGGCCGTCGAGCGCAACCACGAGGCTTTCGCGAACCACGACGAGATCGTCGCGAGCCCCGAGATGCAACGCCTCGAACGGACATTGCTGCGCCACCCGAAGGAAGAGAAACGACTGGGCCGGTGAGCCGGTTGCTGTCAGTCAAGCAGCGGGTGTGCGCACGTGCTCGGGCCGCACCCCCATGCCCAGCACGCGTGCCAGCAAACGCTGCAGCACCGGCAGCGCGGTGACGACGCGCATCGGCAGCGGCACTTCGAGCTTCGCGTTGGCGCCGCTCATCACCGGAACGAGGACGTTGTCCTGGATCGCGAGCTGCGCCGCCTGCGTCGCCTTCGTCGGCCACAGCCGACGCCGTTGCACCGCGTCGAGATCGTCGTCGCCGACGCTGCCCGCGCGCAGCTTCGCGGCGAGCAGGTTGGCGGCGGCGACGGCGTCCTGGACCGCGAGATTGATCCCGACACCGCCGATCGGCGACATCGCGTGCGCTGCATCGCCGATGCAGAGCAGCCCCGGCCGCGACCACTGCTTCAACCGGTCGACCGCGACCGTCAGCAGCTCGACGTCGTCCCACGAGCGGACGTCGGCGTCGATGTGCGCCGCGAGGATCGGCGCCGCGTCGACGACCTGAGCGCGAAAGTCGGCGATCGGTCGCTGCCTGAGCGCGTCGGCACCGCCCTTGGCGATGACGAACGCGCACTGCCAGTAGTCGCCCCGGTCGATCGTCACCACGAAATGCCCCGGCGCGATGCGCGCCAGGCTGCTGTCGGTCGCGGCCGGATCGCGCGCGACGCGAAACCAGAGGACGTCGATCGGCGCGCCGAGGTCTTCGACGGGCAGGCCGGCGGCGGCGCGCAGCGTCGAGTGACGCCCGTCGCACGCGACCGTGCAGTCGGCACGAACGACGAAGTCGCCGTCGTCGCCGCGGCCGCGCACGCCGACGACGCGGCCACTTTCCTCGACGAGACCGGTCGCCTCCGCACGCATGCGCAGCGTGAATGCCGGCAGCTTGCTGGCGTGTTCGGCGATGAAGTCGAGGAACTCCCACTGCGGCACCATCGCGATGAACGCGTAGCGCTTCGGCAGGCCGCGAAAATCGCCGAGCTGCACGTGCTTCTTGTCGAACCAGCCGCCGATGACTTCGAGCTTCTGGTGCGGCCGCTCGAGAAATGCGTCGAGCAGGCCGAGCTCGTCCATGATGCGAAGCGTCGACGGGTGCACGGTGTCGCCGCGGAAGTCGCGCAGGAAGTCGCCGTGCTTCTCGAGGACGACCGTGCGGACGCCGGCGCGCGCCAGCAGGAACCCCAGCATCATTCCGGCGGGACCGCCGCCGGCGATGCAGCACTGGACCGAGCTCGGCAGTTCGATCATCGACGGCGCTCGCGACGCATGCACGATTCAAGCAGAAGATCGCCGCCCGCGAGCGAGCTCGGCGAGAAACGACAATGCAGGCGATGGGCTCGATCGTCTCGACCGACGTCGTCGTCATCGGCGCCGGAATCGCCGGCGCCTCGCTCGGCCACTTTCTCGCGCCGTACCGCCGCACGGTGCTGCTCGAGCGCGAGAGCCAGCCCGGCTACCACTCGACCGGGCGATCGGCGGCGCTCTTCTTCGAAAGCTATGGCACGCCGCAGGTGCGCGCGCTGACGCTCGCGAGCCGCGCCTTCCTCGACGCGCCGCCGGCGGGCTTCGCCGACGGCCCGATCCTCTCGCCGCGCGGCGCCCTGCTCGTCGCCGCGCCCGGCGAGGACGCCGGCCTCGCCGAAGCCTGGGACGTGCTGCGCGCGACCAGCCCCCGCGGCGAGCTGCTCGACGCGCGCGCGGCGCGCGCGCTCGTGCCCGCGCTGCGCGAAGACAGCGTGCTCGGCGCGGCGTACGAGCCCGACGCCGCCGACATCGACGTCCACCGCCTGCACCACGGCTTCCTGCGCAGCGTGCGCAGGAGCGGCGGCAGCATCGTCGGCGACGCCGAGGTGACGGCGATCGCACGCGACGAGCGCCGCGGGGTCTGGCGCGTCGACGCCGGCAGCGCGCGCTACGAAGCGCCGGTCGTCGTCGACGCCGCGGGCGCGTGGTGCGACCGCGTCGCTGCGCTCGCCGGCGCGCGACCGATCGGACTGGTTGCGAAGCGGCGCAGCATCTTCACCTTCGCGCCTCCGGGAGACGTCGAGAGCGCTCGCTGGCCGCTCTTCGGCGGGCTCGGCGACTCGTGGTACGTCAAGCCCGACGCAGGGATGCTGCTCGGCTCGCCGGCGAACGCCGATCCGGTCGAGCCGCAGGACGTCCAGCCCGAGGAGCTCGACATCGCGCTCGCGATCGATCGCATCGAGCGTGCGACGACGCTCGTGGTGCGGCCGCGCCGCACGTGGGCAGGGCTGCGCTCGTTCGTCGCCGATGGCGATCTCGTCGGCGGCTTTGCCGACGACGCGCCGGGATTCTTCTGGCTCGCCGCGCAGGGCGGCTACGGCATCCAGACCGCGGCGGCGATGGGAGAAGCGTGTGCCGCGCTCGTTCGCGGCGAGCCGTTGCCAGCGCGGATCGCGGCGTTCGGCGTCACCGCCGACGCGCTCGCACCGAGCCGGCCGTCGCTGCGAGCGGCTTGCTGAGGAAGGGCGACTCGGCGAGGACGAAGCGCCACGGCAGCTCGCGCGACTTCGTGATGCCGATGCGCACGCCGGCGTGCACGACGACCGCACCTTCGCCGCGCGCGACGACGCGAAACGGCTTGCGGTCGAGGCGCATGCCGTCGAGCTCGCGCGTGACGCCGAGCGCCTGGCACAGCCGGCCAGGCCCCGAGCAGAGCAGACGCTCGTCGGCGAGCCCGCGGCGCGCGCACATCTGCGCGATGCCCGCGGTCGGCTGCAACGCGCGGATCAGGACTCCGGCGCCGTGGCCGCGCGGCATGCAAACGAAGTTGAGGCACCAGTGGATGCCGTACGAGCGGTAGACGTATGCGCGCCCCGGCGGCCCGAACATCGCGGCGTTCCTCGCCGTGTGGCCGGCGTAGGTGTGCGACGCCGGATCGGTCTGGTCGTACGCCTCGGTCTCGACGATCGTGCCGCCGACGCCGTCGACGAAGACGCTGGCGCCGATCAGCTCGCGCGCGACGACGAGCGACGGAGCGGCGAAGTCGATCGGCATCGAGGAAGAATAGCGGGCGCCGTTCGCCCGCGAAGGGCGCCTCGGGCACGTGCGCGTCGATAGAATCCGCGCCTCGCTGCCCGTCCGCCCGCTCGTGTCCGATCGTCGCAAGGTGCTGCCCCAGTACGTGCTGCCCAAGCGCGGCCTGACGGCGTTCGCGGGGCGCGTCGCGTCGCGCGAGGGCGGGCCGACGACGACGCGGCTGGTGCGCTGGTTCGTCCGCAAGTACGGCGTCGACCTGAGCGAAGCGGTCGAGAGCGACCCCGCCGCGTACGCGAGCTTCAACGACTTCTTCACCCGCGCGCTGAAGCCGGGCGCGCGGCCGATCGCGCGCGCCGACCTCGTCTGTCCGGTCGACGGCACGATCAGCCAGTTTGGCGCGATCGAGCACGACCAGGTGCTGCAGGCCAAGGGCCACCGCTATTCGACGACCGCGCTCGTCGGCGGCGACCATGCGCTCGCCGAGCGCTTCCACGACGGCACCTTCGCGACGCTCTACCTCAGTCCGAAGGATTACCACCGCATCCACATGCCGTGTGACGGCACGCTGGTGCGGATGATCCACGTGCCGGGGTCGCTGTTCTCGGTCAACCCGGTGACCGCGCGCGGCGTGCCGCGCCTGTTTGCGCGCAACGAGCGTGTCGTCTGCGTGTTCGAGTCCGACCTGTTCGGCCTCTTCGTCCTGACGCTCGTCGGCGCGACGATCGTCGGCAGCATGGCGACCGTCTGGCACGGCGCCGTCCGGCTGCCGCGGGTGCGGCGGGTGCGCGAATGGCACTACGCGGCCGGCGCGGTGTCGCTGAAGAAAGGCGAGGAGATGGGACGCTTCATGCTCGGCTCGACCGTCGTGCTGCTCTTCCCCGAAGGCGACCTGCGCTTCGACCCGGCGTGGCAGCCCGGCGGTCCGGTCCGCTTCGGCGAGCCGATGGCCGACCTGGGGCGCGCCGGGTAGCCGCCATGCGCGCCGTCTTCGTCGACGCCAACCCGGCGCTGCGCGCTCTCGCCGAGGCGATCGGCCCGCGCCTGCTGCCGCAGCTCGAGCTCGCCTTCGGCGACGCCGACATCGAGCCCGATGCGCTGCCCGCGGCGCTGGCCGGCGCACCGATCGCGGTCATCGACCACACCGCGCTGCCGATCGAAGTCGCCGCGCGCTGCCCTGGCCTGCGCCACGTCGTCTTCCTCGGCACGGGTGCACGCAGCTACATGGATCCGGAGGCGCTCGCGGCGATCGGCATCACGGTGCACCTGATCAAGGGCTACGGCGACACCGCCG
>DATJIM010000288.1:0-12411 GCA_035493195.1 Caldimonas sp.
TCGCGCTCGAGCCGCCCGGCGAGACCGAGGTGCGCGCGGTGCTGCGCCGCGAAGCCGACCGCCGCGGCACCTTCCTCTCGGACGACGTCATGGACTATCTGCTGACGCGTTTCGCGCGCGACCTCAAGCACCTGATGGCGCAGCTCGACCGGCTCGACACCTTCTCGCTCGCGACCAAGCGCGCGATCACGGTGCCGCTCCTGAAACAGATGCTCGCCGAGGAGGCCGACGGATGAGCAGCGAGCGCGGTCTCGCGCTGTTCGACCTCGACGGCACGCTGCTGCCGATCGACTCCGACCACGCCTGGGGCGAGTTCATGGTCGCGCTCGGCTGGGTCGACGCGGCCGGCTTTCGCAGCGGCAATGACGCGTTCTACGCCCAGTATCAGGCGGGCCGGCTCGACATCGACGCCTACATCGAGTTCGCGACCGCGCCGCTGCGCGCGCAGGACGGCGCAGCGCGCGCGGCGGCTCACGAGCGCTTCATGCGCGAGGTGATCGCGCCGGCACTCCGGCCCGCGGCGCGCGAGCTGGTCGAGGCGCACCGCGCCCGCGGCGACCGGCTCGCGCTCGTCACCTCGACGAGCGACTTCATCACCGCGCCGATCGCCGCTGCGTTCGCGATCGACGCCCTGATCGCGACCCGGCTCGAGTGCGCCGCCGACGGCACGCCGACCGGGCGCATCGCCGGGGTACCCGCGTTCCGCGAAGGCAAGGTCGCGCGTGTCGGACAATGGCTGGCGGCGAGCGGCGTCGACTGGGCCGGCTTTTCGCGGATCAGCGTCTACAGCGACTCGGTCAACGACCTCGCGCTGCTCGAGCAGGCGACCGATCCGGTGGCGACGAACCCGTCGCCCGAGCTCGAGGCGATCGCGCGCGCTCGCGGCTGGCGCGTCCTCCACCTCTTCGAATGATCAAGCAGTTCATCTCCAAGTTGCTCGGCAAGGCAGACGACGCTGGCGCGCGCCACGTTCGCGGCAAGCGCGTCGAGGTGCCGAAGGCCGAGCACGGGATCGATCCGAAGCTCGTCGACGAACGCGCCGTCAAGGTCGTCTCGACGCTCGCGGATGCCGGCTACGAGGCGTACATCGTCGGCGGCGCGGTGCGCGACCTGCTGCTCGGCCTCAGGCCGAAGGACTTCGACGTCGCGACCGACGCGACCCCCGAGCAGGTCAAGGCGCTCTTCAGGCGCGCGTTCATCATCGGCAGGCGCTTCCGGATCGTCCACGTCGTCTTCGGCCGCGGTCGACAAGACCGCGGCCTCTCGGAGGTGATCGAGGTGTCGACGTTTCGCGCCATGCTCGACCCGGCCGCGGCCGACCAGGTCGCCGGCAACGAGAAGACGTCGAGGAAGGACCTCGTCGACAAGTCGCATGTCGTCGATGCCGAGGGCCGGGTGCTTCGCGACAACGTCTGGGGCCCGCAGCTCGAGGACGCGGCGCGGCGCGACTTCACGGTCAACGCGATGTACTACGACCCGGTCCGCGAGATCGTCGTCGACTACCACGGCGGCATCAAGGACGCGCGAAAGAAGCTCCTGCGCATGATCGGCGACCCGAGCGCGCGCTACCGCGAGGATCCGGTGCGGATCATCCGCGCGGTGCGTTTCGCCGCCAAGCTCGGCTTCGAGATCGAGGCGAAGACGCGCGCGCCGATCCAGCGGATGGCGCTGCTGCTCGACAACGTGCCGCAGTCGCGCACGTTCGACGAGATGATCAAGCTGCTGCAGACCGGGCACGCGCTGGCTTCGATCGTGGAGCTGAAGAAGGCGGGGCTGCACCGCGGCGTGTTCCCGGTCCTCGACGTCGCGCTCGACGAAGCGCAGCGCCACGATGGCCGTGAGAAGTTCGTCCGCCTCGCGCTCGCCGACACCGACGCGCGCGTCGCCGCCGGCAAGGCGGTCGCGCCGAGCTTCATGCTCGCGGCGATGCTCTGGCACGACGTCCAGGACGGCTGGCGGCAGCGCCAGGCAGCCGGCGAGTCGGCGTTCCCGGCGTTGCAGGCGGCGATCGACGCCGCGTTCGACGCCCGCATCGGCGACATCTCCGGCCGCGGCAAGCTCGCCGTCGACATGCGCGAGATCTGGATGCTGCAGCCGCGTCTCGAGCGGCGCGCCGCCAATTCGGCGTTGACGTTGCTCGAGCAGCCGCGCTTTCGCGCCGGGCTCGACTTCCTGCGACTGCGCGCTGAGGTCGGCGAGGCCGACCCCGCGCTGGCGCGGTGGTGGGAAGCGCTCTTCGCTGCCGACGACGACGAGCGGCGGCAGATGCTCGACGCGGTGCGCGACCAGCGGCCGCCGCGGCGCGTCAGGAAGCCACCCGCGGGCGGCGAGGCGCGCCAGGGCGATGCGCCCTCGGCCGCCGACGGCAACGACGAAGCGGCGGCCGGCGAGGAAGGCACTGCGACGGAAGGCGCGGCACCGCGCAGGCGCCGGCGGCGCCGTCGCCGGCCCGCGGCCGACGGCGCGGGTCCGCCGAGCTGAGCGTTTCGATGGCAGCCAAGGCCCCGACCGCCTCGCCGGTCGACGCGTACATCGGCCTCGGCTCCAACGTCGGCGATCGCGTCGGCGAGGTCGAGCGCGCGCTCGCCGAAATCGCGGCGCTGCCCGGCACCGAGCTCGTCGCGCGTTCGTCGCTCTACCGCACGGCGCCGATCGACGCCGGCGGCGACGATTACGTCAACGCGGTCGCGCGGGTGCGAACGACCCTCGGCCCCGCGGCGCTGCTCGCTGCGCTGCAGGCGATCGAGCACGCGCACGGCCGCGAGCGCCCGTTCGCCAACGCGCCGCGAACGCTCGATCTCGACCTCCTGCTGCACGGCGACGCGGTCGTCGTGGGCGATCGCTTGACGTTGCCGCATCCGCGCCTGCACGAGCGCGCGTTCGTCGTCGTTCCGCTCGCCGAGATCGCAGCCGACCTCGTCATTCCGGAACACGGTCACGTCGCCGCGCTGCGCGCAGCGGTTGCCGGCCAGCGCGTCGCTAAACTCGACCGATGATCGAGTCGATTCCCGGGCCGGTCCGCACGGTCGTCCTGCTCGCGGCATCGAACGTCTTCATGACCTTCGCGTGGTACGGCCACCTGCGCACGCTCCAGACGCGGCCGTGGATCGTCGCCGCGCTCGTCAGCTGGGGGATCGCCCTCTTCGAATACCTGCTGCAGGTGCCGGGCAACCGGATCGGCTACGCCAGCGGGATGACGCTCGCGCAGCTCAAGATCGTGCAGGAAGTGATCACGCTGATCGTCTTCGTTCCGTTCGCCTTCCTCTTCATGCGCCAGCCGCTCAAGCTCGACTTCCTCTGGGCGGGGCTGTGCATCGTCGGAGCCGTGTATTTCGTGTTTCGCGGGCAATGAACGAAGACCGTCCGCTCGCGCGCTTTCGCCACATCGCGATCGAAGGGCCGATCGGCGTCGGCAAGACGACGCTCGCGCGCCTGCTCGCCGAGCGCATCGCTGCCGAGTTGCTGCTCGAGCAGCCGGGCGAGAACCCGTTCCTCGCCCGCTTCTACGAAGACCGCGCCGGCTACGCGTTCCAGACGCAGCTCTTCTTTCTCTTCCAGCGCGAGCGCCAGGTGCGGCCGCTCGCGCAGCCGAGCATGTTCGCGCAGACGACGGTGAGCGACTTCATGTTCGCCAAGGACGCGATCTTCGCGCGGCTCAACCTGAGCGACGAGGAGTACCGCCTCTACGCGCAGATGCACCAGCCGATCGCGACGCAGCTGCGCGAGCCCGACCTCGTCGTCCGCCTCCAGGCCGACGTGCAGACGCTGCTCGCCCGCGTCCGCCGGCGCGGCGTCGCGATGGAGCAGGGCATCGACGCGCCCTACCTGCAACGCCTCGGCGACGCCTACGCCGAGTTCTTCGCGTCGTACGAGGGCGCGCCGGTGTTCGTCGTCGACACCGAGCGGTTCCGTCCGCTCGACCGCGAATCCGACCTCGATCAGCTCGTGCGCGCGCTCGACAGGTTCGAAGGCCGCCACGGCGCGCTCGGCACGCCGGTCGACGTCGCGTTCGATTGACGCGGCGCGCGGCGGGCGCCGCCCGCTACGGCTTGCCGACGACGCTGCCGATGCGCACGGCGACGCCGGTCGCGCCGGGCGCGACACCGGTCGTCTCGCCGGCGAGGTCGCCCGGTTGCGGCAGCGCGGTGCCGCTCTTGCTGATGCGCGCGCCGACGGTCACTTGCGTCGCGCTCGAGAGCTTCGCGGCGGGCGACATCGCCATGCTGTCGTCGAGCGTGAACGTCAGCGGCAGGTCGCGGACCGTCTTTCGCAGCACCGCGAGCGGCATGCGACCGCCAGCCGGACGTGCGAACACGAACACCGCGTCGTCGGGCGCGGCTTGCGCGGCGAGCGCAGGGTCGAGCGTGACGATGCCGCTGACGGCGCCCGTGTTCGCTGCGCTCTTGCCGGCGCTGGTCGTCGTTGCGCTCGGTCCACGCGCCGCGACGGCGGCGCTCGCCGACGCCGCCGGGGGCACTGCAGTGCCTGCCGCGGTCGCGCGCTCGCGCGCCTCGGCGATGCTCGACTCGATGCGCTCGGCGAACTCGTTGCCGCGTGGCAGCTGGTCGACGACTTTCTGCCAATCCGCGATCGCCTTGACGTAGTCGGCGCGCTCGAACGCCACCGTGCCGGCAAGCGCGAGCGCCTTCGGGTGCTTGGGATCGATCGCGAGCGCACGATCGACCAGCGCCATCGTCTGCGGGTTGTTCGTCGTTCCCTTGGACGCCGCGACCGCGTCGGCGTAGTCGGCGAGGAGCTGCGCGTTGCTCGGAGCGAGCTCGACCGCCTTCGCGTACGCCGGCAGCGCCTGCTCGAAGCGGCCGAGCACGGTGTACGAGCGCGCGAGCATGACCCAGCCCTGGGCGTCGTTCGGATTCTTCTCGAGGCGCGCGGCGAGCTGGTCGACCATCGCCTGGATCTGCTGCAAGCCGACCTGGCCGTTCGCGCCAGACGCCGCCGCCTCGACCGCGGCAGCGCCCGGCCAGACGAGCGACGGCGCGCCGGTTTGCGAGTAGCCGAAGACGGCGAGCGAGACGACGCCGATCGCGAGCACGGCGACGAGCCGGCGCGACGGCCGCACCGTCTTCGGCTCTTCGGCGATCAGCGACGCGCCGATCTCGTGCTCGACCTTGCGGCGCTCTGCGTCGTAGCGGCGTGCGTCGATCTTGCCGGCGTCGTGCGCCGCCTTCAGCTGGAGCAGCCGGGCGCGCGCAGCGGTGAGCGGATCGCGACGTGCCATCGCTCAGCCGCGTCCGGGAGCGGCGGCGCTGCGCGCAGCGGTCGCGGCAGCGTCGTCGACGGGGTCGATCTCGTCGTCGTCGAGGTCGGGATCGAACGCGTCGGCCGCCATCCGGCTGCGCCGCCGCAGCGTGAAGACGAGCACCGCGCCGCCGCCGATCAGCAGCAGCGCCGGTCCGAACCAGAGCAACGCCGTCTTCGCGCGCAGCGGCGGCCGATAGAGGACGAAATCGCCGTAGCGCGCCGTCATGTAGTCGACGACCTCGGCGTCGCTCTTGCCCTGCTTCAGCAGCTCGCGCGTTTCGCGGCGGAGGTCGACCGCGAGGCCGGCGTTCGAGTCGGCGATCGTCTGGTTCTGGCAGACGAGGCAGCGCAGCTCCGACGTGATGCGGACCATGCGCGCCTCGATCGCGGGGTCGGCGGCCTCGGGCGGCGCTTCCTTGGCTGCCGCGAGCGCGCTCGCCGCGAGCACGACGATCGCGACGAGTGCCCTCGCCACGGCTGGAGCGCTGCGCCCGGTCACGCGTCGAGCTTCTTCAGCAGCGGCTCGATCTTGTTCGCGAGCACGTCGGGGGTGAGCGGGCCGATGTGCTTCATGCGGATCACGCCGTTGCCGTCGACGACGAACGTCTCGGGAACGCCGTAGACGCCGAAGTCGATGCCGACGCGCCCGTCCTCGTCGAAGAACGAGGCGTCGTACGGATTGCCGAAGCGCGCCAGCCACGCGTCGGCGTCGGCGCGCGTGTCCTTGTAGTTGAGGCCGTAGACAGGGACGGCGCGCTTCTTCGCCCAGTCGAGCAGCACCGGATGCTCCTCGCGGCAGGCGACGCACCACGACGCCCACACGTTGAGGATGAACGCCTTGCCGCGCAGGTCGTCGAGGCGGACGACGCGCGTCGCGTCGTCGAGGCGCGAGAGCGCGAACTTCGGCGCCGGCTTGTCGATCAGCGGCGACGGCACCAGGTGCGGATCGCGCCCGAGGCCGACGGTGAGGACGGCAGCGAGCGCGAAGAACGCAGCGAGCGGGATCAGGAACCAGAGACGGCGCGAGCGGGGCGAGCCCTTGTCGTTGGCGGTCGTCATGTCATGCGGTCGCGGCCATGGTGGCCGCGCGTGTTTGCGTCTGTCGGGCGCGGTAGCGGCGGTCGCTCGCTGCGAGCAGGCCGCCGAGCGCCATCATCAGGCAGCCGCCCCAGATCCAGTCGACGAACGGCTTGACGTAGACGCGGACGATCCACGCCGGCGAGTTGGCGATCGGCTCGCCGAGCGAGACGTAGAGGTCGCGCGTCAGGCCGGGCTGGATCGCGGCTTCGGTCATCGTCGACTGCGACGCCGGATAGAAGCGCTTCTCGGGGCGCAGCGTCGCGACGACGCGGTCGCCGTGCGTGACGACGACCTCGCCCTGAGCAGCGGCGTAGTTCGGCCCGCGCACGTCGCGAGCGCCGCGAAAGGTGAAGACGAGGTCGCCGATCGTCGTCGTGTCGCCCGGTCCCATCTGGACGTCGCGCTCGACCTCTCCGGTGCGAACGAGCGTGACGCCGAAGATGAAGACGGCGACGCCGAGGTGCGCGAGCATCATCCCGGCCATCGCGCGCGGGATCTGGCGGGCGCGCTGCAGCACGTTCGCGCGCACGCCACCGGCGGGCCGCAGCCGCTCGGCGAGGTCGGTCGCGACGGCGGCGACGATCCAGAACGCCATCAGGAGCCCGGCGACGCCGACGATGCCGATGCCGCCGCGGGCGAGCGCGACGACGAGCGTTGCGGCGACGGCGCAGCCTGCGGCCCACTTGAGCCGAGTGACGAGGTCGGGCAGCGCGGCTTCCTTCCAGCGCGCGATCGGCCCGACTCCCATCAGGAAGACGAGCGGCGCGAGCAGCGGGACAAAGACCGTCTCGAAATACGGCGGACCGACCGAGATCTTGCCGAGGTCGAGCGCGTCGAGCGCGAGCGGGTAGAGCGTGCCGAGCAACACCGCGCCGCACGCCGAAACGAGCAGCACGTTGTTGCCGAGCAGCAGCGTCTCGCGCGAAAGCAGCGCGAAGCGCGCGCCGAGCCCGACCGTCGGCGCGCGCCACGCGTAGAGCGAGAGCGACGCGCCGATGACGATGACGAGGAAGGCGAGGATGAAGAGGCCGCGGCGCGGATCGGTCGCGAACGCATGCACCGACGACAGCACGCCCGAGCGAACGAGGAAGGTGCCGAGCAGCGACAGCGAGAAGGCGAGGATCGCGAGCAGCACCGTCCAGTTCTTGAAGCTGTTGCGCTTCTCGGTGACGGCGAGCGAGTGGATCAGCGCGGTCGCGACGAGCCACGGCATGAACGACGCGTTCTCGACCGGGTCCCAGAACCACCAGCCGCCCCAGCCGAGCTCGTAGTAGGCCCACGCGCTGCCGAGCGCGATGCCGATCGTGAGGAAGATCCACGCCGCCGTCGTCCACGGCCGCGTCCAGCGCGCCCACGTCGCGTCGAGGTTGCCGCCGATCAGCGCCGCGACCGCGAACGAGAACGCGACCGAGAGGCCGACGTAGCCCATGTAGAGCATCGGCGGATGAATCACCATCCCCGGGTCCTGGAGCAGCGGATTGAGCTCGCGGCCGTCGGCGGGCGCCGGCGACAGCCGCTCGAACGGATTCGATGTCACGAGCAGGAAGAGCAGGAAGCCGCACGAGAGCAGCCCCATCACGGCGAGGATGCGCGCCTGGACCTTCGCCGGCAGGTGATCGCTGAAGGTCGCGACCGCGAGCGTCCAGAACGTCAGCATGAGCAGCCAGAGCAGGATCGAGCCTTCGTGGCCGCCCCAGACGCCGGTGATCCGGTAGTGCAGCGGCAGCAGGCGGTTCGAGTTGGTCGCGACGTAGGCGACCGAGAAGTCGTTGTTGATGAAGGCGAGCGTCAGGCAGGCGAACGCGAACGCGACGAGCGCGAACAGCAGACGCGCCGACGGGCGAGCGAGCGCCATCCAGTCGCCGCGGCCCTGCGCCGCGCCGACCATGGGCATGACGCCGAGGATGAGCGCGACGCCGAGGGCAATCCAGAGCGAGAAGTGGCCGAGTTCAGGGGTCATCGTCGCTGCCTCATTTGCTGTTCGAAGGCGCCAACGTCTCGGCGAGCTTGGGGTTGCCCTGCTGCGCCTTCCTCAGAGCGTCGGCGGCTTCGGGCGGCATGTAGTTCTCGTCGTGCTTGGCGAGGACCTCGCGGGCGACGAAGACGTCGCCCTCGAGCCTGCCCTGCGCGACGACGCCCTTGCCCTCCTTGAAGAGGTCGGGAAGGATGCCTTCGTAGCGGACGAGGATCGACCTGGCGGTGTCGGTGACGACGAAGCTCGCCTTCGTGCCCTCGCGCTTGAGCGAGCCCTTCTCGACCATGCCACCGATCCGGAACGTCCGCGCCTGCGGCGCCTCGTGCGCGACGACCTGCGACGGCGAATAGAAGAAGACGAGGTTGCTCTGGAACGCGTTGAGGACGAGAGCGACCGCGATCGCGACCGCGCCGGCGATGCCTGCGACGATCGCGAGCCGCTTCTGGCGCGGCTTCATCGCCGCTGCTCCTCGGCTGCGAGCTCGCGGCGGACGCGCCGATGGCGCAGGGCGACCGCGATCGGCTCGATCGCCATGCAAGCCGCGGTGACGATGTACGCCCCCCAGACGTACGTGCCGTAGCCGCCCATCGCGAAGAACTCGCTCGCGCTCTTCCAGATCACGTCGTCGCCTCCGACTGCGGGTGCGCGCGGCCGACCGCGGCGCCCGCCCAGTTCGCGTCATTGTCGCGCTCGAGCGCGATCGCGCGGGCGCGGACGAAGATGACCGCGAACGCGTATGCCCAGAAGGCGAGCGTCATCAGCAGCATCGCCTGCAGCATGATCGCGGCCATCTTCGGCGCCGCGGCCGGACTGACGCTCGCGCCCTGGTGGAGCGTGTTCCACCAGACGACCGAGAAGTAGATGATCGGCACATTGACGCTGCCGACGATCGCGAGCAGCGCGCCCGCGCGGTCGGCGCGACGAGGGTCGTCGATCGCCGAGACGAGCGCAAGGTAGCCGGCGTAGAGAAAGAGCAGGATCAGCTCGGACGTCAAGCGCGCGTCCCAGACCCACCACGTTCCCCACGTCGGCTTGCCCCAGAGCGCCCCCGTCCAGAGCGCCAGGAACGTGAACATCGCGCCGGTCGGCGCGATCGCGCGTGCGACCACGGACGCAAGCCTTGCGTTGAACGCCCAGCCGACCGCCGCCCAGAACGCCATCACGACGTAGAGCAGCATCGACATCCACGCCGCAGGGACGTGGATGAAGATGATGCGGTAGGCGTCACCCTGCGTCGCGTCGGTCGGCGCGCGCAGCATGCCGAGCCAGAGGCCCCACGCGGCGAGGATCGCGGCGACCGCGGCGAACCACGGCACCAGCTTGCCGGCGAGCGGATAGAACGTCGCCGGCGATGCGAACCGGTACAGGCGCAAGCGCGAGGTCGTGGTGCTCATTCGGGTCGGCTCATTCGGTCGCGATGCGCAGCGCCGCCGCAGTCGCGATCGGTGCCAGCACCGCGGTGAAGATCACGACGGCGCCGAGCAACGAATAGTGACCGCGCGCCGACTGCCCCGCGTCGACCGCAGCGACCGCGCCCGCACCGAAGATCAGAGCAGGAATGCAGAGCGGCACGATGATCAGGATCAAGAGCACGGCGCCGCTGCGCAGGCCCAAAGTGAGCGCGGCGCCGAGGCCGCCGAGCAGGCTCAGCACCGGCGTGCCGAGGACGAGGCTGGCGACCAGCGCTGCAATGGCTTCGCCCGACATGTCGAACATCAGCCCGAACACCGGCGCGACGACGACGAGCGGCAACCCGGTGACGAGCCAGTGCGACGCCGCCTTGGCGGCGGCGATCGCCAGCCGCGCGTCGGGAACGAGCAGCATCTGCTCGAGCGAGCCGTCGGCGAGATCGGTCGCGTAGAGCTGCGTCACCGAGAGCATCGCCGCGAGCAGCGCCGCGACCCAGACGACGCCCGGAGCGATCTGGCGCAGCGTCTGCGGCTCGGGGCCGACACCGAGCGGGAACAGGCTGACCGCGACGGTGAAGAACGCGATCGGCAAGGCAGCGTCGATGCGACGGCGCGCGGCCAGCCGCAGATCGCGCGCGACGAGGACGGCGAACGTCGTGCTCACGGCGCGGCCACGGTTTCGGTCGACGGAACATGCGCTCGCCTCATGCCATCGCCGGCTCGTGCAGCTGGACGACGGTCGGCACCGGCGCATCGATCGGCACCGGCAGATGACTGGTGAGCACGACACTGCCGCCGCGGCGCGCGTGTTCGGCGATGACATCGGCGACGACGGCGACGCCGCTGGTGTCGAGGGCGTCGAAGGGCTCGTCGAGCAGCCACGGCAGCGGCTCGCGCTGCGCGGCGAGGCGGGCGAGGGCGACGCGTCGGCGCTGGCCTTGCGACAGCGTGCGCACGAACGCGTTGCGGCGGCTGGCGACGCCGAGTCGCTCGAGCGCGGCATCGATCGCCGCGGCCTCGACGGAAGAGCCGGCGAGCTGGACGAGAAAGCGCAGCGACTCGGCGACGGTGAGGTCGTCCTTCAGCGCATTGGCGTGGGCGAGGTAGAGCGGCGGCCTTGCGCCGTTGCGGACGATCTCGCCGGCGGCGGGCACCGAGAGGCCGGCGAGGGTGCGCAGCAGCGTCGTCTTGCCCTGGCCGTTGGCGCCGCGCACCCAGACGATCGACCCGGGCGCGACGACGAAGCTCGTCGGCGCGAACAGGACGCGGTCGCCGCGCCGGCACTGCAGCTCCCGCATGACGATTGCCGCGTCGGATGCCGCGGGCGCGCCTGCCGTCTGTCGTTCGTCCATCGGATGTGCCGCCTGACCCTCCTGGGCGTCAACCCGCGATTGTCGCGGAAGCGCCGCCCGCGCCCCGGGCCTGTTTGTGAGCGCTCGTACACTCCCCGGGTTCCGGGAGAGAGGGAAAAACATGCTGTTCGGCAAGCTGCTGCCGCGCGAGGGGAACTTCTTCGAGCTCTTCAACCAGCACGGCGCGCACATTGCCGAGGGCGCCCGCGCCTTCATCCGGCTGATCCAGCACTATGCCGATGCCGAGCTGCGCGACAAGCATGCGAGCGAGGTCGGCCACGCCGAGCGGCAGGCCGACAAGATCACTGCCGAGGTCAACCGGCTGCTCCACAAGACCTTCATCACGCCGATCGACCGCGAGCAGATCCACGGCCTGATCAACGCGATGGACGACATCCTCGACCTGCTCCAGGACGCGAGCGAGACGATGACGCTGTACGACGTCCAGGCGATGAACGACGACATCCTGCGCCTTGGCGACCTCAGCGCGAAGTGCTGCGAGCGCGTCCAGCACGCCGTCTCGCTGCTGCCGCGGATCAGCACCGCCGAGGTCGCGCAGGCGGCGCTGAAGACGTGCGAGGAGATCGACCGGCTCGAGTCCGACGCCGACCGTGTCATGCGCTCGGCGATGTCGCGGTTGTTTCGCGAGGAGAGCGACGTCCGCGAGCTGATCAAGCTGCGCGCGATCTACGAGCTGCTCGAGTCGATCTCCGACCGCTGCGAGGACGTCGCCAATCTGATCGAGGGCGTCGTCCTCGAGAACTCCTGAGACGTCGCCTCCAGTGACGGTGACCGAGATCTCGTTCGGCGTGGTGGCGCTGCTCGTCGCGCTCGCGGTGCTGTTCGACTTCATGAACGGCTTCCACGACGCCGCGAACTCGATCGCGACCGTCGTCTCGACCGGCGTGCTCAAGCCGCAGCAGGCGATCGTCTTCGCCGCGTTTTTCAACGTCGTCGCGATCTTCATCTTCCACCTGAGCGTCGCAGCGACCGTCGGCAAGGGCATCGCGCAGCCCGAGGCGGTCGATCACCACGTCGTCTTCGGCGCCCTGATCGGCGCGATCGCGTGGAATTTCGTCACCTGGTGGTGGGGAATCCCGTCGAGCTCGTCGCACGCGCTGATCGGCGGCATCGTCGGCGCGGTGATGGCCAAGAGCGGCACCGGCTCGCTGATCGCCGGCGGGATCCTGAAGACGGTGCTCTTCATCTTCGTCTCGCCGGTGCTCGGCTTCCTGCTCGGCGCCCTCCTGATGGTGCTCGTCGCCAACATCTTCCGGCGCGCGTCGCCACTCAAGGTCGACAACCTGTTCCGCCGCATGCAGCTCGTCTCGGC
>DATJIM010000289.1:0-2105 GCA_035493195.1 Caldimonas sp.
GCGCATGCGCACGTAGGAGAGCCCGCGCGCAGCGGCCCGGCATGGCCATTGCCGGAACGCGTCTCGCACTTCCGGAGATCCGTTCATGAAAGCGCTCTGCTGGCACGGCAAGCACGACATCCGCTACGAGACCGTTCCCGACCCCACGATCGAGCATCCGCGCGACGCCATCGTCAAGACGACGTCCTGCGCCATCTGCGGCTCCGACCTGCACTTCTTCGACGGCTTCGTTCCGGGAATGAAGTCCGGCGACGTCGTCGGCCACGAGTTCATGGGCGAGGTCGTCGAGGTCGGCGCCGAGAACAAGAAGCTCAAGGTCGGCGACCGCGTCGTCGTCCCCTTCACGATCTGCTGCGGCGAGTGCGACCAGTGCCGGCGCGGCAACTTCTCGGTGTGCGAGCGGAGCAACCGCAAGAAGGCGCTCGGTGACCTGATGTTCGGGCACACCACCGCCGGCCTGTTCGGCTACACCCATCTCACCGGCGGCTACGCGGGCGGGGACGCCGAGTACGTGCGGGTGCCTTACGCCGACGTCGCGCCGGTCAAGATTCCCGACGGCCTCAGCGACGAGCAGGTGCTCTTCCTCGGCGACATCTTCCCGACCGGCTGGCAGGCGGCGGCGGTCTGCGACATCCAGCCGACCGACACCGTCGCGGTGTGGGGCGCCGGGCCGGTCGGCCAGTTCGCGGTCAGGAGCGCCCTGATGCTCGGCGCCGAGCAGGTGGTCTGCATCGACAACGTCCCCGAGCGGCTCGACATGGCGCGCGCCGGCGGTGCGATCACGATCGACTTCGACGAAGAGAGCGTGCTCGACCGGCTGCAGGAGCTGACCGCCGGCAAGGGCCCCGACAAGTGCATCGACGCGGTCGGCATGGAGGCGCACTCTCTGCGCTCGATCGACTCGATGATCGACCGCGTCAAGCAGTCGGTGATGGTCGAGAGCGACCGCCCGCACGTGCTGCGCGAGATGATGTACGTCTGCCGGCCCGCGGGCGTGCTTTCGGTCGCGGGCGTCTACGGCGGCATGGTCGACAAGATTCCGATCGGCGCGGTGATGAACAAGGGTCTCACGATCCGCACCGGCCAGACCCACGTCAACCGCTGGACCGACGAGCTGCTGCAACGCATCGTCGACGGCCAGATCGACCCATCGTTCGTCATCACCCACAGCGTCCGCCTCGAAGACGGGCCCGAGATGTTCAAGACCTTTCGCGACAAGGAGGACGGCTGCATCAAGGTCGTCATGAAGCCATGAGAACCACCTTCCAGCACCCGCTCTCGAAAGCCCTGCCGAAGACGCCGCTCGGGCCGATGCGCTCGCCGGCGCGCGCGCTCGGCTGGTTCTCGATCGGGCTCGGCCTCGCCGAGCTGGCGATGCCGCGCGCGCTCGCCCGCGCCGCCGGCATGCCGAACGTGCCGACGCTGACGCGCGTCTACGGTCTGCGCGAGATCGGCACCGGGATCGGCATCCTGACGTCGAAGGATCCGGCGCCGTGGCTGTGGGGTCGCGTCGCCGGCGACGCGCTCGACGTCGCAACGGTGGGGGCCGGCCTCGTCACCGCCGGCCGCCCGCTGCGCACGATCGGCTCGATCGCGATGCTGCTCGGCATCGCCTACCTCGACATGAAGGTCGCCGAGGGCGCGCCGCCGGCGCTCAAGCGCGAGAAACGCGCGCAGCGCGACTACAGCGCTCGCTCGGGCTTTCCTCGGCCGGCGCACGAGATGCGTGGCGTCGCGCGGCGGCCGAGCAGCCGTGTCGAAGGCGCTGCGTTCGCCAGCACGGCCGATGCGAGCCCTGCGCGCACGCTGATGCAGGCGAGCGAACCGGCGACGACATCGCGTTGACCACGGACGCGACGAGCATCATGCGGCGTGGCGTAGGCATTTTCTTGCAAGCCGATCAGCCGCGCGCCCGCACGCGCTGGCGGCGCTCGGCGCTGGCGCGCGCGCGTTTTGACTCCTATGGTTCGCGCCGGTGCTGCGGCACCGACGCATCGATCGGCGATGCGCCGGATCTCGAGGAGAATTTCGATGGCTGACAACAAGACCCGTGGCCGCACGACGGACCGCAAGCGTCTCAACATGAGCGAACCGTACGAGGTCGC
>DATJIM010000290.1:0-6437 GCA_035493195.1 Caldimonas sp.
GGCGAGCTGATGCCCGCGTTCGGCGTCGTCGACGGCGTGCAGAACGCGACCGTCGAGGTCGCGCACACCGCGCCGTACTACTTCTTCGGCAAGGACCCGGTGTTCGCGCTCGGCTGCGCGATTCCGTTCGGCCTGAACGCCCGGCAGATGACCGCGTGGATGTACGAAGGCAATGGCCTCAAGCTGATGCGCGAGTTCTACGCCAAGTACAACATGATCAACCTTCCGGGCGGCAACACCGGTGCGCAGATGGGCGGCTGGTTCCGCAAGGAGATCAAGGGCCTCGCCGACATCAAGGGGCTGAAGTTCCGGATCGGAGGCTTCGGCGGCAAGATCATCGAGCGGATCGGCGGCGTGCCGCAGAACATCCCCGGTGGCGAGATCTACCAGGCGCTCGAGAAGGGCACGATCGACGCCGCCGAGTGGGTCGGCCCGTACGACGATCTCAAGCTCGGCTTCAACAAGATCGCGCAGAACTACTACTACCCCGGCTGGTGGGAGGGCGGTCCGCAGCTCGACTTCTTCATCAACACCAAGGCCTGGGACGCGCTTTCGGCCGAGTACAAGGCGATGGTCGAGGCGGCGGCTTCGCACGCGCACGTCGACATGCTCGCCAAGTACGACTGGCGCAACCCGGTGGCGCTGAAGACGCTGGTCGGTTCGGGGACGAAGCTTTTCCGCTTCCCGAAGGACATGATGGACAGCTCGTTCAAGGCCGCCAACGAGGTGTACGCCGAGCTGAACAGCAGCAACGCCGACTGGAAGAAGATCTACGCCGACTTCTCGGCCTGGCGGCGCGATGCCAACCTGTGGTTCCGCTTCACCGAGGCCGGCTTCGACGACTTCATGCAGGCGCAGAGGCTTTAGTCGCGGCGCGAGCTGCGGGTCGTCGCAGCGAACGAAAGCCCCGCTTCGGCGGGGCTTTGTTCTTGACGAAGGCGATGCTCTTCAGCGGCGGGTTTCAGGGCTTCTTCGGCGCCGCCTCGAGGAGACGCTTCATCGCCTCCTCGTCGCTCGCCGCCTCCCCAGCCGAGGACGACCCAGCCGGCGACGAGGCGGTGTCGGGAGTGAAGGTCGTCGGCGGCTCGACCCGTGGCGCCGAGTCCTTCTGCATCTGCTGGAACGCCTTGTCGATGTCGACTGCCGGCCCGCCGCCGGCGCCGCTCGAGACGAGCTTCGGGAACGTGATGATGAGCCCGACCATCAGGATCTGGATCAGCACGAAGGGCACTGCGCCCCAGTAGATCTGCCCGGTGGTGATCGGCGCCAGACGTCGCTTGGTGATCCGGTCGTCGTACTCGCTGCTCGGCGCGACGCTGCGCAGGTAGAACAACGCGAAGCCGAACGGCGGGTGCATGAACGAGGTCTGCATGTTGACCGCGAGCAGGACGCCGAACCAGACGAGGTCGATGCCGAGCTTCTCGGCGACCGGCGCGATCAGCGGGATGACGATGAACGAGAGCTCGAAGAAGTCGAGGAAGAAGGCGAGGAAGAAGATCAGGATGTTGACGACGATCAGGAAGCCGAGCTGGCCGCCGGGCAGACTGGTCAGCAGGTGCTCGACCCAGATCGGCCCGTCGACCGCCTGGAACGAGAGGCTGAAGACGGTCGAGCCGATCAGGATGAAGAGCACGAAGCTCGAGATCTTCATCGTCGTGTCCATCGCCTGCTTGAGCAGCCGCAGGTCGAGACGGCGGCGCACGCCGGCCATGACCAGCGCACCCGTCGCGCCCATCGCGCCGCCTTCGGTCGGCGTCGCGACGCCGAGGAAGATCGTTCCGAGGACGAGGAAGATCAGCGCCAGCGGCGGAATGAGGACGAACGTCACGCGCTCGGCCATGCGCGACAGCAGGCCGAGCTTGAGCAGGCGGTTGGCGACGGCGAGCGCGAAGGCGACGCCGACGCCGACGCACATCGAGACGACGATCAGCTCGTCGGTGGGCGTGTCCTCGGGGCGCAGCTTCGCGAACACGAGCGCCGCGCCGACCGAGAGCAGCGTGACCACGCCGAGCGAGCGCAGCCCCGGGCTGCCGTCGTCCTCGCGGATCGTCCGCGCCTCTTTCGGCAGCGCCGGCGCCCACTGCGGCCGGACGAGACTCGTCGCGAGCACGTAGGCGATATAGAGACCGGTCAGAACGAAGCCGGGGATGAACGCGCCGCGGTAGAGGTCGCCGACGCTGCGGCCGAGCTGGTCGGCGAGGACGATCAGGACGAGCGACGGCGGGATGATCTGCGCCAGCGTTCCCGAAGCGGCGATGACGCCGCTCGCGAGCCGCCGGTCGTAGCCGTATCGCAGCATGATCGGCAGCGAGATCAGGCCCATCGAGATCACCGACGCGGCGACGACGCCGGTCGTCGCGGCGAGCATCGCGCCGACGAGGACGACGGCGTACGCGAGGCCGCCGCGGATCGGCCCGAACAGCTGGCCGATGGTGTCGAGCAAGTCCTCCGCCATCCCCGATCGCTCGAGGATCAGCCCCATCAGCGTGAAGAACGGCACCGCGAGCAGGGTGTCGTTCTGCATGATCCCGAAGATGCGCAGGGGGAGTGCCTGCAGCAGCGTCTGCGGCATCAGCCCCAGCTCGACGCCGACGACGCCGAAGAAGAGCCCGCACGCCCCGAGCGAGAACGCGACCGGGTAGCCGAACAGCAGGAAGACGATCAGGCTCGCGAACATGATCGGCGCCATGTTCGCCCCGATGAATTCCATCATGGCTTGCCCGCCAGTGCCGACTTCTCGCGTTCGGCGACTTCCTTCTGCAGCAGGAACTCGGCGAGCTCTTCCTCTGCGCTCTTCGCCTGCCCCTTCTGGGTCGGGTCGGGGATCAGCCCGCGCAGGAACGCGACCCGCTTGATCAGCTCGGAGATTGCCTGGATGCCGAGCAGGGTGAAGCCGAGCGGCAGGATCGCGAACACCGGCCAGCGGATCAGGCCGCCGGCGTTCTGCGAATACTCCTTCATCTCATAGGCGCGGATGACGAGCGGCACCGACAGGTGGACCACCGTGTACACGAGCGGCAGGACGAAGAAGGCGAGGCCGACGATGTCGATCCAGATCTGGGTGCGCTTCGAGAAGCGGCCCGAGATGACGTCGATCCTGACGTGCTCCTGGCGCATCAGCGTGTAGCCGGCGGCAAGCAGGAACACCGCGGCGAACAAGTACCACTGGATCTCGAGGTACGCGTTCGAGCTGAAGTTGAACGCCTTGCGCACCGCGGCGTTGGTCGCGCTGATCAGCACCGCGGCGAGCACGAGCCACGCGACCCAGCGGCCGACCCAGGCGGTGAAGCGATCGATCAGCCGGGACAGCGAGAGGAGGGGTGCCACGGACTCTCCGTCGAGGGCGGGGAACGCTCGCCGGGACACCCCGCAAGCGCGCCGATTCTATGGACGGTGTGGCAGCGTCGAGTGCGTGTTTGCGCTAGGGAACGATGGGTGGCGATCGACGCTCAGGCGGCGAGGGCAGCGCGCACGAGCTTGCCCGAGCGCGCGCCCGAACGGCAGAACGCGAGGATTGGCCTCGGCATCGTTTCGAGCAGCGTCGAGAAGCGCGCGATCTCGTCCGGGCTCTGGTAGCCGGATGCGACGGGAAGAAAAGCGTATGTGAGGCCCGCGGCCTGCGCCGCGGCCTCGATGCTCGCCGACGTCGGCTGCGTGGGCCCGCCTTCGAAATCGGGGCGGTTGTTGATGACGCTGCGAAACCCGGCGGCGGCAGCATCGACCATCGCTTCGGGAGCGAGCTGGCCGGCAACGGCGATGTCGGCGGTGAGAGGCTGGATGGCGATCGGCATGCGTGTCCCCGAAACGGTGCGTCAGCGCGCTAGCGCGGCCTTGACTGCGGCCGACACCTGCGCCATGTCGGCGTTGCCTGCGAATCGCGCTTTCGCCGCCGCCATCACCTTGCCCATGTCTGCGGCACCCTTGGCGCCGGTCTCGGCGACGATCGCCGCGACCGCGGCCGCGATCTCATCGGCGCCGAGGCGCGCCGGCAGGTAGCCTTCGAGAACCTTCAGCTCGGCGGCTTCCTTGTCGACGAGGTCCTGGCGCCCGCCGGCAGTGAACTGCTGGATCGAGTCCTTGCGCTGCTTGACCAGCTTGTCGACGATCGCGATCACCGCGGCGTCGTCGAGCTCGATGCGTTCGTCGACCTCGCGCTGCTTGAGCGCCGCGAGCAGGCCGCGGATCGTCAGCAGCCGCGCGGAGTCCTTGGCGCGCATCGCGTCCTTCATGTCGTCGGTGATGCGATCTTTCAGGCCCATCTCTGCTCCTGCGCCGGATGCTACGCCGGCGTCCCCCGGAAAACGACGGAGCCCGCGCGCGGCGGGCTCCGGTGTCGCGGTGCGAACCGCGTCAGAAAAGCTTCTTCGGCAGCTGCATGCTGCGGACGCGCTTGAAGTGGCGCTTGATCGCGGCCGCCTTCTTGCGCTTGCGCTCGGCGGTCGGCTTTTCGTAGAACTCGCGGGCACGCAGATCGGTCAGGAGGCCGAGCTTTTCGATGGTGCGCTTGAAGCGGCGAAGAGCGACGTCGAACGGCTCGTTTTCCTTGACGCGAACGGTGGTCATCTAGCTCGATCGGATTTGTGCGAAGAGGACGATTATAGCCCGGAACGCGAGGCCGGGCTAACCGCGGCCAAGGCGCGGGCGCACGCCGCAGCGCTCGCCCACGCCCACTGAAAGTTGTAGCCGCCGAGCCAGCCGGTGACATCGACGACCTCGCCGACGAAGTAGAGGCCCGGGACGAGTCGGCTTTCGAGGCTGCGCGAGTCGAGGTCGCGGGTGTCGACCCCGCCGGCGGTCACCTCCGCTTTCTTCCAGCCTTCGGTCCCGGCGGGCGTCGGCGTCCAACGATGCAGCGCGACGGCGAGCGCTTCGAGGGCACGGTCGCGGATCTCTCCGACCGGACGATCGCCACCGAGCGTCGCTGCAACCCAGGCATCTGCGAGCCGCCGCGGCAGCACGTCCGCCAATACCGAGCCGACGTGGCGGCGGCCCGACTTCGCGGCGACCAGGGTCCGGGCGAGATCGCCGTCGGGCGCGAGATCGAACGCGATCGCTTCACCCGGCCGCCACCACGTCGAGATCTGCAGCGCTGCCGGTCCGCTCAGGCCGCGATGCGTGAAGAGGAGGTCGTCGGCGAACTCGGGCGCGCCGCTCTGCAGCGCGCGCGCGCGCACCGGCAACGCGACTCCGGCGAGCGCCGCGAACGGCTGCCAGTCGGCGCCGCCGCAGACGAACGGCACCAGCGCCGGGCGCGGCTCGACGACGCGATGGCCGAAGCGCCGCGCCAGCGCGTAGCCCCAGTCGGTCGCGCCGATCTTCGGGATCGAAAGGCCGCCGGTCGCGACGACCAGCCGCGAAGCGCTCAGCGCACCGCGCGTCGTCTCGAGCGCGAACGCTTCGCCTTCGCGCCGAACGTCGTCGACGCGGCACGGCTGCCATCGCGCGACGCCGCCGGCGTCGCATTCGGCGACGAGCATGTCGATGATCGCGGCGCTCGAGCCGTCGCAGAAGAGCTGCCCCTGGTGCTTCTCGTGCCACGCGATGCCGTGACGCTCGACGAGGTCGATGAAGTCGCGCGGCGTGTAGCGCGCCAGCGCCGAGCGGCAGAAGTCGGGATTCGCGGACTCGAAGTTGGCCGGGCCGGCGTCGACGTTGGTGAAGTTGCAGCGGCCGCCGCCAGAAATGCGGATCTTCTCGGCGAGCTTCGCGGCGTGGTCGATGAGGACGACCGAGCGGCCGAGCTGGCCGCAGATTGCGGCGCAGTGCAGCCCGGCGGCCCCGGCGCCGACGATCGCGACGTCGCAGCGCACGCGCGTGCGTCAGCCTTTCCAGACGAACGGGAACGCGAGCTGCTTGAGGAAGCCGTTGGGAACGTAGTCGCCGACGACGCCGTAGTGGTTCGGCCAGTCGCGGTC
Organism: Caldimonas sp.; assembly: GCA_035493195.1. GTDB lineage: Bacteria > Pseudomonadota > Gammaproteobacteria > Burkholderiales > Burkholderiaceae_C > Schlegelella_A. The sequence continues at coordinate 5,916 of DATJIM010000290.1, forward strand.
GGCCTTGTGCGCGGTACCGAAGAGGTAGTCGAGGAACGCGAAGTGCGCTGCGTAGTTGCGGTCGATGCCTTCGGTGTCCTGCGAGTGGTGCCAGTGGTGGAAGTTGGGCGTGACGATGAGGTAACGCAGCGGACCGAGACGGACGCTCACGTTGGCGTGGTTGAACACCGCCTGGAAGCCGACGATCACGATGTACGCGTCGATCACTTCCTTGCTGAAGCCCAGCACGTAGATCGGTGCGAGGACGAGCGTGCGCGTGATGATGAGCTCGCAGATGTGCTGGCGCGACCCGGCGAGCCAGTCCATGCTCTTGACGCTGTGGTGCACCGCGTGCAGCCGCCACAGCGCCGGCACCTCGTGGTAGGCGCGATGCGTCCAGTACTGGACTAGATCGGCGACGAGGATGATGAGGATGAGCGCGGCCCAGAACGGCAGGTCCTGCACCCAGGCGCGGATGCCGTCCTTCGCCGCCCAGCCGAAGAGCTTGTGCACCAGCAGGTTGGTCGCCAGCAGGATGAAGCC
>DATJIM010000291.1:0-21888 GCA_035493195.1 Caldimonas sp.
TGCGCCGGGGTGGCTTCGACCCAGGGCGTGAAGTCGCGCAGGTCGGCGAACAGGATCGTGACTTCGTGCTGGACGCCGCCGGCATCGGCGCGCCCGGCGAGGATCTCGTCGCGCACTTCGGGGCTGACGTAGCGGCCGAACGTCTCGCGAATGCGCTCGCGCTCGCGCAAGCCGTCGACCATGCCGTTGAAGCCTTCGGCGACGGAGCCGATCTCGTCGTTCGACACCACCGCGCAGCGCACGTCGAGCGCGCCGTCGCGCACCTGCAGCATCGCGCGCTGGACATCGCGCAGCGGCCGGGCGATGCTGCTCGCAACGAGCGTCGCCAGTCCCACGCACACGACGACGCCGCCGACCCCGAGCACCGCGATGACGGCGATGAGGTTGCGGATGATCGCTGCCGACGCCGCGGCATCGGCGTGCAGCAGTGCCTGCGCCCGCGTGAGCGCTGCGATCGCGAGCACTGCCATCGGCAACAGGCTGACGATGAGGAGCACGGCAAGCATCCGCGGCCGCACCCGCAGCGGTGGCGCGCGCGCCGCGCTCAGGTCGCCCGCGGGAAAGAAACGCGGCAGCTCGGCGCGCCAGATGCGCTCGACGCCGAAGAACATGCACGCGGCGACGAAGATGCCGCTGACGAAGGTGATGCCGAACAGCTGACGCAATGCGGGCTCGAGCGCGAAGGTGCCGGCCAGCAACGGCCACAGCACGCCCCATAGCAGCCCGGCGGCCGCCCAACCGGTGAACGTCAGCAGCGCCATGAACGCAGGCATCAAGAGTGCCCGGCGGCGCGCGACGCCGGCGTCGGCGCGGGCCGGCGACTCGATGCGCGCCTGGTTGATCGGTCGCATCCAGCGCGAGCTCGCGAGCTGCGCGACGACGGACAGCAGAGAAAAGCCGAACGCGAAGAACGCCAGCTCGGCAGCACCGATGTCGATGCCGCCCGCGACCGGGTCGACCTCGTGGAAATAGATGAACGTCAGAACTGCGCCGCCGAAGTTGCCGAGCAGCACGAGCATGACCATGCGCTGACGAATCGAAGGAGAAGCCTGCATCGCACGGATTGTCGGACTACCCGATCGGGTACTCCCGCGATCGCGGGGGTGCGGGCGGCGTCGGCATTGACACCTCGCGGCGCGTTTCTAGAGTTGACAGCGCTTCGAGTCGACGGCATCGCAGCGGAACCGAGCTCCGCAGCTGCGAGCGCAGTGTCTGCCGCTGTGCGGCCGCTCCGAGCTACCCGGCTGCGCGGAAGCCGGTGCGTGGTTCCGCGCGGTGAGCCGGGCACAACGAGTGTTCCGGAAGGAGCCGACATGAAACCAAGAGGTCTTCCGATTCTCCGAATGACTGCCGTCGTCGGCAGTCTTCTCGCGGCGTTGCCCATGGGCGCTGCTGCGCAGACGACGCCTGCTCCCGGCCTCTCTGCATTGACGCCTGCGGGGCCGTTTCTCGTCCGCTTCGACGAGAACGGCCACGCGACGATTCAGGTGAACGGCGGGCCCGTCACCACGTTGGCCGGTGTCCTCGCGCCCGATCCGTCGGTCGCGGTCGGCGTCGGCCAGCAGCTCGCGTTGACCTACATGCTGCCGGAGCCCGTGGTCGCCGGCGACGTCAGCTTCGCCGAGATCGCGGGCGGCCCGATCAGCGACTGGCTGCGCTTCACCGACAACGCCGGTCACCTGACCGGCGCGACAGGTGCGGGAACGCGAATGCTCTTCTATTCCGACCTCGAGCAGGGCGAGACGAATCCCGACCTCGCGGACCGGGGCTTTCCCACCAATCTCGGCAGCGGCAACGTCCTCGCGCAGCTCGAGATCGGCGTCGAGGGGAACAACGGGTTCGATTACCGGCCCGGCGGCGTCCCTGCGTTCCAGAACAACGAGTACGTCGGCATCAGCGACGCGGTGCCGGAACCCGAGTCGTACGCCTTGATGCTCGCCGGACTGGGAGCGCTCGGCTTCGTCTCCGGCAGGCGGAGGAACGGCTCGTCTGCGACCGGCTGAGCCGTGAAGGCGGAGCCTGATCGCGCAGGCTCCGCCCCTCGCGGGAGTTACCGGTTCTTCCTCCAGCGCGGGTCCTTCGGGTCGTACACCATCGGCTTGAGGTAGTCGTCGGGGTCGACCATCCAGCGGTACTCGGGGATCTGGTCGGGCGTCAGGAAGCCCGCCTGCTTCATGATCGCGATCTGCGAGAGGTACGCGACCTTGAACCGCAGCGACGACGTCGGCAGCGCCGCGTTCGTCTGGTGGATCGGCACCCAGATCTTCGGCTTCAGCAGCGCCGTGTTCTCGATCGGGTCGCGCATGCCGGTCGTCGCGAAGCCGAGGCTCACGAAGGAGCCGAACTCGAGATCGGTCTCGGGTAGCGACGAGATCGCGTTCTGCACGTTGGCCGGGATGTGCTCGGCCGGGAACAGGTCGTCCCAGCAATTGGGAACGCCGTGGTCGAGCGTGCAGCCGTGGTGCAGGTCACCCGTCGTGTTGTGCCACGCGAAGGTGAACTTGTGGTCGCCGCGGACGACGAAGTGGTAGTAGATGCTGATCGGGCCGCCGATCGTGCCGAGGGTGCGGAACGAATGCGCCGTGCCGGGGGGATACATGTCGGGGTCGCGCGGGTCGGCGTCGTTCTTCACCGGCGTGATCGGGAAGCGCGTCTCCGCGTACGAGGTCCCCGAGTGGAAGTGTCGGAACGCCGTGATCGAGGCGACCGGCTCGAGCGCGTTGATCTTGACGATCTCGGCGCCGGGGTGCGATCCGAACGAGGTGACGTCGCGACAGTCGAGCTGCGTGCCTTCCGGCAGCGCCGCCGACGAGACGAGCGCCGGCAGATCGAGGTTCCTGAAGTCGGCGCACGTCTCGGCCGAAGCGAAGATCGGGATGCCCAGCTTGCCGCCGAGCCAGGCCGCGTTGTCGGCGTGGTCGCCGTGGCCGTGACCGATGAAGATCATCTCGGGCGCGAGGCTGACGAGATCCTCGACCACGAACGGCGTGCGCCCCGGAACGGTCTCGGCGCGGTGCACGTACGTGTCGAGCAGGATGATGTGTCCCTTCACCGAGGCGGCGAGCGTGGCGTTCGTCAGCCAGGAGAAGATCACCTTGCCCGAGTCGACCTGCGCAGTGCGCTGGTCGACGTGCTCGGCGCCGAACATGAGATTGCGGACCCGCAGCGTGTCGGCGTTGACGGGTGGCTTGGCGGCTGCGCTCAGCGCCAGCAGCGAGGCTGCGGCGGCTACGCAGGTGGATAGCAAACGGGACATCAGCGTCGTCTCCAGTAAGTCGGTTCGTCCGTACGCCGGCCTTGACGCGCCGGCGAAACGATTCTGCGGACTACGCACAGACGACCGCAAGGGTGCGATGCCTGTGTTCGATCGCTCTGCGCATCGGCATCGCTCGCTGCGAAACGACGCGAGTTCCCTCGTGCGAGGGCGGCGCGTTGGCAACTCACATGCCTGCGCGCACTCTCCTGTCGGGTAGTGCGCGCGACGGCCGCCTCAAGGCCGCTCGTCCCACGACGCGTGCAGCCGTCGGTTCCGCCACGACGAGGTCGAGCCGTTGCCCAGAAGACGCTGCCACAGGAGCGACAGCGTTTCCGCCGGCAACAACGCGGCACGCACGGAGAGGTTGCCATCGGCCCGCGTCACGATCTCGGCGTACGCCTCGCGCAGCGTCGCGAGGCGCTGCTCCGTCGGCGGATGGCCGGCGAAGCGTGCGCCCGTGCGCACCGCGCCGTGGCGGGCCAGGTCGAGCGCCTGGTGCAGCACGTCGAGCACCGTCAGCGTGAAGAACGCGCCCTGCGCCGCGATGTTCGGCGCCATGTCGTCGAGCAGGTGCGCGCCGTCCATCGTCCAGCGCAGCGCCCACACGTCGGCGGCGAATTCCTCGCCGCGCGCACCCAGGCCGGAATGGACGATGTCGAGATGCTCGTGCAGCGCGTGCGCGATCTCGTGCGCGATCACGAAGCGCTCGTTGAATGCGGTGAGCGTCTCGAGTGGCGCATGGATTTGCGCCGGCGCGGCCGGCGCCTTCGGTGCGCGGGGGATGCCCTGGAACAGGTAGTGCTCGAGCGTCGTGCGCAGCAGCCAGAGCGGCACCGGCGTTTCCTCCAGAACCGCCTCGACGTCGTCGCGCTCGCAGCGAAAGCTGACGCCGCCCCGCGGCGAGGCGACCGGCTTCCAGCTCAGCAACGTCGCCTTGGCGAGCTGGTACGTGAAGTCGATCAGGCCGGCCGAGACCAGCACCAGGTAGTGGTCGCCGTGCCTGCGCGACGACGCCGCGAGATCGAACGAGGGCAGGGTGCCGAGCAGCAGGCGGTCGCACAGTGCCTGCAGGCGCCGGTCGGCGGCGCCGCCGCAGTCGCCGCGCAGCACCATCTCGACCGACGCGGCCTGGCGCGCGACCATCTCGAGCTGGCGACCGTCTTCGTCCGGCCCCGGCGCGACGCGCTGCAGGACCTCGCGCGTTCGCGCCCAGCGCTGCCGCTCGGTCGCCAGCGCATAGCGGAAAGGTGCGTAGCGGACGTGGTCGCCGCGCACCTCGCCGGCGTGCTCGCGACGGTCGGCGTGCGCGAGCGCGGCCGCGAGCACGTCGGCGGAGGAGATCGAGCGCATCACGCCGAGCCGCTCGCGGGCAAGACGTTGCTCGTCGCGCAGCGCTCCTCGCGCCTCGGCCAGGCCGGTGTCGCCCGACAACGTCACTCCATCGCAGCGGCGACCTGCGCGGCCACCTTCGCGTCGTTCAGGTAGCCGATGATGCCGTGGCGGTTTTCGGTGTTGTTGTGCACCTTGCCGTGGTTGGTGATCTTGGGCTGCACCGGAAACCAGCGGTTGTCGAGCGGGTTCAGGGCGACGATGTCGGCGTCGTCGTAGGCGTTGAACCAGCGTTTCGGATCGGCGACGTTGCTCACCACGCCGAGCTTGCTGCTGATCGCGCGCAAGCCGAGCGGGCAGCCCACGGTGATGAAGCCGCGCAGATCGAGTCGCGACCGTTGCGCCTTCAGCACGTTGTAGCAGACGACGCTGCCCAGCGAGTGGCCGATGACGATCGTCGGCTCGGCGGTGAGCTTCTCGACCACCTTCGCGTTGATCGCATCGGCGACGTCGCGGCGCGCGATGTAGAGGAAGACCTCGCGCAGGAACAGCTCGATCGTGAAGTTCGATGCCGGCGTGAGCCGGTTGTCGATCGCGCGCGCGATCGCCTGCACCCAGCCCCAGTTCTGGATCCCCTTCTCCTGGGAGGCTCCCTCCGGCATCTCGTCGCGCACTTCGGCTTCGCTGATCCCGCCTTCGGCCTGCAACTGGTCGAGTGCCGATTGCATGAACCTCTCGAAATCGAGGTTCTGGCCGGCGCCCTTGGCCCGCACCGTCGCCGGCGACGGCAGGTTGGCCTGGGCGACGAAGTCGTCGAGCATGTCGCCGTAGTACGGAAAGTCGAACTCCACCTTCTTCGGCCAAGGCTTGACCGCCTCGCCGAAGCCTTCCTGAAGCGTCTCGACCCAGATCTGCTTGAGCTCTGCCTCCTTGCGGCCGCCCTGGGCGATGCCGTGCACCATCAGGATCCTCATCGCAGCGCTCCTCTCTTCACGGCATCGAGCACGATCGTGCCGGCCTCGGCATCGAAGGTCGTCCACAACGAATCGCAGAGTCCGCGCCGCGCCTCTTCGAGCGGCCCCGGGAGCGGAATGCCGCGGCCGACGAGCAGGTTCCAGTTCTGCGTGAGCATCGGGCAGAACGGCACGACCGGGTACCGCAGATCGCCACCGCGGAATCGGCGGCCGAGCAGCAGGCGCACGTCGAACAGATCGGCGCCGATGTCGTCGGCCATCGCCGCGCGAACGAGCGCCACCTGCGTGTCGTTGCCCGCTTGCGCGAAGGCCTGCGCCGCGTACAGGCCGAGCGCCGGGTCGATCGACTTGACGACGCGGATGCGCTCCGCGAGCGCCTGCGCCTCGCGCTCGGAGCGGAGATGAAACGCGTCGCGGTCGGCGGCGACGGCGACCATCGCGCGCAGCCGGTCGAGCTCGCCCTGGCGCTGCACGTAGTCCTGCCAGCGGCCGTGGTTGGTCGAGGGTACGTAGCTGACGTTCGTCAGCCCGTCCGCCTTCACCGTTGCGTGGCCGATGTAGCCCGCCAGCGCGGCGAGCACGGCGCAGCGGCCGTCGGCGAAGCGCAGCGTCACCGAAATCGCGCTCTTCTCGGGAACCTCCATTGCCGCCGACAGGCGCAGGCGGACGATCGCCTGGCGGTCGGCGCCGTCGCCGGCCTCCAGGCGCTCTGCGACGAGGTCGCGTCGAAAGGAAGACGCCACCGCTTCGTGCACGATCGCACCGCGGACGAAGAATCCGGTCTGGCTTTCGAAGTGATCGTGCTTCGGATCGGGCATGCGTCGCGCGACGCTGCGTTCGGTGCGGACATCGAACGACAGCACCGCCGCTGCCCGCGGCGCGAAGTTGCGCTCCGAGAGCGCGCTGTGCACCGCGGCGGCAGCGGCGCGCCCTGCATCGGCGATCGGCGACGTGCGCGCCGGGCCGGGCGATGCGCGTGGCGCGGCCCCGATCGGCGCCGGGCCGCGTGTTGGCGGCGGCGCCGCAGGCGGCCTGCGAACCTGCGCGATGTAGACCTCTTCGGCCGAAGGCACGTTGACCGAGATCGTCTGCGTCGCGCTGGGGTCGACGCGTGCCATCAGGGCGTCGACCTTGCGCTGCAGGAAGTCCTCGAGCCGGCGATTGGGAACGACCTCGATCTGACGGCCGTCCTCGACCAGCTGCACGACCATCTTCGGTTCCGGCTCCTCGTACGCGCTCATCAGCGCCGCGGTCAGGACGCTGCGCTGCGTGCCGCCGATGTCGCCCTCGTACGCGGGTCGCGCTTCGCTCGTCGCCTTGATCGCGTCGATCTTCGATTCGCTGACGATGTCGTCGTAGTTCGGAAATGCAGGGATGCCGTCGACGTACGCGCCGCCGCGCGCGTTCGGGATCGAGCGGCAGGCATCGGAGATGAAGACGACGTTCGGAATTCCGGAATAGCGCGCCAGGTCGATCGCCGCGCGCAGGTTGATCGCTTCCTGAGGCTTGCTCGGTGCGCCCGACAGCAGCCAGAGGTCCGAACGCGCCTGCCAGTAGCCGTGGCCCGAGAAATAGACGACGAGCAGGTGAAATCGAGGCACCGGCGTGACGAAGGCTGCGACCGCCTTGGCCACCGCCGCGCTCGTCACGGCACCTTTGGCGTCGGTGAGCTTCTTGACCTTGAAGCCTTCGGCTGCCAGCCAGTCGGCGACGCGGTCGGCCTCGGCCGCGGCCGAGGCAAGCGGGACGAGCCCGCCGGTCTTGTTGACGCCGATGACGACCGCCGCCTTCTTCATCGCGGCCGAGCATAGGCAGAGTCGCTGCGCGTGTCCACGCTCAGCGGTTGTCCGCGGGAGCGCTCGCTGCGGTTCGGCGCGCGACGAACTCGACCGGCACGTGCGCCGAGCCGCCGCCTTCGGTCTGCATCACGAAGCGAAGCTCGTCGCCGACGAGCTGGCCGCGGTAGCGGTGCACGACCGCGGTGTCGGCAGCGCTGCCGCCGATCTCGCTGGTCCGTGTGACGAAGCGCAGCTGCGCGCCGTCGACCGCGCCTTCGAGCACGCCGCGCGCGACGCCGAGGAACGACGCGCTGCCGTGCAGCGCGTCGCCTTCGCCCGCGAACACGAAACGCTCGACATAGCGCGCGCCGGGCCAGTCGTAGTCGACCTGTGCGCGCCATTCGCCGTTGACGGCGACGCGCCCGGACGACGCTGCCCCGGTTTGCGCAGCGGGCAACGACGATCGCAGCTCGTACACGACGGCCGCAACGACGGCCGCGGCGAGCGCAATGCCCGCGAGCCAGCGAATCGCGAACGATCTCCGCGTCGCGGGCGCGGACGCTTCTTCACCGAGCGCTTCCTCGACCTCGCGCAGCAGCCGATCGATGTCGGCGGCGAAGCGCGTGTTGTCGAGCTCGAGCGCGTTGCGCCCCGCCAGCGCGCGCAGGTCGGGCGGCAGCTGCGCAGCCTCGGGCATCGTCGCGCCGTCGAGCAGCACCGGGACGACGCGCATGCCCGGGTTGGCGAGCCCGGCCGCGACTTCGCGGCGGACGAAATCGGCGTCGTCGCCGATGCGCGGCGGCGCGCCTTCGCGCTCGCCGAGCCAACGCTTGCCGATCAGCGCGAGCAGCACGTCCGAGCCTCCGACCGAGCGCTGGATGACATCGCTGAACGGCTGTCCGGCGTGGATGTCGTCGACGTCGATAAAGACGGCGTCGGCGCCGAAGCGCCGCACCAGCGCGTCGTTGACCGCGCGGGCGTAGCCCGCCGCGTCGTCGCGGCGGTAGCTGATGAAGATCCGGGGCTGGGCCATGTGTCGGCGCCGGCGGCGCGCCGGCAGGATAGCGCCGCGAACGCCGATGGCCGCACGGCGAGCACGGCATCCGGGCTAGCCCGATGCAGCGGTGCGCGCGCGGCGCCTACGATGGCCGCTGCCCCCCACTGACGAAACCCAAGTTGGCAGACATCCTCGTGCGCCGCGACGGCGCCGTCGGCACCCTCGTCTTCTCGAACCTCGAGAAGCACAACGCCATGACCGCCGACATGTGGGAGGCCCTGCCGGGCCGCATCGGCGAGCTCGACCGCGACCCCGGGATCCGCGTCATCGTGCTGACCGGCGACGGCGACAAGGCGTTCGTCTCGGGCGCCGACGTGTCGCAGTTCGGCGCCAACCGCAGCGAGCCGGAGGCGCAGCGGCGCTACAACGAGGTCGTCGAGGCGGCGTACCAGTCGCCGGCGCGCGCGACCAAGCCGGTGATCGCGCAGATCCGCGGCATCTGCTTCGGCGGCGGCCTCGGCCTCGCCGCTGCGTGCGACCTGCGCGTCTGCGCCGACGACGCGCGCTTTCGGATGCCGGCGGGCCGGCTCGGCCTCGGCTACAGCCAGGCCGGCGTGCACCGCTTCCTCGCGCTCGTCGGCGTGCAGAGCACGTACGACTTGTTCTACACGGCGCGCGTCTTCGACGCCGCCGAGGCGTTGCGGATCGGCTTCGTCTGCCGCGTCGCGCCGGTGGCGTCGCTCGAAGCGACCGTGCGCGACCTCGCCGGCGCGATCGCCGAGAACGCCCCGCTGACGATGGAAGCGACCAAGGCGACGATCAACGCCTGGCTGCGCGACCCGGCCGACATCCACGACGGCGCAGCGCAGGCGGCGATCGACCGCTGCAACCACAGCGACGACTACCGCGAGGGCGTCCGCGCGTTCGCCGAGAAGCGCAAGCCCGACTTCGCGCGCCGCTAGCCGGCTGTAAGACCAGGAGCAGACATGACGATGGTGACCCGCTCGATCCGTCTTGCGCTCGCAGCCGCCGCCGCGGCGCTGGCGCTCCCCGCGCTCGCCCAGATGGCGCCGTGGGAGCAGCAGCTCTACGACGCGGCGAAGAAGGAGGGCCAGTTCACGGTCTACACCGCGCACTACGACACCGAGACGATCGCCGACATCTGCGCCGCGTTCGATCGCAAGTACCCGGGCGTCAAGTGCAACTTCGTGCGCACCACGGCGCAGGTCGCGTTCCAGCGGCTGCAGCAGGACCTGAAGGCCAATCTCGCGGTCGCGTCGGTCTTCAGCAGCACCGACATCAGCCACTACCCCGAGCTGAAGAAGAACGGCCTCCTGATGCCGTACCAGCCCCACAACCTCGCCAACATGGTCGACTCGCTCAAGCAGTACAACGACAAGGACAATCAATACTGGGTGACCGCGGCTGCGCTGATCGCCATTTGCTACAACACGTCGCTCGTGTCCGAGAAGGACGCACCGAAGCGCTGGACCGACCTGCTCGATCCGAAGTGGAAGGACAAGATCGCGATCGGCCACCCGGCGTTCAGCGGCTACGTCGGCACATGGACGGTCGAGATGCGCAAGCTCTACGGCTGGCAGTACTTCGAGAAGCTCGAGAAGAACAAGCCGCAGATCGGCCGTTCGATCAACGACACGGTGACCATGCTGAACGCGAAGGAGCGCTGGGTCGCCGCCGGTCCCGAGGCGACGACGCTGCTGAGCCGCGACAAGGGCAACCCGCTTGCGGTGATCTACCCGGCCGACGGCGCGCTGCTCATGGTCTCCGAGACCGGCATTCCGAAGAACGCGCCGGCGCCGAACGCCGCCAAGCTGTTCGTCGAGTTCCTGCTCGACAAGCCCGCCGCCGAAGTGCAGGTGAAGGACCATTCGCTCTCGGTCGTCAAGGGCGTCAAGGTCGGCCCGGGCGCCAAGCCGCTCGAAGAGATCAAGGTGATCCGGCCGACCGAAGAGGAGATCGCCAAGGGCATCCCGGAAGTGAAGGAACAGTTCCGCGACACCTTCGGCATCTGAGGCGGCGCGCGCCGTGAGCGCACGACCCGAAGCCGCCGCGCTCGCACCCGGGCCTTCGGTGTCGCTGCGACGGCGCTGGCGCGACGCCGACAAGTCGGCGTGGGTGTGGCTGGTCGCGATCGCGCTGCTCCTGCTGCTCGTCGTCAACCCGCTGTTGCGGTTGCTCGTCGTCAGCTTCCAGCAGCCCGACGGCAGCTTCACCGTCGCCAACTACGTCGCCGCGTACAGCCGCGCGCGCTACCTCGAGGCGCTCGGCCACTCGCTCGTGCTCGGCGTGTCGGCGGGGACGCTGTGCCTCGTCTTCGGCGTGCCGCTCGCATGGGCGCTGTCGCGCACCGACATGCCCGGCAAGGGCCTGATCTGGGTCTCGATCCTCGGCACCTTCATCATCCCGCCGTACCTCGGCGCAGTCGGCTGGATCCTGCTCGCCGGGCCGAACGCGGGGTGGCTGAACCGCGCCGCGGTCGCTCTCACCGGCGCCGACAAGGGCCCGTTCAACATCTATTCGATGCCCGGGCTCGTGCTCGTCACCGCGTGCTACAGCTTCCCGTACGTCTTCATGTTCACGAAGTCGGCGCTCGACCTGGTCTCGTCGGAGATGGAGGACGCCGCCAACATCCTCGGCGCGGGCACGCTGAGGACGATGCGCTCGGTGACGCTGCCGCTCGTGCTGCCGGCGCTGCTCGGCGCGTTCATCCTCGTCTTTCTCGAGGCGATCGCGCTGTTCGGATCGCCGGCGCTGCTCGCGCTGCCGGGACGCTTTCATGTCGTCACGACGCAGCTCTGGCAATTCTTCGAATATCCGCCGAAGGTCGGCGTCGCCGCCGCGTACGCGATGCCGCTGCTCTGCGTCACCGTGCTGCTCTTCTGGGTGCAGCGGCGATTGACGAGCCGCAAGGGCTACGTCGCGCTCACCGGCAAGGGCGGCGAACGGCGTCCGGTGCAGCTCGGCGCGTGGAAGTGGCCGCTGCTCGGCTGGTGCCTCTTCGTCTGCACGCTCTCGTTCTTCCTGCCGATGGTCGTGATCTGCCAGGCGGCGCTCGCCAAGGCGTGGGGGCGCGGCTTCGCGCTCGACAACCTGACGCTCGCCAACCTGCGCTTCACCCTGTTCGAGAACACGCTGACGCGCAACGCGACGATCCACACCTTCCTCTACGCCGGCGCCGCCGCGCTGATCGCGGTGCTGCTGGCGATGGTCGTCGCCTACGTCGTCAACCGCGAGCTCGTCGGCCGCCGCGTCGGCGGCGTGCTCTCGTTCCTGACGATGGCGCCGTTCGTCATCCCGGGAATCGTGCTCGCGATCGGCTTCTACGCCGCCTACACGCACGCGCCGCTGCTGCTGTACGGCACGGCGTGGATCCTGATCCTCGCCTTCGCGACGCGCTTCCTGCCGATCGCCTACGCCAACAGCGCAGCCTCGATCCGCAGCATCCATCCCGAGCTCGAGGACGCGGTGCGCATCCTCGGCGGCACGCGGCTCACGGCGGTGCGCCGCGTCGTCCTGCCGCTCTTGAAGCGCAGCCTCGCGGGCGCGTTCATCCTCGTCTTCATCCCCGGCACGCGCGAGCTGAGCTCGGCGATCTTCCTCTACTCGATCAACACCCAGGTGCTCTCGGTGCTGCTGTTCGACAAGAGCGACGAAGGCAACTTCGAGATGCTGGCGTCGATCGGCCTCGTCCTCGTCGTCATCACGGTCGCGCTGATCCTGGTCGGCTTTCGCCTCCTCGGCCGCGACTTCATGCTGCGCAGGACCGCGGCATGAGCGTCCCCGCACGGCCGCTCCGAAGGGGACGCTCCGTCCCGCTTGGCGGGACCTGCCGCAGGCCGAGGGTGCACCAATGAGCCTGGTGCTCCGCCATGTCTCGCGCGCGTTCGGCGGCGTCACCGCCGTCGACGACTTCAACCTCGCGCTCGAGGAGGGCGAGCTCGTCTCGCTGCTCGGCCCGTCGGGCTGCGGCAAGACGACGACGCTGCGGATGATCGCGGGCTTTCTCGCGCCGACCGCCGGGACGATCGAGATGGACGGCGAGGTGATCTCGTCTCCCGAGTCGGTGCTGCCGCCCGAGCGGCGGCGCATGTCGATGATCTTCCAGAGCTACGCGATCTGGCCGAACATGACGGTCGCCGAGAACGTCGGCTTCGGCCTCGAGCTGCGCAAGCTCGCGAGCGGCGAGATCCGGCGCCGCGTCGACGAGATCCTCGGCGTCGTCCAGCTCGGCGCGCTGCGCGACCGCTACCCGGCCGAGCTGAGCGGCGGGCAGCAGCAGCGCGTGGCGCTCGCGCGCTCGATCGTCGTCAAGCCGTCGCTGCTGCTGCTCGACGAGCCGCTCTCCAATCTCGACGCCAACCTGCGCGAGGAGATGCGCCTCGAGATCCGGCGCCTGCACGACGAGTTCAAGATCGCGATGGTCTACGTCACGCACGACCAGGCGGAGGCGATGGTGACGTCGGATCGCATCGTCGTCATGGACAAGGGGCGGATCGAGCAGATCGATGCGCCGTTCGAGCTCTACGCGCGGCCGCGCACGCGCTTCGTGGCCGGCTTCATCGGGCGCACCAACTTCCTCGAAGGCAAGCCCGCGGCGCACGGCGTCGACTTCGGCGCGTTCGCGGTCGCGCCCGAAGCGCTCGGCCTCGAGGCTCGCCAGCGCGACGCCGTCGTCGTGTCGCTGCGGCCGCAGAGCATCCAGCTGCTGCGCGGCGAGGCCGCTGCCGCCGACGGCCGCTGCCGCGCACGCGGCGTGGTCCAGCGGCGCTCGTATCTCGGCGAGTACTGGGACTACCAGGTGCTGCTGCACGGCCTCGCCGAGCCGCTGCGCGTGAGCACGCGCGCGCACGAGGTGCACGAGGCCGGCGACGCCGTCGTCGCCGACATCGACCCGGCGCAGCTCACCGTCATCCGCTGATCCGACGAAAGAAGACACGATGGCGCTCCCGCTCGAAGGCGTGAAGGTGCTCGACCTGACCAACGTGCAGGCGGGTCCGTACTGCACGATGGTGCTCGGCGACCTCGGCGCCGAGGTCGTCAAGATCGAGGACTTCCCCGAGGGCGACGCGTCGCGCCGGTTCGACCCGAAGGTCAACGGCGAGTCGTACTGCTTCGCGGTTCTCAACCGCAACAAGAAGAGCGTCGCGCTCGATCTCCGGGCGCCGGGCGGCAAGGAGGTGCTGATGAAGCTCGCCGCCGCGGCCGACATCGTCACCGAGAACTTCCGGCCCGGCGTCGTCGCCAAGCTCGGCATCGACTACGAAGCGATGCGCCGCGTCAATCCGGCCGTCATCTACGCATCGATGTCGGGCTTCGGCCAGACCGGGCCGTACGGCAGGAAGGGCGGCTTCGACATCATCGCGCAGGGCATGTCGGGGATCATGACGATGACCGGCGAGCCCGAAGGGCGACCGGCGAAGGTCGGCATCGCGATGAACGACATCGCGAGCGGCGTCACCTGCCTCTACGGGATCCTCGGCGCGTACATCGCGCGTCTGCGCACCGGCCACGGCCAGTACCTCGAGACGTCGCTGTTCGAAGCGGGGCTGCCGTGGACGCCGTGGGAGTTCGGCGCCTGGTTCGGCGGCGGCGAGATCCCGACCGCGACCGGCACGCGCCATCGCCGCGCCGCGCCGTATCAGGCGTACCGGACGCGGGACGGCTACGCGACCGTCGGCGCGAGCAACGAGAAGCTCTGGAACAACTTCTGCACGCTCGTCTGCGACAAGCCCGAGTGGCTGACCGACCCGCGCTTCGCGACCGCGCAAGCGCGCCTCGCCAACGTCGATGCGCTCGAGCGCGAGATCGAAGCCGTCTTCACGACGCAGCCGACGGCGCACTGGGTCGACAAGCTCGACGCCGCGCAGGTGCCGGGCGGCCCGGTGAACCGCTACGACGAGATGCTCGCCGACCCGCAGATCGCGGCGCGCGACATGGTCGTCGACATCGAGCACCCGAAGATCGGGCCGATGAAGACGATCGGCCTGCCGCTCAAGTCGACCGGCGATCTGACGCAGATCCGCCGGCCCGCGCCGTGGCTCGGCCAGCACACCGAAGAAGTGCTGCGCGGCCTCGGCTACGGCACGGAAGAGATCGAGGCGCTGTTCGCCGACGAGGTCGTCCACGACCGCTACCGCCAACGATGACCCACCACCAGGAGATCGCATGAGGATCCGTTTCCCCCGCGTGCCCGTCGCCGCGTCGCTCGCCGCTCTTCTCGTCGCGCTGGCGATGCCGGCTTCGGCGCAGGTGAAGGTCGGCGTCACTCTGTCGACCACCGGGCCGGCGGTCTCGCTCGGCGTCCCCGAGAAGAACACGATCGCGCTGCTGCCGAAGAGCATCGCCGGCAAGTCGGTCGAGTACATCGTTCTCGACGACGCCAGCGATTCGAGCGCCGCCGTCGTCAACACGCGCAAGCTGATCAGCGAGAGCAAGGTCGACGTCATCATCGGCTCGACGACGACGCCGAACACGCTCGCGATGATCGACGTCGTCGCCGAGGGCGAGACGCCGGTGATCTCGCTCGCCTCGTCGGCGCGGATCATCGAGCCGATGTCGGCCAAGAAGGCGTGGATGTTCAAGACGCCGCAGACCGACACGATGATGGTGCTCGCGATCCTCGAGCACGCGGCGCGCGCGGGCATGAAGACGATGGGCTACATCGGCTTCAACGACGCGCTCGGCGAGGCGTTCTACGCCGAGTTCGACAAGTTGGCCGAGTCGCGCAAGATCCGCATCGTCGCGAGCGAGCGCTACGCGCCGCGCGACACCAGCGTCACGGGGCAGGTGATCAAGATCGTCGCGGCGAATCCGGACATGGTCGTCATCGGCGCTTCCGGAACGCCTGCGGTGCTGCCGGCGAAGGCGCTCGCCGAGCGCGGCTACAAGGGCCGCATCTACTTCAACCACGGCGTCGCCAACAACGACTTCCTGCGCGTCGGCGGCAAGGACGTCGAAGGCGCCTACGTGCCGACGAGCCCCGTCGTCGTCGCCGATGCGCTGCCGGCCGACCACCCGGCGAGGGCGGCCGCGCTCGACTACAAGAAGCGCTACGAGGCGGCGTACGGCGTCGGCAGCGTCTCGGCGTTCGGCTCGTACACGTGGGATGCCTGGCTCGAGCTCGCGCAAGCGATCCCGGTGGCGCTCAAGAAGGCGAATCCGGGGACCGTCGAGTTTCGCCGCGCGCTGCGCGAAGCGCTCGAGGGCATCCACGATCTGCACGTCAGCAACGGCGTCGTCAACATGTCGAAGAACGACCACCTCGGCTTCGACCAGCGCGCGCGGGTGATCGTGAAGATCGTCGACAACAAATGGAAACTCGATTGAGACGTCGAGTCTGTCGAAGGCGCTATCCTGCAGATATCCGTTGCGAGTCCACCATGAGTTCCCCACGCACTCATCTTCTCCTCGTCGCTGCCTTGGCGGTGGCGTTCGCCGCCGTGTCGGCCAGGGCCGACAGCCTGGCGTCTTCGGCATCGTCGGCGGGCTCGGCGTCGCTCGGCAGCGTGTCCGACTCGTTCCGCGCCTCGAGCAACAGCTCGTCGAACGACAACAAGAAGAGCGCGCGCGGCGACTATCGGGTCGATGCGATCGTCGCCGTCGCCGGCTGGCCCGACCGCGTGCGTCTCGAGCTGAGTCCGCTCGACCGAGCGTCCGAAGAGGGCTTCGCGCTCGAGTTGCCCGCACGGGCCCTCGAGCCGGTGCGCGTGACCGCCGGCAGCGTCGTCACCGCTCGGCCGCGCCCGTACGGCGTCGAGTTCGCGCTCGCGCCGGGAGGCGAGCCCTTCTACCTCGTCCTCGAGGACGACTGGTATCGCGAGCTCGCCGCGCATCCCGTGACGCTCTGACTTCGATGCGGCCCTGGATCGGCCGCACCGTCGCTGCGGCACTGCTGGCGACGGCGTGCGCCGGCGCTTCGGCTTCGTCGGTCGCGTTCTGCGACCGGACCACGCACCCTGTGTCGGCGCGGCAGCACGATCGTCTGCTCCGCTTTGCCGCCGTCGTGCGCGCGGAGCTCGAAGCGACCGATGGCGCGAGCGCGATCGTCGCTCGTTCCGGGCTCGACCTCGAGCGCTTCGGTCAGCGCTATTCCCACGCCGGCGTCAGCCTTCGCGCGAGCGAGAACGGTCCCTGGTCCGTGCGCCAGCTCTATTTCGCGTGCGACGAGCGCGTGCCGCGGTTGTACGACCAGGGCGTCGCGGGCTTCGTCGCGGGCACCGAGGAAGACACGGCGCTCGGCTACGTCTCGATCGTGCTGCTGCCGCCGGATTCGGCGCTGGCGCTGGCGCGGCGCGCGCTCGACAACGCCGCATCGCTCGGCCTCCTCGGTGCGGCATACAGCGCCAACGCGTACCCGTTCAGCGAGCGCTACCAGAACTGCAACCAGTGGGTGGCCGAGCTGCTCGCGCTGGCCTGGGGCGACGTCGACGATGCCGAGCCCGACGCGCGCCGCGCCGCGCAGCGCTGGCTCCTCGACGCGGGCTATTCGCCGACGCTCTTCGACGCCAGCTCGCTCTTCCTCACGATCGCGCGCCCGTTCGTGCCCTGGGTCCACGTCGACGACCATCCGGTCGCCGACCGGGCGGTGCGTCGCTATCTGGTCAGCATGCCGGCTTCGATCGAGGCCTTCGTGCGAGCGCAGTTGCCGGATGCGCAGCGCATCGAGGTCTGCCACGCCGGCGACCGCATCGTCGTGCATCGCGGGTGGGAGCCGGTGGCCGATGGCTGCATTGCCGGCGATGGCGACCGGGTCGTCGTCCTCGACTGAAGTCGGCGTGCGTCAAACCGGGCCGGCCGGGCCAGGCGGCGATGCGCTCGTGCCGCCGCCGCGGTGCGCGCGCCAGTCGCCGGAGCAGCGGCGCGGACGGCGGAACAGAAGAGCGACGCCCAGTGCGATCAGCAAGATCGGGCCAATGACGTGGAACATGCCGATCGGGATCAGGCCGAGGTACTTGGCGACGCCGAGCAAGCCGATGACGATGAGTGCCAAGGGAAAAATTCGCATGGTGTGCTCCGAGTGGATGGGAGAGTGGGGGCGCCGAACGTTCGGATCAGGCCAGCGTCAGCGTTGCTCGCCCGGTGCGGGAGGTTGAGGGGGTGGCTTCGGCAGCTGCGACTGCCACTGCCGCATGCCCGTGCGAAAGCGCTCGCGCTCTTCTTCGCTCAGGTTGGCCCAGCCGGGGCCGAAGTGCCGATGCATGCGGCGCTCCCAGCGGTCCTGCATGCGTTCATGCATGTCCGCGCGCCAACGCGGGCGCGCAAGGAGGGCCACGCCGATGCCGATGAGCAGCAAGGGCCAGAGCAGGTTGAGAAACGCGGCATCGACGAGGCCGTAGTGCCTGAGCAGCGCAAACACGCCGACGGCGATGAGGGCGAGCGGAAAGATGCGCATCGTTGTCTCCAGAAGGTCGCGGCGCGTGCGCGCTAGACGATGAGGTCGCCGTATTCGGCCTGCAGCCGCGCCCGCAGCGCGAGCACCGCGTAGCGCTTTCGCGCGAGCAAGGTGTTCTGCGGCACGCGCCATCGCGACGCCATGTCGGCGAACGAGAGGCCTTCGATCTCGTGCGCGACGAACACGTCGCGTTGCTCGGCCGGCAGCGCTTGCAGCGCGGCCTGGATCGAGCCGAGCAGCACGGATCGGGCATAGGCGGCATCGGGCCCGGCGGCCGGGTCGGGCAGGTTCTCTTCGAGCCAGCTGCGACCGTCGTCATCGTCGACGGTCGGCAGCGGTTCTTCCCTCTTCCTTCGCGCGCGGTCGATGATGCGGTTCCTGGCGACCCGAAACAGCCACGCGCCGGCTTGCTCGAACGCCTCGGTGGCGGCGTAGAACTCGAGCAGCACGTCCTGCAGGATGTCCTCGGCTTCGGCGGCGTCGCGCACCTGGCCGCGGATGAAGTTGCCCAGTCGCGAACGCTCACGGGTGACGATGTCCGTGAACCGCGAGGCGTGGGCGGGCATGGTGCGGTGGGTTCGCGGGGGCAGGGCCGCCAGGGCGTCCATGGTAGGTAGACGAATGGACGCGGCAAATATTGTGGCTGGCGGGCGCCCGACCGCCGGTGCGCGGCTGCACCGGGTGGTCCGCGATCTCGACGCGCTCTGCAACGACAACGGCCGCCCGGAGGCGGCCGTTGCGGTGAGAGGAGGAGGGCCGCCGGGGGGACGGCCGACCGCTCACTGCACCCGTTGCTCGACGCTCTCGGTCTCGACCGCGACCTCGGTCGCCGCGCGGCGACCGACGATCGTCACGGTCGGCAGCGTCACCTCGGCGACCGCGGCCGAGGCGATCCGGTGACCGGTGACCGTCACGGTGGGCAGCGTCACTTCGGCGACGTCGACCCGGTGGCCGACGACCGTCACTGCGGGCAGCGTCACGGTCGCGACCTTCGCCGCGGCGGGGGTCCGCGCCGCATCCGAGCCGAACGCCACCGCGCCACCGGCCAGCAGGCTGAGCGTGAGGACGGCGGAGAAGATGTTCTCGGTGGTCATGATCGGCTCCTTCTTCGGTGCGCACCGGGTGGTGCGTCGGCGGTGAATGTAGAGAGCCGGGTTTCGCCTTCCCAGCGCCTTGCGACGAAGCGCGGATTGCGGCCGACGAGTCGCGTCCTGCGCCGACGAACGCCAGCCCGGACGGGACCGGGACGGGCGCCCAGAGCCCGACGTCGCAGTCGGCAGGAGGGCGTGTCCCGGGCCATCTCTCGGCTTGCCGGGGTCCGCGAATAGGAACAGCATCAGGGGCACAACGACCAGTAGGGCGCCTGCGTGATGGGGCGGAGCCATGCGGATCAGCCGTTGAAGGAACCGCTGTCATCGCCGGTCTGACAGCCCTTGCGACCGCATCTGCCGGGCGGTGTTCTCGTCCGGCAGACGCGGAGTCGGCCGATGTCTGAGACGATCGATCCGAATGCGTTCCGAGACTTCGAGCGCAGCGCCCACGACCGGCTCGCGGACAGTTATCACGCGTTCTTCTCATCGGTCACGGCGCACGCGGCTCAACCGCTGTTGGCTGCAGCCGAGGTCGGCGCGAACACCGAAGTGCTCGATGTCGCCTGCGGATCAGGCGTGGTTGCCATGCACGCTGCGCGCATGGGGGCCCACGTCACCGGCGTCGACCTCGCACCGCGCATGCTGGAACTCGCCAGCAGACTGAATCCAGGATGCACCTTTCGCGAAGCGAGCGTCGATTCGATGCCGTTCGACGATGAAACGTTCGACGCGATCGTGTGTGCGTTCGGCATCGGCCACTTCCCCGATCCTCCGGCTGCGGTGGCGGAGTGCGCTCGCGTCGCGCGTGCCGGGAGCATCTGCGCATTCGCGTGGTGGGATCTTCCGGCGCGCAACCAGATGCATGGCGTCGTGCTTTCCGCCCTCGACGAGGTGAAGCCCGAGGCTCGGGGCAGACCTTCCGCCCGGGCCTGCCTTCTTTCGCTACTCGGAAGACGATGCTCTTCTCGGATTGCTGGAATCCGCCGGTCTTTGCAGCGTCGGCGTGGCCTCGCACGGTTTCACGTGGCATCTGCCGAATGCCGAGGCGCTATGGACCGGGTCGATGGGGTGCATGGCCCGCAATTCCGCCCTCATCAACGCGCAGACGCCAGAGGTCCGCGAACGCATTCGCGCTGCCTTCGTGCGCCATGCCACCAAGCACCTGACGACCGACGGGCTCAAGCTGCCGATGGCGTTCAAGGTGTGCGCAGGAGCGAAGGCCCGGGCTCGACCGCCGAAGCGGGGACGAGCCGCAGACTGACGCGGGTCGCTCGGGTGGTCGCTCCGAGGGTCGCCCTTGGCCCAAAGCCGACGTTGAACTTCGGCGCCGCTTGCATTCCTGGTCAATTCCACTATACTGGAACTATGGACGCGAACCAGGTTGTCTCGGCGTTGGCGGCTTTGGCTCAGCCAGTCCGCCTCGAGGTCTTCCGTGCCCTCGTGGCCGTCGGACAGGCGGGCCTCACCCCCAGCGCCATGGCCGAAGGCCTGGCGATTCCACCGAACACGCTCTCGTTCCACCTGAAGGAGCTCGCGACCGCTGGCCTTGTCGAACAGGAGCGTCTCGGCCGCAACATCGTCTATCGCGCTGCCTACGCGCGTATGAATGCTCTTCTCGGCTACCTGGCCGAGAACTGCTGCCAGGGAGCGGCCTGCGCCGTCGAAACGGCTGGCGCTGCCTGCGATTGCTGACACCAACCGGAGATCCTGATGAAGCGATTCCACGTCCACGCCCATGTCGAGAACCTCGGGCAAAGCATCGCCTTCTATTCGAAGCTGTTCGGCACCGAGCCGACGCGCGTGGAGGGCGACTATGCCAAGTGGATGCTCGAAGACCCACGAATCAACTTCGCGATCTCGACGCTCGGCAGCAAGCCCGGGGTCGACCATCTCGGATTCCAGACCGACAGTGAGGAAGAGCTCTCCGAACTGAAGGAACGGGCGAAGGCCGCGGACATGACGCTCCTTGACGAAGGCGAGACGACCTGCTGCTACGCGCGCAGCGACAAGTACTGGCTGACGGACCCGCAAGGCATCGCCTGGGAGCAGTTCCACACGCTCGGGAACGTTCCGGTGTTCAGCGAGAGCAAGCGCACCGAAACGGATGCGTCTGCCTGCTGCGCGGGCGGCGCGCCCCGCGGCACGCCGCTGACCGTGCCCGTCAAGGCCGCATCGTCCTGCTGCTGAAAGCTCGCCGCCGCGCAACAAGTGAACCTGGGCCGTCAATGAGCGACATCACGATCTACCACAACCCTGCCTGTGGGACCTCGCGCAACACGCTGGCGATGATCCGCAATAGCGGTTCCGAGCCTGAGGTCATCGAGTACCTCAAGACTCCTCCCGGGAAGGAGAAGCTCGGCGCACTCGTGCGCGCGATGGGCATCTCGGTACGCGAACTCCTGCGTCGCAAGGGCACGCCCTATGACGAACTCGGCCTCGACGATCCGAAGTGGACCGATGAGCAGCTTCTCGAGCTGATGGTGAAGCACCCGATCCTGATGGAGCGTCCCATCGTCGTCACGCCACTCGGGACGCGACTATGTCGTCCTTCGGAGCTTGTGCTCGACATCCTGCCGTCGCCGCAGCAGGCACCGTTCGCGAAGGAGGACGGCGAAGTCGTCGTCGACTCCAAAGGGCAACGCGTGCGGGCGACCTGACCCGGTGTTCTCTCGGGCCTGCGCGGAGCCCTCCGCTCACGGCCCGAGGAAGAGCGCCGGATCGACCGGCGTCGCGTTCAGATAGACGCTGAAATGCAGATGGGCGCCGGTCACCCGACCGGTCGCGCCGACGCGGCCGATCTGCGCGCCGGTCTCGACGAGCGCGCCGACCGCCGTCTCGATCGCGGACAGGTGGCAGTACAGCGTCAGAAACCCCTGACCGTGGTCGACGATCACGGTGTTGCCGTTGAAGAAGTAGTCACCGGTGTCGGCCACTGCGCCGGCAGCAGCGGCAACAACCGGTGTGCCGGTGGGCGCGGCGATGTCCATGCCGCTGTGCGGATTGCGCTTCTCGCCGTTGAAGATCCGCCGCAGGCCGAACGAGGACGAGCGC